>CBFGVH010000061.1:0-20806 GCA_965652415.1 uncultured Gammaproteobacteria bacterium | reverse complement strand
TGCAAGGCAGGCTCCTACAGTGCCAGGGCTCGCGCAGGCGATTGCCTCGGCGGGCGCGGCGCCGATTCAACGCATGCGCTGAATCGGCGCCCTGCGTTGCTACGTTTCGGCTGACTGCTGTCCGACCACCGCCGAGATCACCCGTGCCGCATTGGCGACGCCGTCGACGAGGTTGCGCTCGATTTCCTCCATGGTGATCTCGCCCTCGCCGCGGCCGGCCGCCATGTTCACCACCACGCACAACGCCGCATAAGGCAGGCCCACTTCCCTTGCCAGTGCAGCCTCGGGCATGCCGGTCATGCCGACGAGATCGGCGCCGTCTCGTTCCAGGCGGTCGATCTCGGCGGCGGTTTCGAGCCGCGGCCCCTGGGTGGCGGCGTAGCAGCACGGCGTGAAGCAGCGAAGACCCAACGTTTCGGCCGCCTCGGCAAGGCGCTCGCGCAGCGCGCGGTCGTAGGGCTCGGTGAAATCGACATGCCTGATCTCGCCGGTGGAGCCGTCGAAGTAGGTGTGCTCGCGGCCGAATGTGTAGTCGATGAGCTGGTCGGGCAGCGCCAGGTCGGGCGGCGCGAGCTGAGCGTTGATGGCGCCGACTGCGTTCATCGCCACCACGGCGCTCGCGCCGCAGTCCTTGAGCGCCTGGATGTTCGCCCGGTAATTGATGGCGTGAGGCGGAATCCTGTGTCCCTTGCCGTGTCGCGGCAGGAAAAGGACGCCGGCGCCGTTCAGGGTTCCTTTCAACACCGGATCCGAGGGGCGGCCCCACGGCGTATCGACGGCACTTATTTCGACATCGGTCAGCGGCGCGAAGCGATCCGCGCCGCTGCCGCCGATTATGGCTAGCACTTAAGTATTCTCCTCGACTCGTCCGTACTGGTCCTCGAGCCGGACGATGTCGTCCTCGCCGAGGTAGGAGCCGGACTGCACCTCGATGACTTCCAGCGGCACATTGCCCGCGTTCGCCAGCTTGTGAGTCAGTCCGGCGGGAATGTCCACCGACTGGTTGGGGGAAAGCTCGAAGGTTTTCTCGCCGCGCGTCACGGTGGCCACGCCTCGCACCACGACCCAATGTTCGGCGCGATGCCGGTGGTACTGCAGGGAGATGGCCGCGCCGGGGTTGATCACCAGCCGCTTGACCTTGAAACCCGCCCCCTCGTCGATGGACTCGAACGAGCCCCAGGGGCGGTACACCCGGGGATGGTGTTCCACCTCGCGCCGTCCGTCGCCCTTGAGTTCCGCGACGACCTCGCGCACGCCCTGGGCGGCGTCGAGGGAGGCGACGTAGGTGGCGTCCCGGGTGTCGATGACGGCCACGTTGTCCAGCGACTCGGCCACCACAAGGCGGTCCTCGGAGATCACGCAGGAATTGGTGACGTTCCTCAGCCGCACGTCGCCCTGGGTGACGTTGCCGTCGCGGTCGCGCTCGCCTACCTGCCATACGCCGCGCCACGAACCGATATCGCACCAACCGGCGTCGAGCGGCACCACCATGGCGCGATCGGTCCGCTCCATGACCGCATAGTCGATGCTGGTGGCCGGGCATTCGCCGAAGGCGTCGGCATCAAGATAGACCGACTCCAGCCGCGTTCGCGCCCGTCGCACCGCCTCGGCGGCGTGTCGCCCGATGTCCGGGGCGAACCGATCGAGGGCAGCCAGGTATGCGGCGGCATCGAACATGAACATGCCGCTGTTCCAGAAGTACCCGCCCTCTACAAGGTACGCCCGGGCGTCGGCCAGCTCGGGCTTCTCCACGAAGTGCTCCACGGCGAGGGCGGAGCCGGTGCCGGGGCCGGCCTTGATGTAGCCGTAGCCGGTCTCGGGCGCGGTCGGCGCGACGCCGAACGTCACCATGGCGCCGTCGGCCGCGGCCGCGGCCGCCGCACCCACGGCCTCGCCGAAGCGGGCAGTGTCGCGGATGACGTGGTCCGAGGGCAGGACCAGCAGCAACGGCGGCAGGCCCTGGTCGATGACATACCGGGCGGCGGCGGCGATGGCGGCGGCGGTATTGCGCGGCATCGGCTCCAGCAGCAGGCGAAACCGCTCGCATTGACGGCGCCGGAACTGCTCGGCGACCAGGAAGCGGAACTCGAGGCCGCACACGGCGACCGGCTCGCCGGCGCCGTCGACGGCGTCGAGGCGGGCGATGGTCTCCTCGAGCAGGGTCCCGGCGCCGCCGAGGCGATGGAATTGCTTGGGATACATCGCGCGCGACATGGGCCACAGACGCGTGCCCTCGCCACCGCAGAGAATGACCGGGGTGATCATGCGCGCGCCTCCTCCACCACCATTCCGTCGTCGCTTCCGCGGCCGCGGTACTCGGGCACCAGCTGGCGCACCAGCCGTTCCATGCCGGGATTGTCGAAGCGCTCGACACAGCGCTCGAGCGCGTCGCAGGCCAGCGACACGGTGTCGAGCGCGACACTGCGGCTCTGCGCGAGCAGGATCTTCTCGTAGCCGGTGTCGCTGAGCCGCTCGTCGTCGTGGAACAGTTCCTCGTGCAGCTTCTCACCCTCGCGCAGGCCGATGAAGTCGATCCTGATGTCGACGTCCGGGGTCTTGCCGGCGAACTGGATCATCTGCCGCGCCAGGTAGGTGATGTTGATCGGTTCACCCATGTTGAGCACGAATATCTCACCGCCGGACCCGATAGTGGCCGACTGCAGGATCAGCTGGCAGGCCTCGCGCACGCTCATGAAGTAACGGGTGACGTCCGGATGTGTGACGGTGACAGGGCCCCCGTCCTCGATCTGGCGCTGGAACAGCGGCACCACGCTGCCGGCCGAACCGAGCACGTTGCCGAACCGCACCGTGATCATGCGGGTGGACGAACTGCGTCCGAGCGACTGGCAGTAGATCTCCGCGATACGCTTGCTGGCGCCCATCAAGCTGGTCGGGTTGACCGCCTTGTCGGTGGAGATCAGCACGAAGACGCCGACGCCGTGCTCGTGGGCGGCGTCGGCCACGTTGCGGGTGCCGAGGATGTTGTTGCGCACGGTCTCGCGCGCCTGCTCCTCGAGCAGCGGCACGTGCTTGTAGGCGGCGGCATGGAACACCACTTCAGGCGACAGCTCGCGAATGCAGCGGAACACGGCCTCGCGGTCGCGCACGTCCAGCAGGCGCGGCTCGATGGCCAGCTCGGGATACCTGGCGCCGAGTTCAAGGGTGATCATGTACAGGTTGAACTCGCTCTGGTCGAGGATCACGAGCTGCTCCGGCGCCAGCCGGGCGATCTGGCGGCACAGCTCGCTGCCGATCGATCCACCGCCGCCGGTGACCAGGATCCGGCGCCCCTCGAGCTCGTCGCGGATGACCGACCAGTCCAGCGACACCTGCTTGCGGCCGAGCAGGTCGTCGATCTCCACCTTGCGCAGGTCGCTGGTGCTGACTCGGTCCGACATCATCTCGTGGATGCGCGGCAGGATCCGGTACGGAGCGCCGGACTTGTCGCACCAGCGCACGATGTGCTGGATCTGCTCAGCGGTGGCCGTGGGGACGGCGATGATGATGAGGTCGATGCCGAGCCGCTCCACCAGCAGCGGGATGGTGGTGGAGTTGCCCATCACGCGCACGCCCTGCAGCTCCTTGCCGCGCTTGGTCGCATCGTCGTCGACGAAGGCGATGGGCTCGTACACGCGCGGGTTGGCGCGATGCAGGTCGCGCACCAGCAGCTCGCCGGCGGTGCCGGCGCCGACGATCAGCACCTTGCGGTCCGCGGAGGTGCGAATGTGATGGTCCTTGATCAACCGCCACAGCAGCCGCGGCGTGGTCACCAGGGCCATGAGCAGCAGGCCGTGCAGCAGGAACACGCTGCGCGGCACGAGCTGCAACCGGGTGACGAAGAAGATGGCGATCGCCACCAGAGCGGTGCCGATCACCACCGACTTGATCAGGGCCAGGATGTCGTGCAGCGAGATGAAGCGCCAGATGCCGCGGTGGGTGCCGAAGAACAGGAAGGTGCCGAAATGGATTGCCACCACCAGCGGGATCAGGTCGATGGCCTCGTCGAGGAACTGGCTGGGAATGGTGTCGAGATTGAAGCGCAGCCAGTAGGCGAGAAGCCACGCCACCGGGATCATCAGCGCATCGTGAACGAGGACCTTCCACCGGTTGCGCAGCCGGCCGAGGAACTCCGAACGCCTGGAAGGTGTCTCGCTCACGACGTCACCGACGGGGTCGCGGCGCAGCGCTCGCGGCGCGTGATCCACACCGCCGGGGCGACGAGCAGCAAGGCGGCCGCGACTGATGCGGCCAGCGCACTCGTCCGACCGAAGGCCAGGAGCGACGCCAGCGACGCCAGCACGACGTCGATCGAGATGACCGCGCCCACGATTCCCCGCTGGGAGAATCCCAGCGCCTGCGCGCGCTGATACAGGTGCGAGCGGTGCGGTCGCCACCAGCGCTCGCCGCCGAGCATGCGGCGCAGCAGTGTGAACGTGGCATCGAACAGGAACACGCCCATGACGATGGCGAACGCCGCCGGGGCGATGCCGTGGTTGATCATGCCGTCGAAAGCGACCGCGGCGATTGCCATGCCCAGGGCGAGGCTGCCGGTATCGCCCATGAACACGCGCGCCGGGTGCCAGTTGACGAGGAGAAACGCCAGCGTGGCCGCGGCGGTGATGAAGCAGAACGACGCAGCGGCGCCAGCGCCGCGAAACGCGAGCCAGAGACCGAACGTCGTGAACACGATCACGGCCTGGCTGGCCGCGAGGCCATCCATGCCGTCCATGAAGTTGTACAAGTTGGTGACCCAGACCATCACGATCACGACCGCCGCGAACAGCACCAGCGCCCCCGCCCCGACCGCGCCGCTCCCGAACATGAGCCAGGCGGAAAAGCCTGCAGCAGCAAGCTGGACCGCGAGGCGCACCGAGATGCCGAGGCCGCGACGGTCGTCGACCCAACCAAGGGCCGCCATGGCGGCAAACGGCGCAATGTACCAGACGGGAGCCGCGCCCGGAAACAGCACGAGCTGGCTCGCCAGCGCGACCGCGACCGTCGCGGTTACGAACGCGACCCCTCCGCCGCGCGGCACTACGCGCTCATGCATGCTGCGGGCGTTGGGCACGTCCGCGGCAAGTCCCGCCCCGTGCGCCAGCATGTATTTCACCGCGGCCAGGGACAGCACGAATGCGGTCAACGGAGACAGGACGTAGGCGGCGGCCGCGTTCACGAACGGTGCCGGGGCGCCGGCTCGAAGCGCCGCGGCGCGTAGTCGAAGTCGGCCCGCGCGGGCGCGATGTCGAAGACGAGGTCCTGTTCCACGCGGTCCACCATGGCCGGTGTCAGGAATCGCAGGCCGGGGATCCTGCCGAGACCGGCCAGGGCGGCCTTCAACACGCCCGCGGGCACGCGAACGAATCTCGGAGACATCGATTCAGCTTCGAACACCCTGCCGATCATATCTTTGAATTCAATAACTTCTGCTCCCGCCAATTGATACAGTTTACCAAAAGTCGCCCTCCGATCGAGAACCGCGATGCAGGCCGAGGCGACATCCGCCGCGTGCACCGGCTGGCGCCGGCCGCGACCCGTGCCAACCAGGGGAAAGAATCGAAACAACCGGATCCAGCGGCGAATGACCTCGACGTTCCGGTTGGCGGCGGTGCCGTAAATCATGGCGGGACGGAAGATCGTCAGCGGCGCGCCACATCGCGCGGCCAGCTCTCGCGCGCATCGCTCCCCGGCCTCGAGCGCCGCCACGGTGCACCGTTCCGTGGCGCTGGCGCTCGCGCCCTTGGTGTCGATGCTGGTCGAACTGACCGCGATGATGCGCCGCGGACCAAGGGCCAGGGCGGTGTCGCGGAATTCCTCGAGCACCCAGATCGGCGCCACGTGGAGCCACGCGCGAATTTCTCTCACCCTTGCATTGGCGGCAATCGCCAGGAACTGCGGGCGCACCCACCAGGCATTGCCCTCGAGCCGACCGGCTCGCGTTCCGCGGGTGATGGCGAGGACCTTGCAGGTTCGATTGGCAAGCCCGTCGACGAGAAAACGCCCGACCGCGGACGTGGCCCCGGTCACCACCGTCCACTGTCCGGGCCCCGCCGCCAGGAACTCCTCGACCGCCGTCAGCGCCCGGCGCGGATCGTCCGCGGGTTCCGGGGGATGTGCGCCTCGCCCTGCCCTTGCTGGCCGGGCCAGGGAAGCCGAGGCCAGGTGGGCGCTCGCCATCGCCCGGACAACGACGCGAACGGGTCGCGACATGCCGTCTTGATGAAACTTGTCGAGATACCGGATGAGGCCGTCACGCTTGTGACCCGCGACGGTGCGGGCGCTGACCCCCCCGGAGGCGGACTTGAGGTGCACGGCGAGGGCGGCGGGCTCGAACAGCACGTCGCGCCCGCTGCGGCGAACGCGCCGGCACAGGTCGAGGTCCTCGAAGTGCAGAAAGTAGTCCTCGTCGAATCCTCCGAGGTCCTCGAACACGTCACGGCGAAGCATGAGGAAGGCCCCCGACACGGCGTCGACCTCGACCGCTTCCGCGGGCAGCGCGGTGCCGGCAAGGTCCACCCCGTTGTCCGTCGCACCGAATCGCCGCGCCACGCGGTACATCATGCGGCGAGCGATGCGCCCGGGCGTCGGGTCGCGCCTGCGGCAGCCGCGCTGCTCGGTGCCGTCGGGGTTGACCACCAGTCCGCCGGCGACGGCGGCCCGCGAGCGACGCCCCATGGTCGCAGCCAGCACACCGATCGCCCCGGGAAACGCGATGCAGTCGGGGTTCAGGACCAGCACCAGCGGCGCACGCGCACGCAGAACCCCCGCGTTGACGGCGCGGGCGAAGCCGACATTGCGTTCGTTGCGCAGTATCTCGACTTCGCCAAGGTCAGCCGAGGCGGCGACCGACTCGACACTGTCATCGACCGAGGCGTTGTCGACCACTATGCGCTGCACCGGCAATGCCTCGCGGCCGCTGGCGCGCAGGCAGGCGGCCAACATCGGCCCCGCGTTGAAATTCACCACGACGACACTGACCGCGGGATCATCCATGGCGGTCTCGATACGGCGTCATCAGCCCGCGGTGCATGGGGGCAACGAGATCCGACGGCGCGACAAGGCGAAGGTAGCGCTGCCGTCGCCGCTTGACCAGCGCCCTCGGCAGCCCCGCCACGGCATCGCGCTTGGCCCTGGCGATGGTGCGTGCCTGTCCGCGGCGCGCGAAGTGCACCAGCGATACCAGGTTCAGCAGCAGGTGCTGGGGCAGGTAGAGCCACAGGTAGCGCCCGGGCATGTTCTTCACGAACGTCCACACGAGGTTGCGGTGCCCGTGGTAGACGGTGAAGTCACTGCGCCGGCCGGACACCCCGGAGCCCGCGTGACGCACCACCGCGGCGGGCACGTACCAGGCTCGGGCACCGCGCGCGCGCAGCCGAAAACCCAGGTCCACGTCCTCGGAATAACAGAAGTAGTCCTCGTCGAAGCCGCCGACGTCGCGCACCGCCTTGAGCGGGTACAGGGCCGCGGCGGCGCAGGGCGAGAAGATCTCCTCCTCGACGGTGCTCGCGTCCTCGGGCCTTCGGCCGTGGTCCCGGCGCCAGTACAAACCGCTGACGTGGTAGACGTCGGCGGTGCCGTCGACGGGATCGCCGTCCGCGTACCCGAGCATCAGGCAGCCGAAGAAATCCCCGGGATCATGTCGGGCGGCGGCATCGAGCAGCCGCTGAAGCCAGTCCGGCGCCGGCACGGTGTCCGGGTTGAGCAGCGCCACGTAGTCGAAGCCGTCGAGGAACGAAAGCGCGATGTTGTTGGCGCGGGCGAAGCCCGTGTTGCCCGCCAGCGGCAGCAGCCGCATCCAGGCCGGCCGGCCGTGCAGGGCGTCCGTCGAACCGTCGCTGCTGGCGTTGTCGACGACGACGACCGCTTCCGGCGCTCGCGTCTGCGCCTCGAGAGCGTCGAGGCAGCGGGACAGGTACATTCCCGCGTTGTAGTTCACGATGACGACGGCGACGCGCATGACGGCTGCCGGATACCGTACCGGGCCGTCAGCCGTCCGCGCCGCTCGATTCGACGACTTCGCGGATGGAGTAGATCGGCTTGCCCTGGGACTCGTAGTAGGTGCGCGTCTGCATCTCCGCCAGCAACCCCACGGTGATGAACTGCAGGCCGATGAATACGAGCAATATGGCGAACAGCAGCACGGGCCGCCCGGCCAGGGGCTCGTCCAGCACCAGGCGCTCGAACAATAGCCACACGACCATCACGAAACCGACCGATCCGGACAGCAGGCCGAGCGAGCCGAACAGCTGGATCGGCCGCCCGGCGTAGCCGAGCAGGAACTTCACCGTCATCAGGTCGAGAATGACGCGCAGGGTCCTTGATATGCCGTACTTCGAGCGGCCCGCGACGCGGGGCCGGTGATTGACCTTCATCTCGGAAATGCGCACCCCGACCCAGCTGGCGATCGCCGGAATGAAGCGGTGCATCTCGCCGTAGAGCCGGATCTGCTTGGCGACGGCGGCATCCATGACCTTGAGCGTGCAGCCGTAGTCGTGCAGCTTGACGTCCGTGGTGTAGGAGATGATGCGGTTGGCGATCTTCGACGGCAGAAGCCGCAGCCAGAACCCGTCCTGGCGCTTGTGGCGCCAGCCGCACACCATGTCGAATCCCTCGCCGAGCCGGTCGAGCATGGCGGGTATGTCGGCCGGATCGTTCTGGCGGTCGGCATCGAGCGTGGCGATGAACCGCCCCCGCGCCATGTCGAGACCGGCGGCGATGGCGGCCGTCTGCCCGAAGTTGCGCCGGAACACCACGACCCGAACCCGCGGATCGCGAGCCTGGATGTCGCGCAGCCGCTCGACCGAGCGGTCGGTGCTGCCGTCGTCGATGAACAGGATCTCGAAGTCGAGCGCCGCGAGCGCTCCGACGATCTCGTCATACAGCGGCACGAGGTTGTCTTCCTCGTTGTAGACCGGCAGAACGACGGAGAGCTCCGGTGCGGTGCTGTCGGCGGAATTGGCTTTCATGACGGATTTCGATAATTCCCGGATATCGCGGCGGCCCGATCGCGCGACGTGCCGGACAACCATCTCTCGAGGGCCTGCATGCGCCGCTCGTCGAGCGCCTCGTCCCAGCTGTCGGCCCAGCGCACCGCGGCGCCCGCGCGCCGTGCCTCGACGTCCTCGACCCGGCGTCTCGCCTCCGCGAGTGTCGCGGCGACGCCGCCGATGGTCGGCTCCGCGCACAGCAGGTTCGGGGAGATCTGGCGCATCTTCTCGCGCGTCTTGTTCAGGCACTCGTTGGTGACCACCGCCATCCCCGCGGCGGCCATCTCCAGGGGCAGCAGGCTGGGGTGCGGAGTGTACATCAGGGCGAGCCCGAGGTCATATTCGAGGAGTCGCTCGCGGTACTCGCGAAGGCCGAACTTGCCCAGCATTTTCAGCGTGTTGCCGCGCGGCAACGGAATGTCGCCGTGGCTCGATCCGATGCCGTGGAATTCCCACTCCCCGTCATCGAACACACCGGCCTCGATGGCTGCGGCCAGCGCCAGGTAGCCGACCTCGAACATGTTGCGCGCGGCGTGGGCCTCGGGGCGCGCGTAGAACAGCAGCCTGCGCGCCGCTCCCGTTCGGGGCAGCGGCGGGCGCTCCTCCGGGTAGCTGATGGTGGCGTTCTCGAAATGATCGCACTCGCCGGGCGCGGCGGCGCCGTCGCGGTGCAGGTAGCCGATACGGTTGATCCTGAAATACTCCTCGAGCAACTCGGTCGAGTACAGGGCATAGTGAGGGAAGTCGTAGCTCGCGTTCGCCAGCGCGTAGTACGAGCCCATTGGAAAGGTGAACGGCTCGTATTCCTGGACGAGGTACACGAAGCGGTCGATGGCAAGACGCGGCAAGAGCTCGTTCGCGATGTACGCGGTCCACCACGTGGTGGCGATCAGCCGGTCGTCGGGGGACATGTCGATCGGCACCGAGCGATCGAAACACGAGGCCACCTCGACATGATCGAAAACGTCCTCGATCCCTTCGTAGGCCGCGATCTCGCGGCGCCATGCGGGCAGATCCTTCACGCACTGATCGACCGTGATCACGCGCACGCGGTGCCCGTGCCGGACCAGCCTGCGCGCGAGCTGGAACTTGGCGATATAGCCGCCGTAAAAGCGGGCGAAGTTGATTTCGGGGATCAGCAGGTTGACACGCACCGGCGCACCGTCACGCACCTCGACGTTGAGCGGAGCGGTCTTGGCAACCGGACGCCGGAGCACCTCGGCGTTGTAGTAACTCTCGCGCATGCGGCGCACCATTGCCTTGACCGGCAGCGCGAAGCGCGAGTTGGCGAAGCGAACGATGGCGCGTTGCAGCGGGGACATGGCGGTGTTCAGTGCAGGGCCCGGCGTCGGCGCCTGGCGAGTTCGTGAACGAGGTAGCCGCGCGCAAGGCGGCGTTCGGCGTTGTCGGTCAGGCGGGCGCTGTCCCGGGTGCGCAGGTTCAGCGCCATGAGCGACGCCATGGAGCGCATGCCGCGGCCGTAGGCTTCGAGCGCTTCGCGTTCATCTGCGCCGATATCGGCACGCTCGAGCAGGTTGCGGCAGATCGATTCGATGCGCCGGCACTCGTGCCAGTATACCGCCAGCGCCGAACCGCTGAAGCGCGCGGCCAGAGATTTCGCGTTCACGGGATTGAGGTATCGCAGAGGATTGCGGGCCGCGCCGCTCGCGCGGCGCGGCTTCTCGAATCCGCAATGGCCGATGATGCTGCCGCCGTGCTGGACGTAGTCGTACAGCGGTCGGTCCACGTACTCGATGCGTCCCGTGGCCAATGCCGCGCAGGCGATCCAGTGATCGTGGAAGGCGTCGCCGACGCGCGGCGGAAAAGGCAGCAAAAGGTCGACCAGCGAGCGGCGCATCATGCAGGCCGCCCCGGTCACGGTGTTCGCGACCAGCATCAGCGGCAGGCTGGTCCACGAGTTGCGCCGATAGCCCCAGTAGCTCGCGGAGATGACCCTGCCGCCGTCGTCGACGATGCGCATGTCCGAGTAGGCCAGCGACGCGCCGTCGCCGAGGGCGTCGGCCAGCACCGCCAGCTTGCCCGGGTACCAGCGGTCGTCCTGGTCGCTGAGCGCGACGAAGTCCACCTCCGGCGGCACCCGTGCCAGCGCGGCCTCGAAATTGCCGTAGAAACCGAGGTTGCGCGCGTTGCGTACAAGAAAAAACCGGGGATCACCCGCGGTCGCCTCGTCGATGACCGCGCGGCCGTCGTCGTTCGATCCGTCGTCGCTGACGATGCAGATCCAGTCCTTGCGCTCCTGGGCGATGATCGAGTCGACCTGTTCGGCGAAGGCGCGCCTGTCGGGGTTGAACACCGCCATGCATATGGCGATGCGCGGCGACAGCCCGCGCGTTGCCGGCTGCACGGGTGTCAACGCCGCCCGCTCGATGGATTGGACCGTACTGGCCCGGCGATCGTGACGTCGCGTGAGTGCCGTCAACGTCACCGCGTGGGTGAAGCCGGGCTCGCGTGCCGGCAGCACGAGATCGCCGGCGAAACCGCGCGCCGTGCCCGGCACCTCGGCGGCGCGTACGGGCCAAAGTCCCCTCGGCAGCGGTTCATCGAGCCCAAGGGACGGCGCCGGATGGCCGTCCACTTCGACTTCGATCCGCGACACCTCGTCGCCATCGCCTGCAAGCCAGCCGCAGACGGGAATCACGAGGGCGTTCGAGCCGGTCACACGCGCCGGAATGTCCTGGGCAAAGACCAGTCCTGCACCCGGGGTCATCGCCCCAACCTCCTCGCGGAGCATCACTCGCCCTGCCCGAGTTCGGCGCGCGGCACGCTCACCATGAACGATTCATTATCGAGGCTCAGGTTCGGGTTGTAGAAGGGGTCGCCAAGGTCGAGGATCCAGCGGTGGCGGTCCCGAAAGATCGCCTTCTCCTTCTCGAAACGCTTGCGCTTCTCCTCGGTCATCTCGTAGCCGCGGCTCGCCGACTCGAGGTGGTAGGCACGGGCGTAGGGGGTGAACACGTTCCAGTACCCGGCCTCGATCAGGCGCAGGCAGAAATCGACGTCGTTGCAGGCGACGGGGAACTCCCGCGCGTCGAACCCGCCGACGGACTCGAACAGGTCGCGCGCCACCATCATGAAGGCGCCGGTCACTGCGGAGACGTTCTGCACCAGGTGCAGGCGGTTGCCGTAACCCTGCGCGTGGCACTCGAAGTGCTTGTGGCCGTGCCCGGCGTAGCCGTCAATGCCGACCACGATGCCGGCATGCTGGATGGTGTTGTCGGGGTAGTACAGCTTGCCGCCCACCGCGCCGGTGCCCGGGTTCGCCGCCTGGCGCAGAAACTCCTCGAGCCACTGCCAGGTGATGATCTCGATGTCGTTGTTGAGCAGCACGAGGTAGTCGCCGCGCGCCTCGGCCGCGCCGCGGTTGACGATGGCCGAGAAGTTGAAGGCATCGTCGTAATCCACGAAGCGGATGCGCGGGTTGGCGCGGTAGGCCTCCATCAGCTCGAACGTGATGGGAGAGGCGCTCTGGTTGTTGACTCCGATGATCTCGTACTCGCCGTACGTGGTCCGGGTCAGCACGCTGTTGAGGCATTTCTCCAGCAGCGCCGGTTCGTCGCGGAACGGCACGATGATGCTGACCGGCGGCGACGAGTCGAGTCGGCGGCGCGTGTAGAAGAAGTGCGGGATGTTGGCGCTCAGGATATCGGCGGCAATTCCGCGCCGGTTCATGGTATCGGCCAGCAGTTTGCGCGTGCGCTCCTGGACGTACGGCTTGGACGCCGTGTCGAGGCTGCTCGAGGACGCCGACTGGCGCCAGTGATAGAGCACCCGAGGCACGTGGACGATGCTCTCGGCGATCTCCGACAGACGAAGCACGAGGTCGTAGTCCTGGCACCCGTCGTACGCACTGTCGAGTCCCCCGGCCCGATCCAGGAGTTCGCGGCGCAAGACCAGCAGGTGGGTGATGTAATTGTGCGACAGCAGCAGGTCGGGCGAGAAATCCGGCTTGAAGTTCGGCCGGCAGCGGCGGCCTTGTCCGTCGAGATAGTCCTCGTCGGTGTAGACGACATCGGCCTGCGTCTCGTTGATCGCCTCGCAGACGTGGAACAGCGCGTCGGGATCGAGCCGGTCGTCGTGGTCCATGAACGCGACGTAGTCGCCGCTGGCCAACTCCAGCGCCCGGTTGGTCGCCGCGGCGATGTGTCCGCCTTCGGCGAGCCGCACTATCCGAACGCGCGGATGCGACAGCGACGCCAGGTAATCGACCGTCTCGCGCGAGGTGGAGGCGTCGTCGCAGATGCACAACTCGAAGTTGTCGTAGCGCTGGGCCAGCACCGACTCGACCGCCTCGCGCAACCACCCAACCGGGGTGTCATGCACCGGCATCACCACCGAGATGGTCGGCTTGTGCGTGAAGGCGGCAACGCGCGAGGCGACCGCCTCGTTCGACAGGCGCGTTCTTTCCAGGTGCGCCACCAGGCGCTGGTAGGCGTCAGGGCGAGTATCGTTGTCGAGCCGGTTGGTCGCCAGCGCGCCGATGGCTTTGTCCCCGTGCTCGCGGCGCACGCGCCGGCGCGACAGGTCCAGGGCCCGGGACCGCAATCTCGGCGCCTTGCCCAGGGCCCGATGGTAGAACGCCTTGCGCCACCACTCGGCCAGGCGCCAGGCACGCGATGACCTGAGGATGGACAGTTCCCGCTGCAGCGCCGAGGCCCGCTCCGCGTCTTCCCGCAGCGCGGCGATCTGCGATTCGAGTTCGCGAATGCGCGCCTCCGCCTGCCGGATCGCACCGAGGAAATGACGGCGGAAACTGGCCACGTAGGCCGGCCCCAGGCGCAGGATGCGCACGGTCACTTCGTAGCGGTCGGCCGGACCGACGTCGTGGGGGTCCAGCTTGAGCCTGAGACGCCCCTGCTCGGACTCGGCGATGAAATAGGTGAAGCCGTTGACCTGGAAGTGGCGCAGCTCGTCGAATGCCACGTTGCCCAGGTCCTCGGCGCCGGCCGCCACGCGACGCAGTACCTCGCGTCCGCCGGGCCGTGCGAGGTCGACCTGTATCGACAGCAGCTGGAAGGCGTCGTCGCCCGTGTCGGGGAACACGACCACGCCGTGGACCGCCTGCCCCGCCGTGGCGAAGCTTGCCACGTAGCGGTGCTCGTCGAGTTCGGTACCGAGCTCGATATCGTCGCCAGGCAGGGCGAACGCCTCGGCGCGTTCGTCGACCCACTGGATCCTCATGATGTCAGCCGTCCGCCACGTGGATGTGGGCCGCGAGATCGGCGATGCCGAAATCGGCTGGCCCGCCCTCGACCGACAGGTGAACGAGATCGTAGCGCCGGTCGACCGCGAGATTGTCGACGGTATCGTCGTCCACGGCAACGCCGAGGGAAAGGAAGTATTCGCCGGCCAGGAGGTTGACAGTGAACTCGAAGAGGACCCGGTGAACCTCGCCGCGCCGACCGGCGATCGACGGCATCTGTCGCGCACGGGTATTGGCGCCGTACACGGTGATGCCGTCGACGGTCTTGACCGTCAAGCCGTAGATCACCTTGTCCAGGTCGCGGTTGAAGCGCACGGTGACGGACACCGTCGCACGGCTACCCCGGGTGACGACCCGGGGGTCGACGAACCCGTCGGCCTTGAGCTCGTAGTCGAGGATTTCCGCGTGGCGGTTTCCCCAGCGGTACTCCGACGGGTTGTAGCTGGCGCGCGCGGGGCAGCGGTCGTCCGCAGAGGGCGCGCCCTTGCCCGACTCCCCCGTCGGATCCTCGCCTTGCGGCAGGGTAAAGGTGTCATGGAGATAGTGATGAACGACGTCGCGCGGCTCGCCCACGGCGCGCACGCGGCCCCGGGAGATGTAAACGGCGCGATGGCAATGCGCCCGGATGAGCTCCATGGCGTGGGTCACGAAGATGATGGTGACGCCGCGCCGCTGCATCTCCTGGAAATGGCGGTAGCACTTGCGCTGGAAGCTGATGTCGCCGACCGACAGTGCCTCGTCGACGACGAGGATGTCGGGATCCATGTTGATGGCGGCGGCGAACGCCAGGCGCACGTACATCCCGCTCGAGTACGTCTTCACCGGCCGGTCGATGTATTCGCCGATCCCGGCGAAGGCCTCCACCTCGGCGAATTTCTCGTCCACCCGGCGCCGGTCGATGCCCATGATGGCGCCGTTGAGGTAGACGTTCTCGCGCCCGGTGAAATCCGGATTGAAGCCGGAACCGAGTTCCAGCAGCGCAGCGATGCGCCCCTGGGCCTCGACTGAACCGGAGGTTGGCGACAGAGTGCCGCAGAGGATTTCCAGCAGCGTCGACTTGCCCGAGCCGTTCGGCCCGATCAGGCCGATGGTCTCGCCGGTCGCGATATCGAAGCTCACGCCGTCGAGGGCGCGGAAGGTCTGGTGGCGCACCGCGCGTCCGCGACTGACGAGCTCCACCAGCCGGTCCACCGGACGACGGTAGATCCGGTAGTCCTTGCAGATGCCGTCGATCCTGACCGCGGCGGGAGCGCCTTCAAAGGACATCGGCGAACCCGCTTCGCATCCGGTCGAAGATCGCCAGGCCCAGGCGGGCGACGACGAGCGCCGCCAGCGTGTAAATCCCGAGGACGACCCAGTCGGGGGTGATGCCGTCGAGCATGATGCGCCGCATCTGCTCGATGATCACGGCGATCGGATTGAGATACAGGACGTAGCGCAGCGGCTCCGGGACCACGCTTAAGGGGTAGAACACCGGGCCGAGGAACAGCATCAGGGTGATGACGACGCCCATCAACTGGGCGAAGTCGCGCATGTACACGGACAGCGCGCCGATGATCCAGACGACCCCCGCCGCCAGCAGCAGGAGCGGCGCCAGGACCACCGGAGCCAGCAGCGCGGTCCAGTAGAGTACACCCTTGGTCACCAGCAGGAACACCGAGAGTATGACCACGCTGATGGCGGTCTGAAACAACGCGGTGAAGACCGCCACCCAGGCCAGGCATTCCAGCGGGAACACGATCTTCTTGACGTATTGACCGTTGGCGGTCACGAGACCCGGCGCCCGGTTGAGGCATTCGGCGAGGAATCCGTGCACGACGATGCCGCTGAACAGGAACGCGGCGAAGCCCAGGTTGCTGCCGCCGGTTTCCTCGTTGAAGCGCATCTTGAAGATGAAGCCGAAGACGAACGTGTACACCACGAGCATCAGGATCGGGATCACCAGCGACCAGCCGATGCCGGCGATGGAACCGCGGTAGCGGCCGACGATCGCACGCCGGGTCAGCTGGTAGATCAGCCGGCGGTTGCCCAGCAGACTGGCGGCAATGCCGCCGCTTCGCGCCTGCGTCATGGGTTCCGGACCATTGGCTACCTGAGCAGCGACCGCAGGTACTGACCGTAACTGCTCTTGCCGAACTGTGCCGCGACCCGCTCCAACTCCTCCGCCGTGATGTAGCCGAACCGGAAGGCGATCTCCTCGGGACAGCAGATCTTCAGGCCCTGGCGGTTCTCGATGGCCTCGATGAAATTCGACGCCTGCAGGAGCGACTCGTGGGTGCCGGTGTCGAGCCACGCCATGCCGCGCCCGAGCACTTCCACTGCCAGCTGGTCGCGCTCGAGGTACATCCGGTTGATGTCGGTGATCTCGAGTTCGCCGCGCGCGGACGGCTTGAGAGAGCGGGCGAAATCCACGACCTGCCCGTCGTAGAAATACAGCCCTGTCACCGCGTAGCGCGACCTCGGCCGCTCGGGTTTCTCCTCGAGCGAGATCGCGCGGCCGGCCTCGTCGAACTCGACCACACCATAGCGCTGGGGGTCGTGCACTTCGTAGGCGAACACGCGCGCACCACGCGAGAGCGCCGCGGCGTTTTTCAGGACCCCCGACAATCCGTGGCCGTAGAAGATGTTGTCGCCGAGCACCAATGCGCTGGGGGAGCCGCCGATGAACTCGGCGCCGAGGACGAACGCCTGGGCGAGGCCGTCGGGGGACGGCTGCACGGCGTAGGAGATCTGCAGCCCCCACTGAGAGCCGTCGCCCAGGAGCTGGCGGAAGCGGGGCGTGTCCTGGGGCGTGGAGATGATCAGGATCTGCCTGATCCCCGCCAGCATCAGAACCGACAGCGGGTAGTACACCATCGGCTTGTCGTACACGGGCAGGAGCTGCTTGGACACCACGTTGGTGACCGGGGACAAGCGCGTGCCGGCGCCGCCGGCAAGAACGATGCCCTTCATGCCCGCCCCCCGAGTCCCAACCGCCGACCGTCGTAGGCGCCCGCGCGCACGGCCTCGATCCAGTCGCGGTTTTCGAGGTACCAGCGAACGGTCTTCTCCATGCCCGAGCGAAAGCTCTCCCGCGGCCGCCAGCCCAGCTCCGCGGCGATCCTGCTCGCGTCGATGGCATAGCGGAAGTCGTGGCCGGGGCGGTCGGTCACGAAGGTGACCTGGTCGGCGTAGCTCGCGCCATCCGGACGGGGCGCGATCTCGTCGAGAATTTCGCAGATCGCGTTGACCACCTGCAGGTTGGTGCGCTCGGCGTTGCCGCCGACGTTGTAGGTGCGGCCGACGGCGCCGCGCATGACGATGGCCACCAGGGCGTTGGCATGGTCCCCGACATAGAGCCAGTCGCGCACGTTCTCGCCGCGCCCGTACACGGGAATCGGCTTGCCGGCGACGGCACTGGCGATCACCACGGGAATCAGCTTCTCGGGGTATTGGTATGGTCCGTAGTTGTTCGAGCAGTTCGACACCACCACGGGCAGCTCGTAGGTCTCGCCCCATGCGCGGACCAGGTGGTCGGACGCGGCCTTGCTCGCCGAGTACGGCGAGTTCGGCTGATACGGCGACGATTCGGTGAAAAGCCCGTCGGCGCCGAGGCTGCCGAACACCTCGTCCGTCGAGACGTGGTGGAAGCGGATCTCGCCGCGGGCGTCGCCGAGGCGATCGGCGTAGGCACGGAATGCCTCGAGCAGCGTGTAGGTGCCGAGAATGTTGGTGGAGATGAACTCGGCGGGCCCGTCGATGGAACGATCGACGTGGGACTCGGCCGCGAGATGCATCAGGTAGCGCGGCCGTTGCTCGGCGAGCAGCCGGTCGATGGCCTCGCGGTCGCGGATATCGACCTGGTGAAAAGCGTAGCGCTCGTTTGACGATACGTCGGCCACGGTCTGCAGGTTGCCGGCATAGGTAAGGCAGTCGATGTTGACCACCTTCATGTCCGTCGTTGCGATGAGCTCGCGGATGACGGCCGAGCCGATGAAGCCGGCGCCGCCTGTGACGATTACTGTGTCTTCGATCAGGGACATTTCAGGAACTGGTCATGAACGGGATGCGACATGCGCCTCGCGCAGCACCGGTCGCGGACTGGATGCACGTTGTTCCCCCGCACGACCCTGCGCCGACCGCGGGGTCGGCGCGGCAGATCGACCCGGCCGCGCTCATCGGCGCTCGGCCAGGTAGGCGGGATCGATGGCGACCCGCGACTCCTTGCCGAGGATCTCCAGCAGGACCACGACCCGTTCGTTGCTGTTGCTGGCCAGGAATATCGCCTCGTAGTCCTTGAACGGGCCTTCGAATATGCGAACGCGATCGCCCTTCTCGAAACTGCGCCTTGGCGGGGCGAGCAGTCCTTCGTCGTTTTCCCGGTCCATCAGCAGCTGGATGAGTGCGTCGGGCACCACCGCCGGCTCCAGGCCGAAGCGCACCAGCCGGGTGACGCCGAAGGTGGAGCGGATCGGCGCCCAGTTGTCGTTGCTGGTATCGAGCGAGATGAACAGGTACCGCGGAAACATCGGCTCGACACTGGCCACGAGCCTCCCCTTCACCTTGCGGGTCGCTCTCAGCATCGGCAGGTAGCATCGGTACCCCTGGCGCTCGAGGTTGGTCAGGGCCTGGTGCTCGCCGCGCGGCTTGCTGTAGACAAGGTACCAACTCTTGCCCACGATCGTCGCCTGCTTCGTGGAGCCGTCATTCATGATCCCGCACCCGCCTCCTCGTTGTCGATCAGCCAGCGCACGTACTTGCCGACGCCCGCCTCGACGTCGTGAAAGGATATGTCGCACCCCGACCCGCGCAGGGCGCCGAGGTCCGCCTCGGTGAACTCCTGGTACTTCCCCTTCAGGGCATCGGGCATCGGAATGTACTCGATGTGCCCCCCGGAAACGAGCGAGTCAAGTCCGAGAGGCGCTTCGCCACCGCCGGCGCGCAGAGCGTTGACGACCGCCCGGGCGACTTCGTTGAAACTGCCGCTGGCGCCGGTGCCGACGTTGAAAATGCCGCTCGAGTCCGGATGGTCGAGGAAATGGAGATTGACGTCCACCACGTCCTCGATGAAGACGAAGTCCCGCCGCTGTTCGCCCGCGTCGAATCCGCCGCTGCCCTCGAACAGGCGCACGCGGCCGTCGCGCCGGTACTGGTGAAAGAAATGCCAGGCGACCGACGCCATGCGGTGCTTGTGCTGCTCGCGGTAGCCGTACACGTTGAAGTAGCGAAGGCCGACGACCTGGGCGCGGCCGGCATCGCGCCGGCGGACGAAGTTGTCGAACTGGAACTTTGAATAGGCGTAGGCGTTCAGGGGCCTTTCGTTGCGCGGGTCCTCGGCGAAGCGCCGCCCGGCGCCGTAGACCGAGGCCGACGACGCGTAGATGAACTGCGCCCCCCGCCGCTGGCAGAAGTGGAACAGGTCGCGGCTGTAGGCGTAGTTGTTCTCCATCACGTAGCGGCCGTCGGTGGCCATGGTGTCCGAGCACGCGCCCTGGTGAAGCACCGCGCGCACCGGCGACGGCAGCCGGTCGTGCGCGGCGGCGTCGCGGAACTCCGCCTTGTCCATGTAATCGGCCACGTCGAGGTCGGCGATGTTGCGCACCTTCTCCACCCGCGTCAGGTCGTCGACCAGCAGGATATCGCGCTCCCCCCGCCGGTTGAGCCCGGCCACGAGGTTGGAGCCGATGAACCCCGCCCCGCCCGTCACGACGATCATGTCGAAGCCTCCGCCGCCAGTTCCTCCTCGAGGGCGTCGACATCGACCACCGCGGTGCCGAACTTGCCGACCACCTGGCCGGCGGCGCGGTTGGCGAGGTCAAGGATGTCCTCGAACCCGAACCCGGAGGCCAGGCCCACGCCGATGACGGCCACGACCGTGTCGCCGGCGCCGCTGACGTCGAATACCTCGCGCGCCAGCGCGGCGCCGTGAATGCGCTGGCCGTCCGTGAAAAGAGTCATGCCTTGCTCGCTGCGGGTCACCAGGATTCCCCCCAGGTCGAAGCGCCTGATCAACTCCTCGGCGCTAGATTGTAGCGTCTCTTCACTCTCGATGGCGCCGCCGGCCTGCTCGAACTCGCGCAGGGTGGGCGTGATCATGGCGGCGCCGCGGTAGCGCGACTAGTCGCCGCCCTTGGGATCGACCACCACCGGAACTCCTGCGGCGCGCGCCAGCTCGATCATGCGCGCGATGTGGGTCAGCCCGCCCTTGCCGTAGTCCGACAGGATCAGGGCATCGACCGCGCCGATCACCTCGCGCACGTCGTCCAGGCTGCGGGCCAGCTCCTCGTGGGTCGGACGCGATTCAAAATCCACGCGCAGGAGCTGCTGGTTGCGCGCGACGATACGCAACTTCTCGATTGTGGTCATGGACTCGCTGCGCCGCACGCGACTGTCAATCCCCGTGCGCGCCAGCAGGTCGCACAGCGCGCGCCCCGCCTCGTCCTCGCCGACGGCGGACACGAGGGTGCAGGCAGCGCCCAGGCTGGCCACGTTGGCGGCCACGTTGGCTGCCCCGCCCAGCCGACACTCGGTGCTCCTGATGTCGACCACCGGCACCGGCGACTCCGGCGATATCCGCTCGACGTCGCCGCGCCAGTAGCGATCGAGCATGACGTCGCCGACC
>CBFGVH010000060.1:0-20986 GCA_965652415.1 uncultured Gammaproteobacteria bacterium | reverse complement strand
CCAACGAGACCAACATCAAGCTCGTCTGGTACTACAACAACATCCTCGGCCGGCCCGAGAAGAAGAAGATCATCTCGCGCTGGCGCGGCTACCACGGCTCCGGCATCATGAGCGGCAGCCTCACCGGCCTCGACCTGTTCCACAAGGCATTCGACCTGCCCCTGCCGCAGGTCCTGCACACCGACGCGCCGTACTATTTTCGGCGCGAGGCGAGCGAGCAGACGGAGGAGGAATTCTCCCGCCAGTGCGCCGACAACCTGCGCGCGCTTATCGAGAAGGAAGGTCCGGACACGGTGGCCGCTTTCATCGGAGAGCCGATTCTCGGCACCGGCGGCATCGTGCCGCCGCCCGCCGGATACTGGCAGGCGATCCAGGCGGTGCTGAAGGAGTACGACGTGCTGCTCATCGCCGACGAGGTGGTGACCGGTTTCGGCCGACTCGGCTCGATGTTCGGGTCCGACCACTACGGCATCCGCCCCGACCTGATCACCATCGCCAAGGGCCTGACCAGCGCCTATGCGCCGCTGTCCGGGGTCATCGTCCATGACCGGCTGTGGGAAGTGCTCGAGCAGGGCTCCAACCAGCTCGGCCCCATCGGCCATGGCTGGACGTATTCGGCCCACCCGTTGTGCGCTGCCGCCGGCGTCGCCAACCTCGAGGTCATCGACAAGCTCGGGCTCGTCGACAATGCCGGCGAGACCGGCCGCTGGTTCAACGAGGCGCTGAAGTCGGCCCTCGCCGATCATCCCATGGTCGGCGACGTGCGCGGAGAAGGCCTGATCGCGGCCGTGGAATTCGTCGAGGACAAGCCCGGCCGCAAGTTGTTCGACCCGTCCCGCAAGGTCGGCCCGCAGGTGGCCGCGGCCCTGCTCGAGAACGGCGTCATCGGCCGCGCCATGCCCCAGGGGGACATTCTCGGCTTTGCGCCGCCCCTGTGCCTCGCACGTGAAGAAGCCGACACCATCGTCCAGGCGACGGTGAAGGCGGTCGATACCGTCTACGGCAAACTCTAGGGTTCCGTCGCCTCGACCGCGGCCGGTGCGTTCCGGGAGAAGCGCACCGGCCGACGGATTGTCCGCCCCGGTCCCCCGATCGCTCCGGAACGGTGCTTTCAACGAACGCCGGCGCGGTTACAATCGGGACTCCACGGCCCCCGCGGGGCCCGCCGATTCCGAACCGGGACCATGATCACCGCACTCGTTCGCGGCCCTTTCTACTGGGCCTTTCTACTCCTGCTCTCGCTCGCCCTGATGGCGACGGCGCTCGTCTACCAGTACGGCCTCGACTACCCACCCTGCGTCCTGTGCATCCACGTGCGCATGCTGACGGTCTTGCTGGGCGCCGTCGCCCTGGCCATGCTGTTCCTGCGCCGATGGGCCACGGTGCGCCTGGCGGGTCATGTCGCGACGGCCGCGGTGCTGGCCTGGCTCGCGGAGCGCTCGTGGCAACTGCTCGCCACCGAGCGCGGTTGGATCCTTGGCAGCTGCGACATGCAGTCCGGACTGCCGACCTGGTTCGCGCTCGAGCGCTGGTTTCCGCGCCTGTTCGAGATCCACGAGCCCTGCGGCTATACCCCGGACATGCCCTGGGGCCTGACCATGGCGGAGTCGCTTGTGGGCCTGTCGTGGCCCCTGGCCGCTGTCGCCGCGTGCCTCGCCATCGTCGCGGCGATGGATCTCGGGCGCGGGCGCCGAGGGTAACGAAACCGCATGGTGAAACACGCCGCCGATTAGCGGCATAGTCCGGCACGCTCTTCTCCTCATCCATCGACGCCGGGATTGCGTGATGGATATCAACGACTTTGGTGCTATTGCCGTCCCGCGGAAAGCGGCGATCCGGACGAGTTCGGCGCGTGGGCCGACAGCGCGTTCCCGTTCGCAGGGCGAAACGCGACAGCTACAATTTCCCCGAACCTGAATACACGCAAGAGGATCCACGGCATGACCAGCGGTACCGTCAGCAGAATCACCCACGGCGGCCTCGAGGTCGCCGAACGGCTCAGCCGGTTCGTGAGCGACGAGCTCGCCCCGGGCAGCGGAATCGAGCCCGACGAGTTCTTCGCCGCCCTCGAGGCCGTGGTCCGGGATCTCGGCCCGCGCAACCGCGAACTGCTCGCGCGGCGCGACGATCTCCAGGAGCGCATCGACGCCTGGCACAAGGAGTACCCGGGCCGTCCCGATCCGGCGGCCTACAAGGCCTTCCTCGAGGATATCGGCTACCTCGAACCGCCGGTCGGCGCCTTCGAGGCCGATCCTGCCGGCATCGACGACGAGATCGCCCGGGTTGCCGGGCCGCAGCTCGTGGTTCCCGTCGACAACGCCCGCTACGCGCTGAACGCCGCCAACGCGCGCTGGGGCAGCCTGTACGACGGCTTCTACGGCACCGACGTGCTCGACGAGTCCGAGGGCCGGGGCAAGTCCGGCGCCTACAACCCGGTACGCGGCGACGCCGTGGTGTCCCGGGTACGGGACCTGCTCGATCGTCACTTTCCGCTGGAGCGCGGGACACACCGCTGGGCCACGGCATACGCCGTCCACGGAGGCCAGCTCGTCGTCACGTTCGGTGACGGTACCGCCACCGCCCTGATCGACGGCGAGCGCCTGGCCGGCTACACCGGGGACGGCGCTGCGCCTGAATCGGTGATGCTCGAACGCAACGGCCTGCACCTCGAGATCCGCTTCGGTCGCGACGACGCCATCGGCCGGCGCGACCTCGCCGGCATTCGCGACGTGCGCCTGGAATCCGCACTCAGCACCATCATGGACCTGGAGGACTCGGTGGCCTCGGTGGACACCGAGGACAAGGTCAAGGGCTACCGCAACTGGCTCGGCCTGATGCTGGGCACCCTGGAGGAAACCTTCGAAAAGGGTGGCGAGACCGTCGAGCGAAAACTGTCGGCCGACGTCTCCTTCACCACGCCCGGCGGCGACACCGCGACGCTGCCCGGGCGCAGCCTGATGCTGGTTCGCAACGCCGGCGCCCACCTCGTCACCGACGCGGTGCTGCTCGACGGCGAACCGATTCCCGAGACCATGCTCGACGCCATGGTCACCGCCCTTGCGGGCAAGCACGACCTTGCCGGCCGGGGACGTTTTCGCAACAGCCGCGCCGGATCCATCTACATCGTCAAGCCGAAGATGCACGGCTCGGCCGAGGTGGCGCTGGCGGTGGAGTTGTTCGAACGCGTCGAGCAGGCGCTGGACCTGGCGCCGAACACGCTGAAGATGGGAATCATGGACGAGGAGCGGCGCACCACCGTGAACCTCGCCAACTGCATCGCCGCCGCTCGCGACCGGGTGTTCTTCATCAACACGGGTTTTCTCGACCGCACCGGCGACGAGATTCACACCTGCATGGAGGCCGGACCGGTTCTGCCCAAGGACGAGATGAAGGGCGCCGCCTGGCTCAAGGCCTACGAGGACTGGAACGTCGACATGGGCCTCGCCGCCGGCTTCGCCGGCCGCGCCCAGATCGGCAAGGGGATGTGGGCCATGCCCGACGAGATGGCGGCGATGATCGACGCCAAGATCGGCCACCCCAAGGCCGGCGCCTCCACCGCCTGGGTTCCGTCTCCCACCGCCGCCACCCTGCACGCCCTGCACTACCTGGCGGTTGACGTGGCAGGGCGCCAGCGCCAGCTCGCCGGTTCCCGGCGCGCCCGCCTGGAGACGATCCTCGAACTGCCGCTCATGGACCCGTCGCGCACACTGTCCCGAGAGGCGATCACGCGCGAACTGGAGAACAATGCCCAGGGAATCCTCGGCTACGTCGCACGCTGGGTCGGACAGGGCGTGGGCTGCTCCAAGGTGCCCAACATCGACAACATCGGCCTGATGGAGGACTGCGCGACGCTGCGCATCTCCAGCCAGCACATCGCCAACTGGCTGCACCATGGCCTGCTCGACGAGGCGCGGGTTCGCGATGCCATGGAGCGGATGGCCGCGGTGGTCGACCGCCAGAACGCCGGCGACCCCTCCTATCGCCCCATGAGCCCGAACTTCGACGACAGCGTGCCGTTCAAAGCGGCACTGGATCTCGTCCTGAAAGGCCGGGCGCAGCCCAACGGCTACACCGAGTTCATCCTCTATGCGCGACGCCGCGAAGAGAAGTCCGCCCTGGGGCAGTGACGTCCGGTGGTAGCGTCAACAAAAAAGGCGCGGCAAGCCGCGCCTTTTCGTCGTAGCCCTGAAGGTGCTTCAGCGATTCGCCAGCCCGCGGGCCACGTTGTCGATGGCATCGCGCTCGATGCCGAGGTCCCGCAGCAGGTAATCCGGCATGGCGCTCAGGGTGCGGCGCGCGGCGCGAGCCTTGCTGCGATTCTCGAAGGCCTCGGCGGCGCGGCGAACGAGCTGCGACAGCGGAGTCGCGCGGCGCACGCGAAGGTTCAGTTCCAGGTTGTCGTACAGCACGTAGAGGGAAGACATGGCGGCACTCCGTGGGTCGCGGGCCGGTGGTAATGGATCATTGGACCGTCTTCGACGGTCACGCGTAATATAGGCTCGGCACCGACGTGCCACAAACGAAACTTCGTCATGACTGCTTGAAGATTCCTTCATGAGCCGCAACCCGCCCAGGCGGCGCAGAGTCCGGTGACGAATCCCGTCCCATCGATCCCGACGCAACGAACCATGAACCAGACCGGAAACACAAGGCCCGCCCTCTGGATCACCCGCAAGCTCTCGCGGCGCACCGAGGAGCGAGCCGCGCGCGACTACGAGGTGATCCTCAATCCCGACGACACGCTGAGTTCGGCCGACGACATCGTCGCCATGAGCAAGAGGGTCGATGCCATCCTGCCGTGCCACTCCGAGGTGTTCAGCGCGGACGTGGTGGAGCGACTCGACGCGCGCGTGAAGATCATCGCCAATCACTCGGTTGGCACCGACCACTGCGACCTCGCCGCGCTGGCCGCGCGCGGCATCGTGGTGACCAACACGCCCGACGTCCTCTCGGACGCCACCGCCGAGATCGCCATGCTGCTGCTGCTCGGCGCCGCCCGGCGCGCCGCCGAGGGCGACCGCCTCGTGCGCGAGGGGCGCTGGACCTCGTGGAGCCCGTCGTTCATGGTCGGGCACCAGGTCACCGGCAAGCGGCTGGGGATCGTCGGCATGGGCAAGGTCGGACGGGTGATGGCCGCCCGCGCGCGCGGCTTCGACATGGAGGTGCACTACCACAACCGCGCCCGCCTCGATCCGTCCCTGGAGGAAGGCGCGATCTACCACGACAGCATCGAGTCCCTGCTGCCGAATTGCCAGTTCCTGTCGCTCCACTGCCCCGCCACGCCCGCCACCCGCGGGATCATGAATGCCGAGCGCTTCGCCCTGCTGCCCGACGGCGCGGTGTTCGTCAATACCGCGCGCGGCGCGCTGGTCGACGAGGACGCACTGCTCGACGCCATCGCCTCGGGCAAGGTGGCCGCCGCGGGCCTGGACTGTTTCGCCGTCGAGCCCGGCGGCAACCCGAAGTTCGCCGCCCACGAGAACATCTTCATGCTGCCGCACATCGGCAGCGCCACGTTCGAGACCCGCGACGCCATGGGATTTCGCGCCCTGGACAATCTCGACGCGTTCTTCTCCGGCCGCCAACCCGGGGACCGGGTCGCTTGAGCGAGGCGTCCACGTGGCACCGGCCGTGACGAGGGCGGCGCGCCGGAAGCCGAATCCCGCCGACCTGCTACTGGTACTCAACGCCGGTTCGTCGAGCCTGAAGTTCGCCCTCTACGAACCGCTCGAGCTTCGCTGCGAGTATCGCGGCAGCGCCGAGGGCGGCGAAGGCGGCGGCCGCATCGAGATCTCGGTCGCCGACGGCCAGCCGTGGCGGGCGAGCCTTAAAGGCGATGATTTCCAGCGGGCGGCGTTCGCCGCGCTCTTCGACTGGCTCAACAGGCATGCCCTGACCGAGCGGCTGTCCGCCGCCGGCCACCGCGTGGTCCACGGCGGCGTGGAATTCACCGCGCCGATCGTGGTCGACGACGCCAACCTGGCGCGCATGGACGATCTCGTGCTGCTGGCACCGCTGCACCTGCCGCAGAACCTGCGCGCCATCCACCTGCTCGCGGACCTGAATCCCGACCTGCCCCAGGTGGCCTGTTTCGACACCGCCTTCCACGCGGGCCAATCGCCCATGGTGCGCACCTACGCCCTGCCGGCGCGCCTCACCCGCCAGGGCTACATACGCTACGGCTTTCACGGCCTGTCCTACGAGTACATCGCCTCGCGCCTCAACGACCTCGTCGGCGACGACGTCGCGCCCTCCCGGGTGATCGTCGCCCACCTCGGCAACGGCGCCAGCCTGTGTGCCATGAAGGACCGGGCGAGCGTCGCCACCACCTTCGGCTACTCCACCCTGGACGGGCTGATCATGGGCACGCGCTGCGGGGCCCTGGATCCTGGCCTCGTGCTGCAGTTGATTCGCGACCACGGCGGCGACGCCGATTTCGTCGAGGCCATGCTCTACAAGGAGTCGGGCATGCTCGGAGTTTCCGGGATCGCGAGCGACATGCGCGCGCTGCTGGCGAGCGACGATCCCGAGGCCGAGTTCGCCGTCGACATGTTCGTCTACCGCATCGTCCGCGAGTGCGGTTCGCTGGCGGCCGCCCTTGGCGGCATCGACGCCGTCGTGTTCACCGGGGGCATCGGCGCCCGCTCGGCCCCGGTGCGCGCGCGAGTGTGCGAGGGGCTCCAATGGCTCGGCGCCACCATTGACCACGAGCGCAACGAATCCGGTGCCGCGCGCATCGAGGCGCCGGGGTCGTCGATCCTGATCGCGGCCACACCCACCAACGAGGAGCTGGTCATCGCCCGCCACACCCGCGACCTCGTCCACGATTCCGCCGGCGCGTTCCCGAGCTGACGGCAGGGGCGGCGGGAAAGTTGTCGGCGGCAGCGGCCGCCGATTTTTTCAGCGCCCACCGACCCCCCGGGCCGAGACCATCACCGCGGCGGCGTCCAGCATCTCCCGCAGGTCCCGGCGCACCTCGATCCAGCGAAAGCGGACCGAGTTGCGCACGATCTCGGCGTCGAGCTGCTTGAGCTCGTCGACCACCGGCGCCCAGCGGACGAGGGCCTCGGGACTTTGCGCGAAGGCCGATTCGTCGTCGCCGATGGCGGTGAAATCGCTGCCGCGCACGAGCTCCACGACTTCGGCGGTGCTGCGCTCGAACTCGGGTCCGACATCGTCCGGACGCCCCTGCCGATCGAAGATCCCCGCCACCACCGCCGCCATGAACGCGGCCACGGCCGCGTTATCCGCGCCCGTGCGGTCGGCCAGGCGGCCGCCGGCGAACAGCGCCAGGTCCGCCACGGCCGCCGCCCAGACCTGCCACTTGGCGATGTTGATCGACACCAGGAACTCGTCGCTCTCGAACAGTTCCCGAAAACGCGTTCCGGCGCGGGTCTTGAGGTAGCCGTACAGTGCCGTCTGGGCGACGTGGCTGGCACGGGTGTCGATGAACTCCGCCAGTGACGACGAGCTGTCGATGCGCGAGCGAACCGGCCGTTCGCCGAGGCCGAGATATCTCGCGAAGGCGGTCAGTCGTGCGCGAACGGCGCTGAGCGACGACAGGCTCACGCCGCGCAACGGCAAGAACGATGCCCGCCCAGCGGCATCGCGGCCCATCGGGAAACCGGATTTTTGTTGCACATTCAGGGGACTGGAGATAGGATTTCAAGTGGACGCATTGTAATCGTTCGCCCTTTGACATAGAAGACGAGAACCGTTCCTGTCACTGACATCACCTCGGGAGGTGCCGATGAATACACAAGATACAAACGGCGCGCAACGGATCGAGCACTGGAGACGCACAAAACGTCTGATGATCATCACCCTGATCATCTGGTTCGTGTTCTCCTATCTGGTTCACTGGTTCGCGCCGCAGCTCAACAAGATCACGTTCCTGGACTTTCCGCTCGGCTTCTACATGGCCGCGCAGGGGTCGCTGGTGGTCTTCGTCGTGCAGCTGTTCGTTTTCGTGAAGCTGCAGGACAAGATCGACCGCGAATTCGGCGTCGCCGAAGAAGATTGAGGGGGAACGCACAATGAGCATATTTCGCATGAAGGGGAGTTTCATCGACAACCTCCCCAAGATCTACGGCCTGTACACGGGAGGCTTCCTCCTGTTCTTCGCCCTGATGGCCTGGCTCGAAACGGTCGGACTCGGCGCCGATACCATCGGCATCCTGTTCGTCGCGTTCACCGTGGTGATCTACGCGTTGATCGGCTGGCTGTCCCGCACCATGCAGGTGGACGCCTACTACGTGGCCGGACGCACCGTGCCGCCGGTGTTCAACGGCATGGCGACAGCCGCCGACTGGATGTCCGGCGCCTCGTTCGTCGCCATGGCCGGCGGCGTGTACCTGGGCGGGCACAGCTACCTCGCTTTCGTGGTCGGCTGGACCGGCGGCTACGTGCTGGTCGCCTCGCTGATGGCGCCGTACCTGCGCAAGTTCGGCTGCTACACGGTGCCCGACTTCATCGGTACGCGATACGGGGGCAAGCTGACGCGCTTCTGCGCGGTGGTCGTGCTGGTGGTGGCGTCGTTCACCTACGTGACGGCGCAGATCAATGCCACCGGCACCATCGCCTCGCGGGCGCTGCAGATTCCCTTCGAGGTGGGCGTCTGGTTCGGCCTGTCCGGCATCCTGCTGTGCTCGATGCTCGGCGGCATGCGGGCGGTCACGTGGACCCAGGTGGCACAGTACATCGTGCTGATCATCGCCTACCTGATCCCGGTGTTCTGGATGTCCCAAGTCCAGGGCTTCGGCATCTTCCCGCACCTGACCTACGGCGACGCCGTCAGCCGCATCATGGAACTCGAACCCATGCTCGGCGTCGGCGAACTCTTGCCGGTCGCCGGGGTCGCGTCCGAGTTCCCGGGCCTCAGTGCGCTGAGAACCCTGCACGCGACGCCTGCTGAAGGACCGATCGCCGCCTGGCGCTTCATCACCCTGGTGGCGTGCATGATGATCGGCACGGCCTCGCTGCCGCACATCCTGATGCGCTACTTCACCACCCCGTCGGTGAGGGCCGCGCGCAACTCGGTGGCCTGGTCGCTGTTCTTCATCTTCCTGCTGTACTTCACCGCACCGGCTCTCGCCACCTTCACCAAGCTGCAGTTGCTCGATCCGAACCTTGCCACCAGCATCATCGGCAGGTCGGTCGAGGAGGTCATGGCGCTGGAGTGGATCCAGAAGTGGAGCTCCATCGGCATGGTGGCGATCGCAGACGGCAACGGCGACGGGATCCTGCAGATCAACGAGTTCTTCCTGCGCGGCGATATCGTGGTGCTGGCAACGCCGGAAATGGCGGGCCTGCCCTACGTGATCTCCGGCCTGGTGGCCGCCGGCGGCATGGCGGCTGCGATGTCCACCGCCGACGGTCTGCTGCTGGCCATCGCCAACGCTCTGTCCCACGATCTGTACTACAAGATCATCGACCCGAAGGCCGAGACCAGGAGACGGCTGATCGTGGCCCGCGTGCTGCTGCTCGCCATCGGCGCGCTCGGCGCCATCGTCGCCAGCCTCAAGCTCACCGGGATCCTCGGCGCGGTGGCGTGGGCGTTCTGCTTCGCCATGTCGGGGCTGTTCTTCCCGCTGGTGCTCGGCATCTGGTGGAAACGGGCCAACCGGGCCGGCGCCATTGCCGGCATGGTGATCGGCCTCGGCGCCGGGAGCTGGTACCTGTACGCGGTGAAGTGGGGCGGCATGACGCCGTGGTGGGGCATGGACGACCTGCGTTTCGGCATGGTCGGTGCGACGGCCAGCCTGGTTGCCATGGTCGTCGTCTCGCTGATGACGCCGGCTCCCGACCAGGAAACACAGGACATGATCGACGAACTGCGCATACCGAGCGGCGAGACGATTCTCGGGCGCACCCACTAATACGCCCGCCTGCAATACGCGGCCGGGGCGCTTGCCTGCCCCGGCCGCTTTTTTTACGCTCTCGCAAATTCAACGCGAAGCTTTCGGACGACCTCGGCAATGCCCACCTGGGTGCTGGTACTCGACTACATTCTCGGCACGATCATGTGGACCCTGATCGGCCGCTTCGGCATGGGGATCTTCCTGCGCGAGGACAGCACGTTCTTTTTCAGCCGCTTCTTCGTGCGCGTCACCGATCCGCTGATCCGGCTGTTCGCGCCGATCACGCCCGAGTTCCTGATCAGGCCGCTTGTGCCGCTGTACGTGGCATGGTTCTTCTACATGACGCGCTTCTACATCATGCCCTGGCTGCTCGGCTACTCGGTGATGGGCATGCTGTCCTTCCCGCTGGAGAGCGAGTTCGCCCACGGCGTGGCGCGGTTCATCGGCATGATCGCCGACTGGCTCTGAGCTCAGCTGCCGGCCACCAGGCCGCGCACACCTTCGACGATGGCGGCAATGTCCTTGAGGTAGCCCGACAGGCGGCCGCGCGCGTCGCGGTCGAGCCGCGCCACCTCGACCCGGCTCGACGGCTTCACACCGGCTTCGAGGTCCGCGAGCTGCTGTTCGAGCACGACGGTCATCAATTCACGATGGGCCGCCACGAGACGCCGCGCGTCACCCGGCGTCAGGCGATTCGCCGCCACCGCTGCCTCGATCCTCTCGGGCGTCGACCGCGCGGCTGAGCCAACCTTCAGGGCAAGCACTCGCGCCATGCTGACCACCGGCAGCAGACCGTGTCGCTTGAGGTCGATCCGGCCGTTGTCCACCGGCAGCCGCCCGAACAGGCCGAGCGACGGTGCCAGCCGGCTTACCGATTCGGCCAGGAGCGCGATGAAGGGCGTGCTGCCGCTTGCCGCGGCGATCGCCTCGCGGCGCAGATCCTGCGCACAGGACGAATCGCCGGCCACCGGCACCATGTCGAAGAAGATGTCGACGTTGAGCAGGTCCTCGGGCGCCGCCCGGGAAAACCACGAGTCGACCCGCGAGCGCCACGCATCCTGCGTGCCGCGCCACGCGGGCTTCGACGCCATGACGCCGCCGGTGCACAGCGGGATGCCCGCCTCGTCGAGCAAAGCGGCAATGCCGGCGCCGAGCTCGGCGAACCAGGGATCGTCGCCGCCGCCTCCGTGGACGAGGGCGTTGTCCTGATCGGCTGACAGCAGGCTCTCGCCCCGCCCGGCGGAGCCCAGCACGATCACGCACCAGGGCGCCGGGGCCGGGCCCAGCCGGCGCGCGGTGATCGCGGCCGCACGACCGGTCAGCGCGCGCACCTCGTTGGAGACCACCCGCGCCACCTCGATGCCGCCAAGTCCGTCGTCGGTGAGCGCCTCGGCCACCGCGGGCAGTTGGCCGTGGATCGCCGCCAGCGCGGGCCCGTCGTGGGCGTCCTCGATGGCGTCGCCGAGCGCGCTGACCGCGCGGGCGCGGTGGCCGAGCAGGTCTCGTTGCGACACCATGCCCACGGCCCGGCCGTCGACATCGACGACACAGAGGTGGCGGATGCCGCGGCGGGTCATGCGGCCGAGCGCCCGATACAGCATCTCGCCGGAATCCATCACCTCGACCGGGGAGGTCATGGCGTCGCCCACGGCGAGCTGCGAGAGTGCATCGGTACCGGCGGCCGACGCCCGCAGCAGGTCGCGCTCGGTGAGGATGCCCGACGGGCGGTCGTCATCATCGACGATGAGCAGCGAGCCTATGTGCTTGTCGACCATCGACGCCGCCGCGGCGCGCAGGGGCGCCTGGCGGTCGACTGTGACCGGCGGCCCGTGCATGACATCCTCGAGACGCTTGACGTAGACCTGCGAGTCGAGCCGCACGGAGGCGCGCGTGGCCGCGGCGCGGGCCTCGCCGGGGACGGTGTTCCAACCGGCACGCTCGCCATGCTCGGCAAGGTCGGGCCGGCGGCGGCAGGTCCCTTGCAACTCTCCGAGCGTGCGCACTCCCCGGATCCGCAGGCGTTCGAACAGCACCGCGAAGGCGCGGGCGGCGGTCAGGCAATCGCCGATTGCCGTGTGTCGCGCGGTCACCTCGACACCCAGCCAGCGGGCTATGATCTCCAGGTTCAGGTCGGGCAGGGTCGGCTCGAGTGCGCCGGCAAGTGCGGCGAGGTCGATGCTCGGCGGCTCGATCCAGTCGATGCCGGCGCGCGCCGCCTCGTGGCGCAGCACCGCGAGATCGAATCCCGAATGATGGCCGGCGACCACGCGACCGTCGATGATCTCCCGCAGCGCGCCGACGTGGTCGACGAAGGTGCCGGCGCCGCGCACCCGACCATCGTCGATGCCGTGGATCCAGGTCGACTCCGCCGGTATGGGCATACCCGGATCCACCAGCCGCTCGAGTCGCGGGGCGTCGAGAATCGTCGCTCCCTGCATGCATACCACGCCGATCTGCACGATGCGATCGCGGGTCACGTCCAGGCCGGTGGTTTCCAGGTCGAGCACCGCCACCGGCAACGCGGCCAGCGGCGTGTAGTTGGCGGGCGTGTCTGGATGCGGCATGGGCTCCCTCGATACCCGGCGGCCGAGGGGTCAAGTGTAGCGCACGCCCGCCGCGCGGCGTGCCGCCCGGAAAAAAGCCCGCGCCGAATGGGCGCGGGCTCGAAGGGAATCGATCGAGCGGAACGGCGTTACTTCACGACCGCCTTTTGCTCGAACTTGCCACCGGCGACTTCCATGACCAGGTAGGATCCCGGCGGGTCGCCGGCGTCGTTGAACTCCACACCGGTGGCGCCCTCGTAGTTGACGTCGCCACCGCCGGCAAGGATCTCGAATCCCTTGGCCAGCTCGCCCGGCAGGATCACCTCGCCCGGCTCGCCCGCGACATCGCGAATCGCCTGCACCATGCCGTCGCGGCCGACGCTCCCCTTCTTCTGCATCGCCAGCGCGATCAGGGCCATGGCGTCGTAGGCTTCGCCCTGGTAGGGGCCGTCGACAGTGGCGCCGCGTTTCTCGACCAGCGCAGCGAAGAGGCCGGCACCGTCGGTGTCGCCGCCCGGCTGGGTGGCGACCATGCCCTCGAGTTCGTCGCCAATGGCATCGACGAGCGACTGGCCGACCATGCCGTCGCCGCCGGCGAAGCGGCTGAAGTCTCCTTCCTCGATGGCCTGGCGAATGATGGTCTGGCCGGAACCGTCGAGGTAGGCGAGCACCACCAGCATCTCGGCGCCGCCGGCCGCCAGCGCGGCGATCTCGGCACGGTAGTCCGCCTTGCCGTCCTCGTGGGCCTGGTTGCCGGTCACGGTTCCGCCGACCGCGGCAAAGGCGGCGCTGAACGCGTCGTTGAAGCCCTTGCCGTAATCGTTGTTCACGTACGTTACCGCCACCCGCTCGACGCCGCGTTCGCGCAATACGTCCGCAAGCACCTCGCCCTGGCGAGCGTCGGACGGGGCGGTGCGGAACACGAGGTCGTTGTCGTCAAGGCTGGTGACGGCCGGCGACGTCGACGCCGGAGAAATCATGACCACGTTGTTGGGTATGGCCGCGCTGTTGGCCGCGGCGATGGTGGCGCCGGAGCACAGCGCGCCGACGATGGCCGCCACCTTCTCGGCATTGACCAGGCGGTCGGCCGACGCCGACGCCGCCGAGGCGTCGACGCACGTGGTATCGGCGTTGACCAGTTCCACCATGTTGCCGCCGGCAACGCCGCCGGCCGCATTGATCTCCTCGACGGCGATCTCGGCGCCGCGGATGATGCCGACGGTCAGCGACTCGATCGGGCCGGTGAAGCCCATCAGCGCCCCGACCTTGACGTCCGCGACGGCGGAGCCGGCCATCATCGCCGAACCGGCGACGGCCAGGGTCAGTTTCTTCATGTTCATTGCGACCTCCTTCGGGTCCGGATTGACAAGTGGTTGGTTGGACCGCGCGGCAGTCTCGCCGGCCGGTCCGATTGGTCGTGTTCAGCGCTCGGGAATGACCCCCCGGGGCGCGTAGCGCATGGTGATGATCAGCGCCAGTCCAATTACGATAACACGCATTTGCGACGCCCGCGAGGCAAGGTCCGCCGGAGGCTCGAAGCCGGGAAAGATCGACTGGAGCGCCTCTGCGCCGCCGAGGAACAGCACCTGGGCGACCGGTTCGGCCATCTCCCAGAGCATGTAGACGAAGATGGCCCCGAACACCGCGCCGAAGTTGTTGCCGCTGCCGCCGATGATCATCATGACCCAGATGAGGAAAGTGTAACGCGGCGGCAGGTAGGCGGATGGGTCGAACAGCGTGTTGAGCGATACCAGCATGGCGCCGCCGATGCCCATCAGGATGGCGCCGAGCACGAAAACTTCCAGCTGGCGCCGCACCACATTCTTGCCCATGGCGGCGGCCGCAGTGTCGTTGTCGCGAATGGCGCGCATCATGCGCCCCCACGGCGAGCGCAGCGCACGCTCCATCAGCGCCACCAGCGCGACCAGCAGCAGCGCCGCGACAATGATGAACAGCATGCGGCCGATGGCGGTGCCGCTCTGTCCGGCGTCGATGCCGAGCCACGCCAGGTCGACGCCGCCGGTCCCCTCGAGCATCGTGTTGATCTCGCGCGGCGTCGGCACCGGCCAGTCGATCGGCGACACCGTCAGCGTGCCGCGGGTCAGCCAGTCGGCGTTCTTCAGGAAGGCGCTGATGATCTCGGCGATACCGAGCGTGGCGATGGCGAGATAGTCGGAGCGAAGGCCGAGCGTCACCTTGCCGATGAACCATGCCACCACCCCGGCGAGCACGCCGCCGGCGGCCCAGCCGGCCAGCACCGGCATGCCGAGCCCGCCGATGAACCCCTGCATGGTCCGATCGGCGGTCTGGGCGGACTCGATGGCGTCGACGGCCGCCATGAACTCCGGCTGAATCCAGAGATACGCCGCCAGCGCGGTCACGACCTGCAGTACGTGCACGACGGACGCCGGCAATACCGCCTTCATCCGCGCCAGCAGGTACAGGGCGACCAGCGACAGGGAGAGTTTGCCCGCGGCCACGAGCAGTTCATCGCCGCCCGCGGCAAATGCCTCGGGCACCGGCGGCACGGACACGAATACCACCGCGTAGCCGCCCAGGGCGATGAAACCCAGCACCCCGGCGTTGAACAGTCCCGCGTAGCCCCACTGGATGTTGAGGCCCAGCACGATGACGGCGGTCGCCAGTCCCGTGGACAGGTAGAGCAGTGCGGTGACCGGGCTGAGCAGGAACCACGCCGCGGCGAACAGCGCCAGCAGCAGGATCGCGGCAACGGTGGTCCTCGGCATCAAAGCACCTGTCCCCTGAATATCCCGGTGGGCCGCCACACCAGCACCAGCACCAGGATGACGAAGGGCACCACCAGCTTGTACTCGGCCGGAACCAGCGCCATGGATACGCTCATGTCCACTCCCTCGAACAGGTAGTTCGCCACCGGTCGCCAGTCGAACACGGCGAAGGTCTCTGCGAGCCCGACGATGAAGCCGCCGGCGACCGCGCCGAAGGGCTTGCCGATGCCGCCCATGATGGTGGCGGCGAACATCGGCAGCAGCAGGTTGAAGGCGAGCAGCGGCTTGTACTGTGTGTCCATGGCCAGCAGCGTTCCGGCGATTGCGGCCAGCGTGCCCGCGATCACCCAGGTCAGCTTGACCACCTTGCCCACGTCGATGCCGCTGATGCGGGCGAGGTCCTCGTTGTCGGACACCGCGCGCATGGCCTTGCCCATCCGCGTGCGGGTCAGGAAATAATGCAGCAGCACCAGCGCCAGCGCCGTGAAGATGAACAGCCACAGTTGCGGCGAGGTGATGACCACGTCCTGGGCGAAGCCGTCGAAGCGTTCGGCCAGCCAGTCGAACTCGATGTTCCAGCGCTCCTTGCCCTCGCGCACGCGTTCGCCGTCACGCACCACGGTGAAGAAGAACTGGCGGTCGCCGCTGCCGCCCACCAGGCGCACGACGCCCTGCAGGATGAAGGTGACACCGATGGACGTCATCACGAACACCACCGGCGGGCTCTTGGCGGCGCGAAAGTGGGCGTATACGTGGCGGTCGACGAACAACGCCAGGGCGATGGTGGCCGCCGCGGCGAGCGGCAGGGCGAGCAGGCCCGTGGGCACCGGCGCGGTGTTCACGCCCATCTCGCGCAGCACCACGGTACCGGCGAAGGCGGCGAGGGCTCCGAAGGTCATCATGTCGCCGTGAGCGAAGTGAGCGAATCGCAGTATGCCGAACACCAGCGTGATGCCGACCGCGCCGAGGGCGTAGATACTGCCGACCTTGAGCGCGTTGAGCAGCCCCTTGTCGGCGAAGTACACCGTGGCGTTGAGAACGTCGACGGCTTCCATCAGCCCTTGCCTCCGAGGAACGAGCGCGCCACTTCCGGGTTGGCGAGCAGCGCCTCGCCGCTGTCGGTGAACAGGTTGGTGCCGGTCTGCAGCACGAACCCGGTGTCGGCGATGGCCAGCGCCTGGCGCGCATTCTGTTCCACCATGAGCACGCCGACGTCGGTCTCGTTGACCTTGAGGATGATGTCGAAGATGTCGCCCATCACCTTCGGCGAGACACCCGCTGTCGGCTCGTCGAGCATGAGCAGCTTCGGATCCGTCATCAGGGCCCGGCCGACGGCGACCATCTGCCGCTGGCCGCCGGAAAGATACCCCGCCGGCTGCGAGCGCTTCTCGCGCAGCACCGGGAAGATGCCGTACACCCGCTCGAGCCCGGCCGCGGTCTTCTCCGGCGCCAGGTACGCGCCCATCTCCAGGTTCTCCCGGACCGTCAGGGTCGGGAAGACGTTGGCCACCTGGGGCACGTAGCCCATGCCGCGGGCCACCAGTTCCTGGGGAGCAAGGCCGGTCACGTCGCCGCCGTCGAATCGCACGCTGCCCGCGGTGAGCGGCAGCAGGCCGAAGATCGCCTTCATAACGGTGGACTTGCCCGCGCCGTTGGCACCGACGATGACCGAGATGCGGCCGGGCTCGACGGTGACGTCGCAGCCGTGCAGGATGGTCAGCTCACCGTAGCCGGCCACCAGGCCGCGCGCCTCGAGGAGGTAGGTCATGCGCGCCGGCGACGCCGCGGCACGCCGTCGTCCTGCTGGCCGAGGTAGGCCTCGATGACGCGCGCGTCCGATGTGACCTCGGCCGGCGTGCCGATCGTCAGCACCGTGCCCTCGGCCATCACCACGACCGTCTCGCACAGGCGCGCGATCAGGTCCATGTCGTGCTCGATGAGACAGAAGGTGTAGCCGTGGTCGCGATTGAGCTGCTCGATCTTGCCGGCGATCTCGGCCAGCAGCGTGCGGTTGACGCCCGCGCCGACCTCGTCGAGCAGCACCATGCGCGCGTCCACCATCATGGTACGGCCGATCTCGAGCAGCTTCTTCTGTCCGCCCGAGAGCTTGCCCGCCGGGTGGTCGGCGACATGGGCGAGGCCGAGGAACTCGAGCACCTCGTCGGCCCGCCTTCTCACCTCGGCTTCCTGGAGTCGCACGCGGCCGATCCGGGTCCAGGTCGCGAACAGGCTCTCGCCCGACTGGCCGCCCGGCACCATCATCAGGTTCTCCCGAGTGGTCATGGTGCGAAACTCGTGGGGAATCTGGAAGGTGCGCAGCAGGCGCTTCTCGAAGAGCCGGTGTGGCTCGATGCCGGTGATGTTTCCGCCGGCGAAAAGCACCCTGCCCGAATCGGGCTTGAAAGCCCCGGCGACCAGGTTGAACAGCGTGGTCTTGCCGGCGCCGTTGGGACCGATCAAGCCGGTGATCGAACCCTCGCGCACGTCGAAACTGGCGTGGTCGACGGCGCGCACGCCGCCGAACGACTTGCACAGGTCCTGTATTTCCAAAAGCGCCCCGGGGCGCGTCTCGGACATGGGCGGGAATTCGGGTTGATCGGAGGCTTGAGCGGGAATGGCTTGATTGTTCGGTCTCCCGCGCGCGGCGGGTCTGCCGGCCGATCATACCAGACATGCGGCGGCAATTCGGCGGCGCCGCTGCCGCTGCCGCAGCCGGCAGCGGCCGGGTACACTGTCACCGTCGCCGGTATCCGGCGAGGGCACGTCACAGCGGACTTTCTATTCATGACCCGATCGATCCATGTTCTCGGCGCCGGCATCGTCGGCATCTGCACCGCCGTCGAACTCGCCCGCCGAGGTTTCGCGGTCACGCTCGTCGACCGGCGCGAACCCGCGCGCGAGACTTCCTGGGGCAATGCCGGGGTGATCGCCGCGGGGTCCATCTTCCCGGAGGCCTCGCCGGAGCTTTGGCGACGCCTGCCCGGGTACCTCTTCAATCGCGGCCGCGACGTCCACGTCCACTACCGCCAGCTGCCGCGAATGCTGCCTTACCTCCGTCGTTTCGCGGCGAGCGCCGGCGATGCCGCCTGGCGCCGCGGCGCGGCGTCGCTGGCAGGCCTGCTGGACAAGGCCGTGGACGCCCACATGACGCTGGTGGCCGAATGCGGGGCCCATCACCTGGTCCGCCGCCGCGGGTGGCTCAAGCTCTACCGCAGCGAGGACTCGCTGGGCGCCGGCCGTGCCGGCGAGGAATTGCTCGATGCCCACGGGATCTCGTACACCCGCGTCGACCGCGCAGAGCTCGCCGAACTCGAGCCGCACCTCGCGCCGATATTCGCCGGCGGCAGGCTGATGAACGATGTCGCCACGATCAGCGATCCGGGCGCCCTCGGCGACGCCTACGCCTCCCTGCTGGCGAGGCTCGGCGGCGCGATCCGCCGTGCCGAGGTGCGCGCCCTCGAACCTCGCGGCGACGGCTGGCGGGTACTGTGCGACGAGGGAACGTTCGACTGCGATGCCGTGGTCGTCGCGCTGGGCGCCTGGAGCCGGGCGCTGCTCGCCCGGCTCGGCAGCCGCCTGCCCCTGATCGCGGAACGGGGCTACCACCGCCACTTTTGCCCCGCCGGCGACGCCGCCCTCGGCCGTCCGATCCACGACATCGACGGCGGCTACGTGCTGGCGCCGATGGACATGGGCTATCGCCTCACCACCGGCGTGGAGTGGGCACGGCTCGACGCGCCGCCGACGCCGGTGCAGCTGTCGCGGGTGCTGCCCCGCGCACGCGAGGCATTCCCCCTCGGCGAGGCATGCTCGCCGGTGTGGCTCGGCAACCGGCCCCAGACCCCGGACACCCTGCCCCTGGTCGGCCCGGTACCGCGGTACCGCAATCTCTGGCTGGCCAGCGGTCACGGCCATCTCGGGCTCTCCCTCGGACCGATCACGGGCGTGCTGCTGGCGCAGCGCATCGCCGGCGAGCCGACCGCTATCGACCTCGCCCCCTTCGACCCGGCGCGCTTCGTGTGGGGCTCAGCCGCGCGGGCGCAATGACGAGACCGCGACCAGGCAGCCAAGCGAAATCGCGCAGCAAAGGAACACGAAAGCGATGACGAGGTCGTAGCCGCCGAGGCCCCACAACAGCGAGGCGACCACCGGCGAGGCCGCCATCATCAACATGAACATCAGGCCGACGAGTCCCGAGATCGCCCCGAAGTTGGCGCGGCCGAGGCACTCGGCGGTCAGCACCGGGCGGGCGATGCTGACCACGCCGTTGCCGGCACCCTGCAGCACCACGAATGCGGCGGCGAACACGGCGGCCACGCCCGCGAGGTAGAGGTTCACCGCGGCCAGCGCCAGGCAGGCGACCGAGAGCACGGCGATCGAGGCGATGGCCAGGCGCCGCCCCAGCACGATCATGCCAAGCCGGCCCGCGACCTGCATCGGCCCGATCGACGACGCCGCGAGCACCGCCCACGCCGCCGGCAGCCCCTTGTCGTCGAGGATCGGCAGAAGGTGGGTGATGATCATGCCGTGCTCGAGTGCGATCAGCGAGAAGCCGAGTGCCAGCAGCCAGAACAGCGGCGTGCGCAGGGCCTTGGCCACGGTGAAACCCGTCCCGGTGCCCGGGCCGTGGCCGCCCGCGGCGCCGCGCGGCACGACAAGGACCAGCGGCACGATCAGCAGCACCGCGATCGCCGCGTACACCAGCAGCGTCTGCCGCCACCCGATCAGCGCATTGAGCCAGTGCGTGAGTGGAAACGACACCGTTCCCGCGAACCCGGCCACCAGCGTGATGGCGGTAATGGCGCGCCGTGCCGCGTCGCCGAGCAGGTGGGTGACCAGGGCAAAGCAGGGCTCGTACAGCGAAAAACCCATGGCGACGCCGATGCCGGCGAAGGCGGCATAGAACACGAGCGGTGTGGCGGCCGTCGACAGCAGCACGAGCATCAGCGCGGCGAGCAGGACGCCGGCCACCATGGCGGCGCGACCGTGATCGCGATCCACAAGCCGCCCGGCGATCGGGGCCACTGCCGCGGTCAGCAGCAGCGCCAGGGTGAAGGCGCCGGCGAGCTCCGTCTTGCTCCAGCCGAGTTCCCGCTCCCAGGTCGGCAGCATGGCTGGAAACATGTAGAACGTGATCGCCCAGATGAGCGTCTCGGCGACCGCCAGCGGTGCCGCCACCGCGGCCACGGACGGGGTCCGCGGCGTCACGTCGTCACCCGGTCCGCCGATGCTTCGCTGGTGCGATCGATCTCGGCGCGAATCCAGCTGCTGAAGGCGATCACCTCGGGCCGCTGGGCGTACTCCTTCGGGTAGACAAGGTAGTAGGCGAACGGCGCCGGCACGCTGTGTGCGAACGGCTGCACCAGGCGCCCGTCGGCGAGGGCGTCGCGGCTCAGGCCGCTGCGCGCCAGGGCGACGCCGTGGCCCTCGATGGCCGCCTGGATGACCATGGTGGAGTCCGTGTAAACCGGCCCACGGTTGACGTCCACCGAGGTCACGCCGAGCGCCTCGAGCCATGCTCCCCACTGGGCGTGACCGTCGTCGTGCAGCAGCGTGACCGCCGCGAGGTCGGCCGGATCCTTGAGTTGCGCGGCGAGTTCCGGGCAGCAGACCGGGAAGATCGCCTCGTCCATGAGGTGCTCGGTGACGAGGTCGGGATAGTTGCCGGTGCCGTAGCGGATGCCGATATCGATGTCGTCGGCGAGAAAGTCGGCGAGGCGCGTGCTGGGATCGATGCGGATCTGGATGCCCGGATGGGCGGCCGTGAAGCGGCCGAGCCGGCGCACCAGCCAGCCCGAGGCGAACGAGGGCAGCACCGAGATGGTCAGTCCCTGGC
>CBFGVH010000059.1:0-21049 GCA_965652415.1 uncultured Gammaproteobacteria bacterium | reverse complement strand
AACGCGCTGCTGGTCATCGACCGCGCCGGCACGACGCCCATCGGGCCCGCCGGCAAGCACGAGGTGGCCCGGCAGCTCTGCCGGCTGATCGCCGAACGTTATGCACAGGAACATCCAGCTCAAGATCCTTGACCCGCGGCTGACCGAGGAGTTCGGCCTGCCCCGCTACGCCACCGAAGGTTCCGCGGGGCTCGACCTTCGGGCCTGTATCGACGACCCCCTGATCCTGCACGGCGGCGACACCGCGCTGGTGCCGACCGGCCTGGCCATCCACATCGGCGACCCGGGGCTGGCGGCGGTCCTGCTGCCCCGCTCGGGGCTGGGACACAAGCACGGCATCGTGCTCGGCAACCTGGTCGGCCTGGTGGACTCCGACTACCAGGGGCAGGTGTTCGTGTCGTGCTGGAACCGCGGCCGCGAGAGCCACGAGATCAATCCGGGCGATCGCATCGCGCAGATGGTGCTGGTGCCGGTGGTACACGCGGCGTTCGAGGTGGTGGACGAGTTCGACCCGAGCGCCCGCAGCGAGGGCGGATTCGGCCACACTGGCAGCCGTTGACACGGCCGCCGCTCGGTATACCCTTGCCAGGGCAGGAAATTCAAGAATTTATTCCGCATGGAGTCTTAACCGGTACGGTCGTTGCTTATATAATCAATATTGATCGCGAGGACAGAATTTTCTTGCCGATCGACCGCGACGACGACCGCCCCGAGCAGAACATGGCACAGGTGCAATGACCACAGAGCGACCCGAGCCGCTGCCCGCCGCAGCGCTCTCCTACCTTTCCGCCGGTAACCTCGCCTACCTCGAATCCGTCTACGAACAGTACCTGGAAGATCCGGACGGGGTGGATCCCCGGTGGGTCGAGATATTCCGGGGTCTCGCCGACCAGTCGATGCCGCTGCCCGATGCCGGCACGGCCGGTGCGCTGGTCGGCTCCGTGCAATGGACGGCGGGCGTCGCCAGGCGCCAGTCCGGCGTGCTCAGGCTGATCAACGCCTACCGCACCCGCGGCCACCAGGTGGCCAACACCGACCCCCTGGGCCTGATGGAGCAGGAACCGCTGACCGACATCGACCTCGATGCCAACGGCCTGACCGAGGCGGATCTCGATACCGTGTTCGACACCGGCTCGCTGGCCGCGGCGGAACGGCTCACGCTGCGCGAGATCATCGACCTGTGCAACGAGATCTACTGCGGCACGGTCGGCATCGAGTACATGTACATCACCCGCACCGAGGAGAAGCGCTGGATCCAGAAGCGGGTGGAGACGATTCCCGCGCGCAAGGTTCCCGAACCGGAAGTGCGACGCTACATCCTCGAGCGCCTCACCGCCGCCGAGGGCATCGAGAAGTACCTGCACACCAAGTACGTGGGACAGAAGCGCTTCTCCCTCGAGGGCGGCGAGAGCCTGATTCCCATGCTCTCGGAGCTCATCCAGCGATGCGGTTCGCAGGGCGTCAAGGAAGTGGTCATCGGCATGGCTCACCGCGGACGCCTGAACGTGCTGGTGAACATCCTCGGCAAATCGCCCAAGGAGCTGTTCGGCGAGTTCGAGGGCATCTACGCGACCTCGTTCACCGACAACGACTCGGGCGACGTGAAGTACCACCAGGGCTTCTCCTCGGACATCATGACCCCCGGCGGGCCCGTGCACCTGGCGCTGTCGTTCAACCCCTCGCACCTGGAGATCATCAACCCGGTGGTGGAGGGCTCCGTGCGCGCGCGCCAGCAGCGCCGCAAGGACACCGCGCGCGACACGGTCGTGCCGATTCTCATCCACGGCGACGCCGCCTTCGCCGGCCAGGGCGTGGTCATGGAAACCCTCAACATGTCCCAGGCGCGCGGCTACTCCACCGGCGGCACGGTACACATCATCGTCAACAACCAGATCGGCTTCACCACCAGCAACCGCGCCGACGCGCGCTCCACGGTGTACTGCACCGAGGTCGCCAAGATGGTCCAGGCGCCGATATTCCATGTCAACGGCGACGATCCCGACGCGGTGTTCGAGGTCACGCAGATGGCGCTCGACTACCGCATGACCTATCACAAGGACGTGGTCATCGACATGGTCTGCTATCGGCGCCTCGGCCACAACGAGGCCGACGAACCGAGCGTCACCCAGCCCGTCATGTACGACGTGATCCGCAAGCACCCCACCACCCGCAGGATCTACGCCGAGCGGCTGGTGGAAGAGGGCGTGATCGACGCCGAGGAGCCCGATCGCCTGGTGCGCGAGAACCGCGACGCGCTCGACGAGGGACGCATCGTCGCCGGGCAGATCTTCGACCCCAACAAGGTCAAGACCATGGTCGACTGGAGCCCCTACGTGGGCGCCACCTGGACCGAGGACGCCGACACCCGCATGAGCATCGAGCGCATCGGCGCCCTGAACGAGACGCTCACCAGCTTCCCCGAGGATTTCGAGCTGCACGCGCGAGTGAAGAAGATCATGTCCGACCGCCAGAAGATGGCGGCCGGCGAGATCCCCATGGACTGGGGCTTCGCCGAGACCATGGCTTACGCCGGCCTGGTCGAGGAAGGCTTCACGGTGCGCCTGTCGGGCCAGGACAGCGGCCGCGGCACCTTCTTCCATCGCCACGCGACGGTCATCAACCAGCGCGACGGCGAGACCCTGGTGCCGCTTCGCAACGTCGGTGACGATCCCAACCGCTTCCTGGTGATCAACTCGCTGCTGTCCGAGGAAGCAGTGCTCGGCTTCGAGTACGGCTACGCGACCACCGACCCCAACACGCTGGTGATCTGGGAGGCGCAGTTCGGCGACTTCGCCAACGGCGCCCAGGTGGTCATCGACCAGTTCATCTCCAGCGGCGAGGCCAAGTGGCGCAGGCTCTGCGGCCTGGTGATGATGCTGCCCCACGGCTACGAGGGCCAGGGGCCGGAGCATTCCTCGGCGCGCCTGGAGCGCTACCTGCAGCTGTGCGCGGAGCACAACATGCAGGTGTGCGTCCCGACCACGCCGGCGCAGATGTTCCACATGCTGCGGCGCCAGATGATCCGTCCCTTGAGGCGGCCGCTGATCGTGCTCTCACCCAAGAGCCTGCTGCGTCACAAGCTGTCCGTGTCCAGCCTCGAGGACCTGACCGACGGCACCTTCCAGACGGTCATCGACGAGATCCAGGAGATCCCTCCCGAGCGCGTGAACCGGGTCATCCTGTGCAGCGGCAAGGTCTACTACGAACTGCACGAGGAGCGTATCAGCCGCGAGCAGTTCGACACCGCCATCGTCCGCGTCGAACAGTTGCACCCGTTCCCCAAGGAACGCCTGACCGAGGTACTGGCGCAGTACCGCAACGCCAACGTCGTCGTATGGTGCCAGGAGGAACCCAAGAACCAGGGCTCGTGGTACCAGATCGCCCATCACCTCAAGGACTGCCTCGCGCCCTGGCAGACGCGCCTGTACGCCGGGCGCCAGGCCTCCGCGGCGCCGGCGGTCGGCTTCTACAAGTTGCACATCGAGCAAACCAACGAACTGCTGGAGGAGGCGTTCACCATCACGGACCCGGCCGCCAGCCAGACCCCGCAGAGGAAGGTCGCATCCAATGCCCAGTGAAATCAAGGTTCCAACCCTGCCCGAATCGGTCTCCGAGGCCACTGTCCTGGAGTGGCACAAGAACGAGGGAGACTTCGTTCGCCGGGACGAGACGCTGGTGGAACTCGAGACCGAGAAGGTGGTTCTCGAGGTGCCCGCGCCCCAGGACGGCACGCTCGGCAAGATCAGCCACGGTGCCGGCGACACGGTGCAGGAAGGCGACTCCCTCGCCGTGATCGAGGACGGCGGTGCGCCGGCCGAACAGGCCGAAGGCGGCGAGCCGGCGGCCGCTGCCGAGAAGCCGGCCCGGGAAGAGAAGTCCGACGAGACGGCGACCGCCGAGAAGGGCGAATCCGCCGACGCCGACCGTCACGGTCCCGCGGTCAGGGCGCTGCTGGCCGAGCACGGCCTCGATCCGGGCGCGATTCGCGGCACCGGCAAGGACGGCCGGATCACCAAGGAGGACGTCCTCGCCCACCTGGAAGAGCGCAAACCGGGCAGGGAGGAAACGAAGCCCGCCCCGGCGGCAAAGCGCGAGAGCGACACGGCGAAGGCGCCGATCAAGGCTCCTCCCCTGCCCCCCGTCTCCGGCGGTCGCGAACGCGAGGAATGGCGCGAGCCGATGTCGCGAATCCGCCAGACCATCGCCACGAGGCTGGTGCATGCACAGCAGACGGCGGCCATGCTCACCACCTTCAACGAGGTGGACATGACCGAGGTGATGGGACTGCGCGCGCGCTACAAGGAGGCCTTCGAGAAGCGCCATGAAGTGCGCCTCGGGTTCATGTCGTTCTTCGTCAAGGCGGCCGCCGAGGCGCTTGCGAGGTTCCCGCTGGTCAACGCCTACATCGACGGCACCGACATCGTGCGCCACAACTACGCCGACATCGGCATCGCGGTGTCGTCGCCGCGCGGGCTTCTCGTACCGGTGGTACGCGACGCGGACCTGAAGAGCTTCGCCCGCATCGAGGCCGAGATCGCCGACTTCGGCGCGCGCGCGCAGAAGGCCGGCATCACCATGGAAGAGCTCTCCGGCGGTACGTTCACCATCACCAACGGCGGCATATTCGGCTCGCTCGTTTCGACGCCGATCCTCAATCCGCCGCAGAGCGCGATCCTCGGCATGCACAAGATCCAGCAGCGCCCGGTCGCCGTCGACGGCGAAGTCGTGGTCCGCCCGATGATGTACCTCGCGCTGTCCTACGACCACCGCATAGTCGACGGCAAGGACGCGGTGCAGTTCCTGGTCGCCATCAAGAACGTCCTCGAGGACCCGGCGCGGTTGTTGCTCGAGGTCTGAACCCCGCGCGGGGCCGGCCGCTTGCGGCCCCGCCCATACGCCAGACGGAAGGACACCATGACCGATCAATACGATGTCGTCGTCATCGGCGGCGGACCCGGCGGATACGTGGCCGCCATTCGCGCCGCCCAGCTCGGCCTGAAAACCGCGTGCATCGACAGGATGACGAGCGGCGCCGGCAAGGGCGCGCCGGGCGGCACCTGCCTCAACGTCGGCTGCATTCCCTCCAAGGCGCTGCTCGACTCGTCGGAACAGTACGAGGCGGCGCGCGGCGCGCTTGCCGCGCACGGCATCAAGGTGGCCGACGTGACCCTCGACCTCGCTGCCATGCTCAAGCGCAAGGACAAGATCGTCAGCGACCTGACGGGCGGCGTCGCCACCCTTTTCAAGGCCAACAAGATCGACTACTACCACGGCCACGGCACGCTGCACGCCGGGCGCAAGGTCACCGTCGCGCCCGCCAACGGCGGCGGGAAGAAAGAGATCTCGGCCGAACACGTCATCCTCGCCAGCGGCTCGGAGCCGATGCCGCTGCCTTCCGTGCCCTTCGACCACGAGGTCGTCGTCGATTCCACCGGCGCTTTGTCCTTCGGCGTCGTCCCCGGGAAACTCGGCGTGATCGGCGCCGGCGTGATCGGGCTGGAACTCGGCAGCGTGTGGCGCCGGCTGGGATCCGAGGTGGTCATCCTCGAGGCACTGGATTCCCTGCTGCCGACCGCCGACGCCCACATCGCGCGCGACGCCGCCAAGCAGTTCAAGAAGCAGGGCCTGGACATCCGTCTCGGGGCAAAGGTGACCGGCGCAAAGGTCGACGGCGGCAAGTGCACGGTCGCGTACGAATCCGGCGGCGAGAGCCACGAACTCACGGTCGACCGCCTCATCGTCGCCATCGGCCGGAGCCCATTCACCGACAACCTTTTCGACGAGGGACTCGGCATCGAGCGCGACCGGCGCGGCTTCATCGAGGTCGACGACCACAATGCCACCGGCATGGACAAGGTGTGGGCGGTGGGCGACGCGGTGCGCGGACCCATGCTTGCGCACAAGGCTTCAGAGGAAGGCGTCGCCGTGGCCGAGCGCATCGCAGGGCACAAGGCCCATGTCGATTTCAATACGGTGCCCTGGGTCATCTACACCCATCCGGAGATCGCCTGGGTGGGCAGGACCGAGAAGGAGCTCAAGGATGACGGAGTGCCGGTGGCGACCGGCATGTTCCCGTTCGCGGTCAACGGCCGCGCCAAGGCCATGAACGATACAGGTGGCCTGGTCAAGATCGTCGCCCACGCCGAAACCGACCGGATTCTCGGAGTGCATATCGTCGGACCGCGCGCATCCGAACTCATCGCCGAGGCGGTGCTCGCCATGGAGTACCGGGCCAGCTCCGAGGACCTCGCCCGCACCATCCACGCCCACCCGACGCTGTCGGAAGTCGTGCACGAGGCGGCGCTCGCCGTCGGCGGCCGCGCCTTGCACAAGGCCAATTAGGGCCTCGCGGCGCCCGTCGAATGGACATGACCGCGCCCGCCATCAGCGGCTCCATATTCAAGGCGTACGATATCCGCGGCGTCGTCGGCGAGACCCTCACCGAGGAGACGGTCACACTGATCGGGCGGTCCATCGGCAGCACGGCGCGTGAACGCGGCAATCGCGAGGTCGTGGTCGGCCGCGACGGTCGCCTGTCCGGGCCGTCGATGGCGGCCGCCCTGACCCGCGGCATTCTCGCCGCCGGCGTCGACGTCATCGACATCGGCATGGTGCCGACGCCGGTCGTATATTTCGCCACCGAGCATCTCGCCACCGGCGCCTCGGTATCGGTCACCGGCAGCCACAATCCGCCCGACTACAACGGCTTCAAGATCATGGCCGGCGGCGAAACGCTCAGTGGTGACGACATCACCGCGCTCTACCGTCGCATCGTCGAGGGCCGCTTCGAGCACGGCACCGGCACTCGCCGCGAGCACGACGTCACCCGCGCCTATCTCGACCGCGTCACCGGCGACGTTCACCTCGCGCGAGCCTTCAGGATCGTGGTCGACTGCGGCAACGGCGTCGCCGGCGTCGTCGCGCCCGAACTGATGAGGCGCCTGGGCTGCGAGGTGATCGAGCTTTACACCGAGGTCGACGGCCGCTTCCCCAACCACCACCCCGACCCGATCGACGAGCGCAACCTCGTCGACCTCAAGCGCACCGTGGCCGAGCGCGGCGCCGACTTCGGTCTTGCCTTCGACGGCGACGGAGACCGACTCGGCGTGGTGACCGCCGACGGCCGCACCGTCTGGCCGGACCGGCAGATGATCCTTTTCGCGCGCGACGTGCTGTCGCGGCGGCCGGGCGCCGAGATCATTTTCGACGTCAAGTCCACGCGGCTGCTCAGGCGCGCCATCGAGGAGGCCGGGGGCCGCGCCACCATGTACCGCACCGGCCATTCGCTGATCAAGAAGAAGCTCAAGGAGACCGGCGCCGCACTGGCCGGGGAGATGAGCGGGCACATCTTCTTTCGCGAGCGCTGGTACGGCTTCGACGACGGCCTGTACACCGCGGCCCGGCTGTGCGAACTCATGTCGAGGATGGACGGCACACCCACGGATATCCTCGGCGCCCTGCCCGACTCTCTCAATACGCCGGAGCTCAGGCTGGAACTCCCCGAGGGAGAGCAGCATGCCCTCGTGAACGAACTCGTCGCCGCCGCCCGCTTCGACGGCGCCATCGTCTACACCGTCGACGGCCTTCGGGTCGAGTTCGACGACGGCTTCGCCCTCGCGCGGGCGTCGAACACCACGCCTACCGTGATCATCCGCTTCGAGGCCGACGATGAACAGGCGATGAGGCGGATCCAGGACGACTTCCGGGCCCTGTTCCAGCACGTGCGTCCCGGTATTTCCCTGCCGTTCTGAGAAGCCGACGATCCTTCGCGGTATCGCACGAATCACGCCCGAGCTGAGGCGGATTCTGCACAACTTCCTGTCGAGAGGCGCTGGAACCTGTGCAAGAATACCGCTCGTCGACCGACCGGGGCTTTGCCCGTCGTTTCCGCCCATGCTTCGACTGACAGCCTTCCTCGTGCTGATCCTGCTCTCGCTGGCCAGTGCACTCGAGCTGCGCCAGCGCGAGGCCGCGTCCGGGTTGCTGCTTGCGGTCGATCCCGTTGCGGAAGGCGAGCGGTTGCTCGCGAGCGACCGGCTGGACGAAGCACGCCTCATGGCGCATTTCGCCGAGGACACCGCAAACGGCAAGCATGAAGCCGATGAGGCCCGGGCCCTGGCTCGGCGAATCAAGGACGCCGACACCATCGACCGACAGCTGCGCTCGTTCGCAGAAGGAGCGGTGACCGGCGAGCCGCGCGACCTCGCAGGATTCCTTGGCTCCTTGTCCCTCGACCTGTTCGTGATCGGCGACGTGCGCGACCTTGCCGTGCAGGGCTACCGCGAGATGACGGACGGTGACGGCGACCTCGTGATCCTGGCGCTGTCGGCGGTCGGTCTGGCGACGACGCTGTCGCCGCATCTCGACTTCGCGCCGGCCCTGCTCAAGGTGTTCCGGCGCGCCGGCGCGTTGACGGAGCGGTTCGTCAAGTCGCTGCGCAAGGTGTCGCGCGACGCGCTTCGCTCGGGCAACTTCAGGCAGTTGACGACGGTCGCCGAGGACTTCGGCCGCGCGGCACGCGCCCTCGGCCCGGCTCCGCTGGCGCGAGTGATGAAGCACGTCGACGAGCCGGCCGACCTCGCGCGGGTATCGCGCCTGGCCGAGGCCAACGCACCGGCTGCGTACGCCCTGACCGGTTTGACCTCCGGCCGGGCGGTCAAGCAGATCGCCCGGGGTGCCGACGTCGGCGTCGTCGCCAAGGCGGCGCGGCGCGGTAGCCGCGGCGCCAAGATCTTCGCCAAGGCGGTCATGGTCATGCCGAACTGGCTGCTCGTGACCGTCATGATCGGCGCGGGGCTGGCCGCCGCGCGCATGCTGGCGTCGCTCCTGCCCGGGCGGCGCGAACGGGCGCCGGGACGGCGGCAACGCGGCGACGGAGTCCCTGTATTGACCGCGCGCGCCGTTGCGGTTGCCGTACGCCGCGGTTAGCCCTCACGTTATCCATCCTCTATACTAGATTGTTTCACCGCGAGACGGTGACCGCCGACGGGTCCCGGCGGGGGTGCGAAAGGGAGTCTCGAACGACCGTCCGACGGCCCCTCGTCAACCTCCCCGGAACCCCGGCAAGCACGCGCGGCGCTGACCAGCGCAGGCAACCGATGTTTTCAAAAGATGACAGGCGAACCGACAGCGAGCCGGTAACCGGGGGCCGGGCCTCGTCCGTGTGGACGACCGAGATCGAGCTCGGCCCGGACCTGGCGCGCAATGCCGCCCGTCGCGTCGGCCTGACGCGGGGCCGCGGCGCGACGCGGCTCTCACTCGAAGCCATCGACCGCCGGCGCCTGGAGATCTGGCTGCTGACGGCGGGCCTGATCGTGCTCGTGTCGCTGACCATGGTGCTGGTATCCGACTACGTCGAGATCGCCCTGCCCAAGTGGCTGCCGAAGCATTACGTCCTGGGCTCCGTCCTGCTGCTCACGGTGCTGTACGGCATGTACATCGTCGAGAAGGAGTCCCAGCTTCGCAAGCTCACCCGTTATCTCGTCGAGGAACAGTTTCACAAGGACATCGTCAATCGCCGCCTCAAGGTGGTCGACTCGCTGCTGGAATCGAGCAAGGCCGTCAACCAGGGACTCGATCGGGGCCGCGCCCTGGGAGTGATCGCGCGCCAGGCCGGTCAGTTCTTCGAGAACGACGACGTGTGCATCTACCTCGACGAAGGCGGCATCCGGGCGGCGGCGGGCGCCGTGGACATGGGAGCGGAGGAACTCGCCCGCGCGGTGGTCACCCGCCGCCAGTCGCGCTTCGTCCGTCCCGCCGCGGGGGAGGCCACCGCGCGCTTCGGCGTGCCCGTCGGCATCCGGGACCGGGTCTTCGGCGCTGTCTGCCTGTCCACATCGAGACAGCCGCTCGACTCCTTCGAAACGCTGCTCGGCATGTCCCTGTTCGCCGAGCAGGCCGCGGCGGTGATCGCCCGCGCCCGCAAGGCCGGGCCGGTACCGGTCGCGGCCGAGCCCGCCCGGCTTGCCGGCCTGCCGGAGAATGCCACGGGCCTGCTCGGCCGCGGCGAGTTCCTCGCGCTGCTCGACGAGCGCATTCGCGAATCGGGGAGCACGGCGACCGCGCCCTGCGTCATGTTCTTCAACATCGACGATCTCGCCCGCATCAACGCCCGGCACGGCTACCAGACGGGCGACATGGTCATCGCCGACTACGCCGCGATCCTGCGAGCGAGCCTGCCGGGAGACGCCATCGCGGGTCATTTCGGCGGCGACGAGTTCATGGCCGCCGTGTTCGATATCGGTGGCAGGAGCGCCGCCGAGGAGGCGGCGCGTGCGCTGCACGGGCGCATCTCCCGGCAGCTGCAGGTGGAGAGCCGCAAGTTCTGGTTCGGTTCCAGCGTCGGCGTCGCGGTGCCGGACACCGACACCGGCGACGCACGCGAACTGGTGGCTCGCGCGCAGATCGCCATGCGCCGGGCGAAGGCGGAAGGCGGCGGAACTGTGGCGGTGTTCGACCCTGGCCTGCGCGATGAGATCACGCGCGACACCGGCGTGCAGGAGGACCTGCACCGGGCGCTCGAGTACGACGAGATCGTGATTCACCTGCAGCCGATCTTCGATCTCGCCACGATGGCGCCGGTCTCGGCCGAGGCGCTGGCGCGCCGTGAGCATCCCGCCCGCGGCGTGCTGCCGCCGTCGACGTTCATGCCGGTCGCCTCGCGCGCCGGTGACCTGAAGCTGTTCGACCGCCGCATCGTCGAGTCCGCCTGCGCAACGGTCGGCCCGCTGGAAAGGGCCGGGCTCGCGATCCCCGTGCATATCAATCTCGTGCCCGCGCATCTCACTTCACAGACGCTGCTCGCCGACCTCGGCGACATACTCGCGGCCGCCGGCGGCGAGCCGCGCTCGTTCGTGCTCGAGCTGAGCGACATCGAGCGCATCGTGGCCGACGCCAGGGGCCGCGAGAACGTCAAGCGCCTGCGAGCCATGGGCTTCGCGATCGCGCTGGACAACTTCGGCGGCGGCGCGGCCGCGTTCGCGGCGCTGCAGTCGGTGCGCACCGACATGATCAAGATCGCGCGGTCGTTGATCGCGGAACTGGGTGCGGGCGAGAGCCCGGCGCGCCATGTCGTGGAAACCATCGTCACCTTCGCTCGACAGAACGAATTGCCGGTAATCGCGGTCGGGGTGGAGAACGAACGCCAGGCGGCGCTTCTGCGCGATCTCGGCTGCGCCCGGGGCCAGGGCAACCATCTCGGTACTCCACTGCCTGTCGGCGCATTCACCGAGCGCTACGGCGGCGCGCCAGGCATGGCGCGACATGAAGTTGAACGCAAGCGGCTGCACCAGGTGTGACGGCCAGGTGACAACGGAATCTGCAAGGAGTCTGCGCACGTGAACTGGTATTGCGACTACGCCATCGGCGACCCGGTCCACGGTCACTACCACGACCACGAATACGGCTTCCCCGTTGACGATGAAACCGCGCTCTTCGAGCGGCTCGTGCTCGAGATCAACCAGGCAGGACTGAACTGGGGATTGATATTGAAGAAACGGCCCGCCTTTCGCGACGCCTTCGACGGCTACGACGTCGACCGCATCAGCCGCTACCGCGAGGCGCGCCGCCGCACCCTGCTTGCCGACGCGGGCATCATCCGCAATCGCCTCAAGATCGACGCCGTCATTCACAATGCGGCCGTGGTGAAGGCGATGCGGCGCTCCCACGGCGGTTTCGCACCCTGGCTGCGGACCCACCATCCCATGGTCAAGAGCGACTGGGTGCGCCTGTTCCGCAAGACCTTCCGCTTCACCGGCGGCGAGATCACCGGCGAGTTCCTGATGTCCATAGGCTACCTGCCGGGGACCCATCGCGCGGACTGCCCCGTCCATGCTCGCATCCTCGAAGCGGAGCCTCCGTGGCTCGAGGTCGGCGAGGACTTCTACCGCGAGACGTAGGCCGAAGGCATCGACAGCGCCGATGTTCTCCGGCAGGCGCAACCCACTGTAGGAGCCGGCCTGCCGGCGATTTTTCGTGGCGGCGTGCACCAACGGCGCAGATCGCCTGCAAGGCAGGCTCCTACAGCGGCTTCGCCAGAGAACCCCGGCTCTGCGCGAATCGCACCATCGATCAGATGCTGGTGATCGACCGGGTCCTGAAGTCGCGATTGACCAGGATGATCAGCACCACGGCGCTGGCGACCATGAAGGCGCGCGGGTCGAGAAACCACGACAGCGCGGCCAGCGCGAAGAAGTAGGCGCGCACGCCGCGATTGAAGTTGCCCGACGACAGCCGGTTGATCCGCGCGGCGCGCTCGACGTACTCGTTGCCCTCGCATTTCTCACCGGTGGAAAGCGGCGCCGCGCCGATCATGATCGCGTTCCAGTTGGCAAGACGCAATGCCCACGCGAACTTGAAGAACGCGTAGATGAATATCGTCACCAGCAGCAGGATCTTCATCTCCCAGGCGACGCGGTTTCCGGGGGCCACGAAGGGCAGGTCCGCCAGGACCTCCATGGCGCGGTCGGTGGCGCCGAGCAGCGCCAGCAGCCCGCCGATGGCGAGGATGGTGGTGGTGGCAAAGAAGCCGATGCCGTACAGCAGGCTGCCGTGGATCTGGGCGTCGACGATGCGCACGTCGCGCTCGACCATGCGGCACATCCATTCGTGCCGGTAGCGGCTCATGGCCGTGGTCACGGTGAAGCGGCGAAGCGGCGTGTGGTCCGCCACGATCGCGTAGCCGATCCAGCAGAGCATGAACCACGCCAGCGCCCACAGGTCGAGGATCGAGAAGTGGGTCAGCAGTTCGCTCATCCACCGCTCCCGCCGTTACCGCGACCTGCACGCGGCCAGAGTGGTCACAGCGGCTCCACCCGTCCCGGGTTCTTGTATCCGCGCGGCAGCACCCTGCCGCGCTGGGCGCGCTCGCCCGCGTAGTCGCCGAAATCGGCGGCCCTGAGAGACAGGTGACGCTTGCCGGCATGGATGCGGATCCCCTGCCCCTCGGCGGCGACGGCGAAGGCGATCATGCGCTCCTCGCCCGCCTTGTACTTCTTCGACGGGATGTTGATCATCTTCACACCCTTGCCCCGCGCCAGGCGCGGCAGATCGGCGAGCGGAAAGATCAAAAGCCTTCCCGAGTCGAGCACGCAGGCCACGTAGTCGGCCTCGTATTCCGTCACCGGGACCGGCGCGAGCACCGCCGCACCGCCGGTGTTCAGTGCCGTCTTGCCCGACTTGTTCCGGGTGACGAGATCGCCCAGGCGTGCAACGAAGCCGTAGCCGGCGTCGGTGGCGAGCACGAATTCGCTCTCGGGCGCTCCGCTCATCAGGCCGCGGAAGCCGGCGCCGGACGGCGGATTGAGCTGGCTCGACAGCGGCTCGCCCATGCCGCGCGCGGAAGGCAGCGAGTGGGCGGCGACGGCATACGTGCGGCCGGTCGAGTCGATGGTCACCACCGTGTCGCTGGTGCGGCACCGTACCGCCTGCAGGTACTCGTCGCCAGCGCGGTAGGCGAGCTTCTCCGGGTCGACGTCGTGGCCGCGCGCGGCTCGGATCCAGCCCTTGCGCGACAGCACCACGGTCACCGGTTCGGCGGGCACGAGTTCCGTCTCGTCGAGGGCGCGCGCCTGGGCGCGCTCGGTCACCGGCGAGCGGCGCGCGTCGCCGAAGGTCTCGGCGGCCTCGATGAGCTCGTCGCGCACCAGGCGCCTGAGCCGCGCGGCGGAGCCGAGAGTCTTCGTGATGCGGTCGCGCTCGGCGGCGAGCTCGTCCTGCTCACCGCGAATCCTGATCTCCTCGAGCCTGGCGAGGTGTCGCAGCCTCATCTCCAGGATCGCCTCCGCCTGGGCGTCGCTCAGGCCGAAGCGCGCCATCATCACGGCCTTCGGATCGTCCTCGGTGCGAATGATGTGGATGATCTCGTCGATGTTGAGATAGGCGATCAGCAGCCCTGCGAGGATGTGCAGGCGCTTTTCGACCTTATCGAGCCGATATTCGAGACGCCGGCGCACGGTGGCGGTGCGAAACTCGAGCCATTCGGCGAGCAGCGACTTCAGGTCGTAGACCTTCGGCCGCCCGTCGAGGCCGATCATGTTCATGTTCACCCGGTGGCTCTTCTCGAGGTCCGTGGTGGCGAACAGGTGGTTCATCATCTGCTCGACGTCCACGCGACTGGAGCGCGGCTCGATCACCAGCCGGATCGGGTTCTCGTGATCGGACTCGTCGCGGATGTCGGCCACCATGGGGAGTTTCTTCGCCATCATCTGGGCGGCGATCTGCTCCAGGATGCGGCTGCCCGACACCTGGTAGGGCAGCGAGCGGATCACCACGACGCCGTTCTCGCGCTCGAACGTGGCGCGCTGGCGCACCGACCCGGAACCCGTCTCGTACATGGCGCGAAGATCCTCGGACGAGGTGGTGATCTCGGCATCGCTGGGATAGTCCGGGGCACGCACGTGGGTCATCAGGTCCGACATGGTGGCGGCGGGATTTTCCAGCAAGTGGACGCAGGCGCTGATCACCTCGCGGATGTTGTGCGGGGGAATGTCCGTGGCCATGCCCACCGCGATCCCCGAGCCGCCGTTCAGAAGCACCGTCGGCACCCTCGCCGGCAGCAGCCTCGGCTCGAGCAGGGTGCCGTCGAAGTTCTGTGTCCACTCGACCGTGCCCTGCCCCAGCTCCGACAGCAGTAGCTCGCTGAAGCGCGCCAGCCGCGCCTCGGTGTAGCGCATGGCGGCGAACGACCTGGGATCGTCCTGTGAACCCCAGTTGCCCTGTCCGTCGACCAGCGGATAGCGATAGCTGAACGGCTGCGCCATGAGCACCATGGCCTCGTAGCAGGCGCTGTCGCCGTGCGGGTGGAACTTGCCGAGCACGTCGCCGACCGTCCGCGCCGACTTCTTGTACTTTGCCCCGGCCGACAGCCCGAGATCGGACATGGCGTAGACAATGCGCCGCTGCACGGGCTTGAGGCCGTCGGCGATGTTGGGCAGGGCGCGGTCGAGCACCACGTACATGGAATAATTCAGGTAGGCGCGCTCGGCGAACTCGCCGAGCCCCTGCCGTTCGAGCTCCTCTTCGAACAGGCTCCTGGTGCGCTGGTCGCCGCTGGATCCGCGTTGTGTTCTTGCCATCGAAAGGTCGGGGAACGGGAGATTTCCGGGGTGGGCGCGCGGTCGCCGCCGCGGCGCGCGGGTGTGCGTTGAATTATAGCAATGCCGGCGGCGGCGCGACCTCGAAGCGCGGCTGCATTATCATCGGCGTTCCTTGATCCGAACCGTTGCGGGGACTATGCAGGACCAACAGGACCGGCCGATGAGGCCTGCCGAACTCATCGCCTTTCTCGCCGAGCACGGCATCGACTGTCCGACCGTCAGCCACCCGCCACTGATGACCGTGGCCGACTCGCGCCGCCACCGCGAGGTCCACGACGGGGCGTACACCAAGAACCTGTTCGTGCGCAACAAGCGCGGCCGCATGTGGCTGCTGACCCTGCTCGAGGACCGCGAGATCGTCCTCAAGGAAATCGCCAGGGCGATCGGCGCGGGCAACCTCTCGTTCGCATCACGCGAACGGCTCTGGCGCCACCTCGGCATCGAGCCGGGCGCAGTCTCGCCGCTGGCCCTCGTCAACGACCGCGGGGGCGAAGTGGAATTCCTTCTCGATCCGGGGATACTCGCCCACGAGACGGTTCACCTGCACCCGCTGGACAACACCCTGACAACCACGCTCAAGCGGGAAGGGTTCCTGAAGTTTCTCTCCGCCCTCGGGCGCGAGCCGAAACTGCTGCCCGTCGGCGACGGGGGCGCGCCGGCGTCGTGACGCCCGCCCGGCAAGGGAGGACCAAAGGCGATCAGAAGGGAATGTCGTCGTCGAGGTCGTCGAAGTCGGGGGCGTTCGACCCGCCGCCCTGGCCGCCGGCGTCCTGGCCGCCGCGGCCCGAGCCGGCCGCGTTCTGGTACTGCTGTTCTCCACTGCCGCCGCCGCGGCCGCCGAGCATCTGCATGTCGGAGGCGACGATCTCGGTGGTATAGCGGTCCTGGCCTGACTGGTCCTGCCACTTGCGGGTCTGGATGCGCCCCTCGATATAGACCTGGGAGCCTTTCTTCAGGTACTCGCCGGCGATCTCCGCCAGGCGTCCGAAGAACACCACGCGGTGCCACTCGGTGCGCTCCTGGTTCTCGCCTGAATTCTTGTCCTTCCACGTGTCCGAGGTAGCGACCGTGACGTTGGCGATGGCGGTTCCGTTCGCCGAGTATCGGACTTCCGGGTCCTTGCCCAGATTGCCGACGATGATTGCCTTATTGATGCCTCTTGCCATGATTGCTCCGGGTTGAAGGTGGGTGGTCGAATAGTGACACGTTCCCGACAAAATTTCGAGACGCGCCGCCGGCCGTCGGGACGCGGTCCGGCGGACTCGTCAGGGCGACGACTACGGTCGGGCCAGCTCGGGGAATGCGTCGGTACTGGAGGGATCGAAGGCGTCCGGATCGACCTTGAGGTACACGACTCCCTCCGCGGGTACCGCGGTGCCGTCCTCGACACCCGGCAGCTCGCTCAGGCGGGCCAGCAGCTCGTCGGCATCGGCCGCACCGCCGCTGCGCCACAGGAGCGTGACGCTGTCGAGCAGGCGCGGGGGCGGCGCGCCGACGACCGCGACCAGCCACGCCCCGAGCACCAGCGCCGCCAGCAGGTAGGCGCCGGCCGGCCCGAACGCCCCGTAGGCCATGCCCCCGGCGAGGCCGCCGACGAAGATGCCGGAGAACTCGAAGGTGTTGTAGACGCCGAGGGTCGTGCCGCGCGAGCCCGCCGGCGACAGCCTGGAGACCAGCGACGGCAGCATGGCCTCGAGGGCGTTGAACCCGACGAAGAACAGCCACAGGCCGACCACGAGCCCGGCGAGGCTCCCCCCCGCCGCCGGGAACACCAGTTCGGCGGCGATCATCAGCACGATGGCCGCGGCCATGGTCTCGCGGTAGCGGTGGCGGCGATGGGCCACGACCAGCAGCGGCACCATCCCGGCCACCGACAGCACCAGCACCGGCACGTAGATCTGCCAGTGCCGGTCGGCGGCGATGCCGGCCATGTCGACGAGCTGCAGCGGAAGCGCCACGAACAGGGCGGTCAGCGACAGGTGCAGCGCGAATATGCCGGCGTTCAGGCGCAGGAGCTGCCCGTCGCCAAGAATCCGACCCAGCAGGGCCGCGCTGAACGCGACCTCACCGTCGCGGCGCAGCCGCACCGGATCGGGCGTGACCCACCACAGGATCGGCAGCATCGCCAACGGCAGCACCGCGATCAGCCAGAACATGCCCGCCACGCCGATCCAGCCCTCTAGAACGGGCGCCACCATCAGCGCCACGAGGAACGAGGCGCCGATGCTCATGCCGATGACCGCCATGGCCTTGGTGCGCTGCTGCTCGCGTGTAAGATCGGCGGTCAGCGCCAGCACCGCGGCGGCGATGGCCCCGGCGCCTTGCAGGGCGCGACCGGCGATCACCCCGTAGATGGTATCGGCCAGCGCAGCCACGACGCTGCCGGCGGCGAAGATGACCAGACCGGCGGTGATCACCTGCTTGCGACCGAAGCGGTCGGAAAGGGAACCGAAGGGAATCTGCAGCAGCGCCTGGGTCAATCCGTAGATTCCCATCGCCAGGCCGGCCAGCGCAGGGGTCGAACCGGGCATCTCGCGGGCGAACACGGCCAGCACCGGGAGCACCATGAACAGGCCCAGCATGCGCAGGGCGAATATCGCCGCCAGCGAGATCACTGCACGACGCTCGGAGGGGTTCATGGTGCGTTCGGGGCTTTGCATCGGGGAGCTTCGTGCCGGGCGTCTCAGGCGCGGTCCAATCCCGAACGACGCCGCGATCGGGGGCGCCGCCGACGGCACCCGGACGCTTTGCATCGGCGGCGAACGGCGGCGTATAGTATCAGGTTTTTCCGCGGGCGAGACAGGTGACTCTCACGACCATCAAGATACGCGGGGCGCGCACCCACAACCTCAAGGGCGTGGACCTCGACCTGCCCCGCGACCGGTTGATCGTGATCACGGGACTGTCCGGTTCCGGCAAGTCGTCGCTGGCCTTCGACACCATATTCGCCGAGGGCCAGCGCCGCTACGTGGAGTCGCTTTCAACCTACGCGCGCCAGTTCCTGTCGCTGATGGAAAAGCCCGACGTGGACCTGATCGAGGGGCTGTCGCCGGCCATCAGCATCGAGCAGAAGACCTCATCGCACAACCCGCGCTCGACCGTCGGCACCGTCACCGAGATCTACGACTACCTGCGCCTGCTTTACGCCCGCATCGGCGAGCCGCGCTGTCCAGAGCACGGCGTCGTCCTCGAGGCCAAGACCGTCAGCGAGATGGTCGACGAGGTCATGGCGCTTCCGGAAGGCACACGCATCCTGCTGCTGGCGCCGGTGGTGCGCGGCAGGAAGGGCGAGTTCCAGCAGCTGCTCGAGAACCTGCACGCCCAGGGGTTCCTGCGCGCGCGCATCGACGGCGAAGTGGTCGAACTTGCAGAACCGCCTGCATTGAAGAAGAACTTCAAGCACGACATCGAGGTGGTGGTGGACCGGCTCGTGGTGCGGCCGGGCAACGAGCAGCGGCTGGCCGAGTCGTTCGAGACCGCCCTGGCGCTGGCCGACGACGTCGCCGAGGTGGCGGTGCTGCCGCGCGACGACGGCGAGTCGGAGCAGGTCCTGCTGTTCTCGGCGAAGTACGCCTGCCCCCACTGCGGCTACGCCCTCGGTGAACTGGAGCCGCGCCTGTTCTCGTTCAACAACCCCGCCGGCGCCTGTCCCGCGTGCGACGGCCTCGGCGTGCGCCAGTTCTTCGATGCCGAGCGGGTGGTGTTCGACGGCTCGCTGAGCCTCGCCGAGGGCGCCATCGCCGGCTGGAGCCGGCGCACGGCATTCTACTTCAGCATGCTCCAGAGCCTGGCCCGACACTACGATTTCGACGTCGAGACGCCGTTCGACGCGCTGCCCGAGAAGGTCCGGAACGTCATCCTCCACGGCAGCGGCCGCGAAGCCATCGAGTTCCGCTACCTGCGCCACCACGGCGGCACCAGCCGCCGCCGTCACCCGTTCGAGGGCGTGCTCCCGAACATGGAGCGGCGCTATCGCGAATCCGAGTCCAGCACCATCCGCGAGGAGCTCGCGCGCTACCGCAGCACCCAGAGCTGCGAGCACTGCCACGGCAGCCGACTGCGCACCGAGGCCCGCCACGTGTTCGTCGGCGATCATGCGATCAACGACATCACGCGGATGCCGGTATCGGGATCGCTGACACTGTTCGACGATATGCGGCTCACCGGCAGCCGCGCGCGCATCGCCGAGAAGATCGTCAAGGAGATCACCGACCGGCTGAGCTTCCTCGCCAACGTGGGACTGGAATACCTGACCCTCGACCGCGCCGCCGAGTCCCTCTCGGGCGGCGAGGCGCAGCGCATCCGCCTGGCGTCGCAGATCGGCTCCGGGCTGGTGGGCGTGATGTACATCCTCGACGAGCCGTCGATCGGGCTGCACCAGCGCGACAACACCCGGCTGATCAGCACCCTCACCCGGCTGCGCGACCTCGGCAATACCATCATCGTCGTCGAGCACGACGAGGAAGCCATCATGAGCGCCGACATGGTGGTGGACATGGGTCCGGGCGCCGGCGTGCACGGCGGTGAGATCGTGGCCCGGGGCACTCCCGAAGAAATCGCCAGGAGCCCGCGCTCGCTCACCGGCAAGTACCTTTCGGGTCGGGAGAAGATCCCGGTTCCCCCGCTCAGGCACGCGCCGCACAGGGACAAGTCGGTGGTCATTCGCGGCGCGGCCGGCAACAACCTGAGGCACATCGACGTGACCATCCCCGTGGGCCTTTTGACCTGCGTGACCGGGGTGTCGGGCTCGGGCAAGTCGACCCTGATCAACCACACGCTCTACCCTGCGCTGGCACGCCGCCTGCACGACAGCCGGGTGCGCGCCGAGGCCCACGAGGCCATCGACGGGCTGGAGCACTTCGACAAGATCATCGACATCGACCAGAGCCCGATCGGGCGCACGCCGCGCTCCAACCCGGCGACCTACACGGGCCTGTTCACGCCCATCCGCGAGTTGTTCACGTCGACACCCGAGGCGCGCGCTCGGGGCTACAAGCCGGGGAGGTTCTCGTTCAACGTCAAGGGCGGACGCTGCGAGGCCTGCGAGGGCGACGGCTTGATCCGCGTGGAGATGCACTTTCTGCCCGACATCTACGTGCCGTGCGACGTGTGCAAGGGCGCTCGCTACAACCGCGAGACGCTGGACATCCACTACAAGGGCAAGACCATCAGCAACGTGCTCGACATGACCATCGAGGACGCGGCCGAGTTCTTCTCGCCCATCCCGGCAGTCAAGCGCAAGCTCGACACCCTGCTCGACGTCGGCCTGTCGTACATCAAGCTTGGCCAGAGCGCCACCACGCTTTCGGGCGGCGAGGCCCAGCGCATCAAGCTCGCCCGCGAGCTGTCCAAGCGCGATACCGGGCGCACGCTGTACGTGCTCGACGAGCCGACCACGGGCCTGCACTTCCACGACATCCGCCAGTTGCTGGCGGTGCTTCACCGGCTGCGCGACCACGGCAACACGGTGGTGGTGATCGAGCACAACCTCGACGTCATCAAGACCGCCGACTGGATCATCGACCTCGGTCCCGAAGGCGGCGACGACGGCGGCGAACTGGTGGCCGAAGGCACACCCGAGGACGTCGCCACCCACCCGGAGTCGTACACCGGGCGCTACCTCGCGCCCCTGCTCGGCATCGACCGGCGCGATATTCACGCGGCGTAGTCGCGCTGAGTTCGGATCCCGCTTCGGCGCTGTGCCCGCCGATGCAATCGCTTGGCAGAGCCCCGGCGCCGTAGGAGCCTGCCCTGCAGGCGATTCCTTACAGGCACCGTGCCCGCCCGCATCAATCGCCTGCAAGCAGGCTCCTACAGCGGCTTCGGCCGGCGGCCGGGGGGACATTGCCGGCGATGCCTCCTGGCGCCGTGCCCACAGATGCAATCGCCCGCGAGCGCCACGGCACTGTAGGAGCCTGCCTTGCAGGCGATTCCTTACAGGCACCGTGCCCGCC
>CBFGVH010000058.1:0-21275 GCA_965652415.1 uncultured Gammaproteobacteria bacterium | reverse complement strand
GAGGGCGGGCGCACCGTCGGCGCCGGCGTGGTGTCGAAGATTATCGAGTAACGGGCCTGGCAGCCGGTTCGGTCAGCGGCCATCGTCGGAGAAGTTGAAAAAGTGAAGGTTAACAGTCAAAGAATCAGGATCCGCCTCAAGGCGTTCGATCACAAGATGATCGACAAGTCCGCGGCCGAGATCGTCGACACCGCGCGCCGTACCGGTGCTATCGTGCGCGGCCCGATTCCGCTGCCCGTCAAGACCGAGCGGTACAACTTGCTGCGCTCGCCGCACAAGCACAAGACCGCCCGCGACCAGTTCGAAATCCGTACCCACAAGCGGATCATGGATATCTGCGAGCCGACGGACAAGACGGTCGATGCGCTGATGAAGCTCGACCTTGCCGCGGGCGTCGACGTCGAGATCAAGCTGAGCTGATTGCCCGCAAACTTAAGAATTACTGACAGGTCGATATCATGAGTCTGGGATTAGTCGGCAGAAAGGTCGGGATGACGCGGGTCTTCTCCGATACGGGTGAATCGACGCCGGTGACGGTGCTCGACCTCGCGCCCAACCGGGTCACGCAGGTCAAGCGCGAGGCGACCGATGGCTACGTGGCGGTACAGGTGACCACCGGAGAGCGCCGGCCGAGCCGCGTCAACAAGCCGATGAAGGGGCATTTCGCCAAGGCGAAGGTGGAACCCGGCCGCGGTCTGTGGGAGTTCCGGATCGACGAGGCGGAACTCGGAGATCTCGCACCCGGTGCCGAGGTGTCGGTTTCCATTTTCGAGGCCGTACCGAGCGTGGACGTGCGCGGGACCGTGATCGGGCGCGGGTTCGCCGGCGTCATCAGGCGGCACGGCTTCGGTGGCGGCCGCGCCACCCACGGCAACTCCAAGGCGCATCGCAAGCCCGGCTCGATCGGCCAGAACCAGGATCCGGGCCGCGTGTTCCCGGGCAAGAAGATGGCCGGGCACATGGGCGCCAGGCCCGCGACCCAGCAGAACCTCGAGGTCGTGCGCATCGACACCGAGCGCAACCTGCTGCTGGTCAAGGGGTCGATTCCAGGGCCGAGGGGGCAGGACGTCATCGTCACGCCGTCGGTCAAGCGCTCCCGGCAGTCCTGACGGAGTATCCGAAAGTGCAGATGAACATTCAGAGCCTCGAAGGCACCGCCTCGGGCAACGTCGATCTGAGCGACACCGTGTTCGGTGTCGATTTCAAGGAGCCGTTGATCCACCAGGTAGTGGTCGCGCACCTGGCGGCGGCGCGTGCCGGTACCAGCGCGCAGAAGAACCGCGCCGCGGTGTCCGGCGGCAACAGGAAGCCCTGGCGCCAGAAGGGCACCGGGCGGGCCCGTGCCGGCACCATTCGCAGCCCCCTGTTCCGCGGCGGCGGCAAGGTGTTCCCGGCCACGACCCGAAGCTACGACCAGAAAGTGAACAGGAAGATGTACCGCGGCGCCATGCGCTCGATCCTCTCCGAGCTGATCCGCCAGGAGCGTCTGCGGGTGGTCGAGTCGGTCGATCTTCCGGAACCGAAGACGAGCCAGCTGCACCGGTTGTTGAAGTCAGCGGGGATCGAGGACGTCCTGTTCGTTACGGCGGGCGAGCAGCCCAATCTCGAGCTGGCCGCGCGCAACCTGGTCAAGGTGGACGTGATCGGCTGCCGCGAGCTGAACCCGGTGGCGCTGCTTCGCCATGAGAACGTCGTGGTCGTCGGCGCCGACGCCATGAAGAAGATCGAGGAGGCGCTGCAGTGAACACTGAACGACTGATGCAGATCATCCTGCGGCCCCATGTCTCGGAGAAGACCACGAACGTTGCCGACAAGTACCGGCAGGTGGTGTTCGCGGTGGACAGGACCGCAACAAAGAAAGAGATCAAGGCCGCCGTGGAGCACTTGTTCGACGTCGAGGTCGAGGCAGTGCAGGTGGGCAACGTGCGCGGCAAGGTCAAGCGCTTCGGGCGCACGCCGGGCAAGCGGCAGAACTGGAAGAAGGCCTTCGTGAAGCTCAAGGAAGGCCACGATATCGACTTCCTCGGCGGCGCCTGAGTGCGGGTTGCCGGAAATTCGAGCGGGTAACAGGTTATGGCACTGATAAAAGCGAAACCGACCTCGGCGGCGCGGCGCGGCCTGGTCAAGGTCGTCAACCGCGAGCTGCACAAGGGCAAGCCGGTTTCCTCGCTGGTGGAGCCGAAAAAGGCCATCAGCGGGCGCAACAACAAGGGCAGGATCACGGTCCGTCATCGCGGCGGCGGCCACAAGCGCCACTACCGGGTGGTGGATTTTCGTCGTGACAAGGACGGGATCCCGGCGCGCGTCGAACGACTGGAGTACGATCCGAACCGCACCGCCCACCTCGCCCTGCTGCTGTACGCCGACGGCGAGCGGCGCTACATCGTGGCGCCTCGTCGCCTTGCGGTGGGCGACCAGGTCGTCTCCGGCGAGGACGCGCCCATCGCCAACGGCAACTGCCTGCCGCTCAAGCGCATTCCGCTCGGCTCGGTGGTGCACTGCGTGGAGATGAAGCCGGGCAAGGGCGCGCAGCTGGCCCGTTCCGCTGGCGCCTCCGTGCAGTTCCTGGGCAAGGAAGGAAACATCGCGCTGCTGCGCCTGCGCTCGGGCGAGATGCGCCGCGTGCCGCTTGCCTGTCGCGCCACCATCGGCGAGGTCGGCAACCAGGAGAACAGCCTGCGCAAGCTCGGCAAGGCGGGCGCCAAGCGCTGGCGCGGCATCCGCCCGACGGTGCGCGGCGTCGCCATGAACCCGGTGGACCATCCGCACGGCGGCGGCGAGGGCCGCACGTCGGGCGGGCGTCACCCGGTGTCGCCGTGGGGCGTGCCCACCAAGGGCTACAGGACTCGCGCCAACAAGCGAACCGATTCGATGATTCTTCGCAGAAGGAAGAAGTAACCCATGCCCCGATCCATCAAGAAAGGTCCGTTCGTCGACCACCACCTGTGGTCGAAAGTCGAGAAGGCGAAGGCCGAGAACTCGAGGCGTCCGATCAAGACCTGGTCTCGGCGCTCGATGATCATGCCGGAGTTCGTCGGCCTGACGATCGCGGTGCACAACGGCAAGGTTCACGTGCCGATCCTTGTGTCCGAGAACATGGTCGGCCACAAGCTTGGCGAGTTCGCGCCGACCCGCACCTTCCGGGGCCATGTCGGCGACAAGAAGGCGAAGCGCTGAGGACGATTGAAATGCAAGTATCCGCTGTTGCCAGGTACGTGAGACTGTCGCCGCAGAAGTGTCGGCTCGTCGCCGACCAGATCCGCACCCTGCCGGTGTCGCGGGCCATTGAACTGCTCGAGTTCAGCCCCAAGAAGGCGGCCGCGCACATCCGCAAGGTCCTGGAGTCGGCCATCGCCAATGCCGAGCACAACGAGGGCGCCGACATCGACGAGTTGAAGGTCGCGGCCATCATGGTAGACGAGGGGCCGACGATGAAGCGCTGGCGGGCCCGGGCAAAGGGTCGCGCGGCCAGCATTCACAAGCGCAATTGTCATATCACGGTCACCCTGAGCGACGACTGACGCGGAGGCATTGGTAAATGGGACAGAAAGTACATCCGAACGGTTTTCGCCTCGGTGTCATCCGGGACTGGAACACCAAGTGGTATGCCAAGGGGCGGGAATACGCGCGCAAGCTGACCGCCGACCACGCCGTGCGCCAGCTGATCAACAAGCAGCTTCGCAACGCGGCGGTGAGCAGGATTCATCTCGACCGCTACGGCGACAACCTGAACGTGACCATCTTCACGGCGCGTCCGGGTATCGTCATCGGCAAGAAGGGCGAGGACATCGAGAAGCTGAGGCGGGTCCTGTCGCGGGCCAACGGCGCCCCGGTCCAGATCTCCGTCGAGGAGATCCGCAAGCCGGAGCTCGATGCCACGCTGGTTGCCGAGAACATCTGCCAGCAGCTCGAGAAGCGGATCATGTTCCGCCGCGCGATGAAGCGCGCTGTGCAGAATTCCATGCGCCTCGGGGCCCAGGGGGTCAAGGTGATGGTGGCCGGCCGGCTGAACGGCGCCGAGATCGCCCGCACCGAGTGGTACCGCGAGGGCCGCGTCCCCCTGCACACGCTGCGCGCCGACGTCGACTACGGTTTCGCCGAGGCGCACACCACCTATGGCGTCATCGGCGTGAAGGTGTGGATATTCAAGGGTGAAGTCTTCGGGCCGGAGCCCCAGGTCGAGTCGGGCGCTGAAGCCGCCACCGCCTGATCGCAAATCGGACAACTGACATGCTACAGCCAAAGCGAACGAAATACCGCAAGCAGCAGAAGGGGCGCAACCGGGGTCTCGCGTCGCGGGGCAACGAGGTCAGCTTCGGCGAGTTCGGCCTCAAGTGCACCGGCCGCGGCCGCCTGACGGCGCGACAGATAGAGGCCAGTCGCCGCGCGATCAACCGCCACGTCAAGCGCGGCGGGCGCCTGTGGATCCGCGTGTTCCCCGACAAGCCGGTTTCCAAGAAGCCGCTCGAGGTGCGCATGGGCAAGGGCAAGGGCAATCCGGAATACTGGGTCGCGCTGGTTCAGCCCGGCCGCATGCTGTTCGAGATCGAGGGCGTCAACGAATCGCTGGCGCGCGAGGCCTTCCGCCTGGCCAGCGCGAAGCTGCCCGTTTCCACCAGTTTTGTTTCCCGGTGAGGTCGTAACCGATGGCGGAAAAAGACATCAGGACTCTGAGCGCCGAAGAGCTCAACAAGGAATTGCTGGACTTGCGCCGGGAGCAGTTCAATCTTCGCATGCAGCGCGGCACCGGTCAGCTGTCCAACCCGGCACGGTTCAAGGCCGTGCGCAGGCAGATCGCCCGGATCAAGACGCGGATGACCGAACTTTCGAGAGCGTAAGGTAATGACAGAGGCAACGAACGAAACGGCCAAGACCCGCTCGCGGCAGGTTTACGGCAGCGTGGTCAGCACGAAGATGGACAAGACCATCACCGTGCTCGTCGAGCGCCAGCTCAAGCATCCGCTGTACAAGAAGTACATACGCCGGTCGACGAGGATGCATGCGCACGACGAGGACAACCGCTGCCGCGAGGGCGACTACGTCATCATCGAGGAATGTCGCCCGATGTCGCGTACCAAGACGTGGCGCCTGGTTGACATAGTCACCCGCGGCGAGGAATAGGAGAACCGTTCCATGATTCAGATGCAGAGCAATCTCGACGTGGCCGACAACAGCGGTGCGCGTCGTGTCCAGTGCATCAAGGTGCTGGGCGGCTCCAAGCGGCGCTACGCCGGGATCGGCGACATCATCAAGATCTCGGTCAAGGAGGCCATGCCCAACGGCAAGGTCAAGAAGGGCGACGTGTTCAACGCGGTCGTGGTGCGGACCCGCAAGGGCGTGCGTCGGCCGGACGGATCGCTGATCCGGTTCGACAAGAATGCCGCGGTGCTGCTCAACAACCAGCTCCAGCCCATCGGGACCCGCATCTTCGGCCCCGTGACCCGCGAACTTCGCACCGAGAAGTTCATGCGGATCATCTCGCTGGCGCCGGAAGTTCTGTGAAGGAAGTAGCATGATGAACAAGATCAGAAAGGGCGACGACGTCGTGGTTCTCGCGGGCCGCGACAAGGGCAAGCGAGGCACCGTGCTCAAGGTGCTGGCCAACGGGCGCGCGCTCGTCAACGATGTGAACATCGTCAAGAAGCACGTCAAGCCCAATCCGAACAAGGGCGAGACCGGCGGCATCATCGAGAAGGAGGCGCCCATTGACCTGTCCAACCTGGCGCTGTTCAATCCGCGCAGCAAGAAGGCGGACCGCGTCGGCATCAAGATTCTCGAGGACGGAAAGAAAGTGCGCTTCTTCAAGAGCGACGGCGAAGTAGTAGACGTATAGCGGCGATTCAACATGTCCAGAATGCTAGAACACTACCGCACGACGGTGATACCGGAGCTGATGAAACAGTTCCAGTACCAGAACGTCATGCAGATTCCGAGGATCGAGAAGATCACCCTCAACATGGGTCTCGGAGAGGCGCTCAAGAACAAGAACGTGCTGCAGACGGCCGTCGACGAGTTGACCACGATCACCGGCCAAAAGGCGGTGATCACCAACGCGCGAAAGTCCGAGGCAGCGTTCAAGATTCGCGAAGGTTGGCCGATCGGCGCCAAGGTCACGCTGCGCCGCAGGCGCATGTACGATTTTCTCGATCGACTGATCACGGTTGCATTGCCCCGGGTTCGGGACTTTCGCGGACTTTCGAACAGGTCCTTCGACGGGCGCGGAAACTACTCGCTCGGCCTGCGTGAGCAGATCGTGTTTCCCGAGATCGATTACGACAAGGTCGACGCGCTACGCGGTATGGACATCGCGATCACCACGTCGGCGCGTACCGACGAGGAAGCCGAAGCGCTGCTGCGCGCATTCGGCCTCCCCCTGAAGAACTGAACGCGGGAATAGTCTCATGGCAAAGAAATCGATGGTGGCGCGCGATGTCAAGCGCAGGAAGCTGGCGGCCAAGTATGCGCGGCGGCGCGCCGAGCTCAGGAAGGTGGCGCTGGACGAATCGCTCGATTATGACGCCCGCTGGCAGGCGATGATCGACCTGCAGCGCTTGCCTCGCGACTCCAGCGTATCTCGTCAGCGCAACCGCTGTGCAATCAGCGGCAGGCCGCGCGGTTATTTCCGCCGCTTCGGTCTGTCCAGGAACATGCTGCGCGAGATGATCCTGCGGGGCGAGGCGCCCGGCGTGGTCAAGTCGAGCTGGTAGGAGGCGATACACAAATGAGTATGTCAGACCCCATCGCCGATATGCTGACGCGTATCCGCAACGGCCTCGCCGCCGAGAAGCGCGAGGTGAGCGTGCCCGCGTCGCGCAGCAAGCTGGCGATTCTCAAGATCCTCAAGGACGAGGGTTACATCACCGACTACGCCGAGACCGTCGATGATCGCAACCTGCCGAGCATCCGGGTGACCCTCAAGTACCACCACGGCCGTCCCGTCATCGAGGAGCTTGTCCGGGTGAGCAAACCCGGCCGCCGCGTCTACCAGGGCGTCGGCGAGCTGGCGCCGGTCGCGGGCGGACTCGGGATCGCGATCGTGTCGACCTCGAAGGGCATGATGACCGAGAAGCAGGCGCGCAAGGAAGGCGCCGGCGGCGAAATCGTCTGCACGGTGTTCTAGTTCGCCGGGAGATTTACGAGATATGTCACGAATTGCGAAGTACCCGATCACGCTGCCTTCCGGTGTTGCGGTCGCCCTCGACGGCGACGTGGTCAAGGTGAAAGGTCCCAAGGGCGAGCTTTCCATGACCGCCAACCCGCTCGTTCGGGTCAAGGTGGATGACGGCGTGGTCAGCTTCTCTCCCGCCAGCGAGGCGAAGAAGAGCTGGGCCATGGCCGGCACGACGCGCGCCCTGGTCAACAACATGGTCACCGGGGTGTCGAGCGGCTTCGAGCGACGCCTGAACATCGTCGGCGTGGGCTACCGCGCGCAGGCCCAGGGCAACACCTTGAACCTGTCGCTGGGATTCTCCCACCCGGTGGTCTACAAGCTGCCGGAAGGGGTCAGCGTCGAGACGCCGTCGCAGACCGAGATCGTCATTCGAGGCACAGACAAGCAGGCGGTTGGCCAGGTGGCGGCCGAGATTCGCGGCTATCGGCCGCCGGAGCCCTACAAGGGCAAGGGCGTGCGCTATTCCGACGAGCGCGTGGTGCGCAAGCAGGCGAAGAAGAAGTAGTCCGGCCGGTCGATCCGGTTCAACGAGCAAATTCGGGTTTACGAGTGATGGCAAGCAAGAAAGACAGTCGTCTGAGAAGGGCGCGCAAGACGCGGGCGCGGATCGCGCGCGATCGCAAGGTACGCCTGTGCATGCACCGCACGCCGAGGCACCTTTACGCGCAAATCATCAGCGAGTCCGGTGACAACGTGCTGGTGAGCGCGTCGACCGTGGAGCGCGAAGTTCGCGAGAAGGTCAAAAGCGGCGGCAACGTCGAGGCCGCCACGGTCGTAGGCAAGCGGATCGCCGAGAAGGCCGCGGCAGCCGGCATCAAGTCCGTCGCCTTCGACCGCTCCGGTTTCAAGTACCACGGCCGTACGAAGGCGTTCGCGGACGCCGCCCGCGAAGGCGGCCTGGAATTCTGATTGGTTTTTCGATTGAAGGTGGAATGAATGGCAACGGCACCAGGTAGAGCAAGGGGCGACGGCGACGAACTGCGCGAGCAGTTGATCAACGTGCGCCGCGTCGCCAAGGTGGTCAAGGGCGGGCGGATCTTCGGGTTCTCCGCGCTGACCGTGGTCGGCGACGGCAAGGGCCGGGTCGGCATGGGCCGGGGCAAGGCGCGGGAGGTTCCCGTGGCCGTGCAGAAGGCCATGGAGGACGCGCGTCGCAACATGTTCAAGGTCGAGATGAAGGATGGCACGCTGCACTACACGACCACCGGCCGGCACGGCGCCGCCCGCGTCGTCCTGCGGCCCGCCTCCGAGGGTACCGGCGTGATCGCCGGCGGCACCATGCGCGCGGTGTTCGAGGCGGCCGGCATCCGCAACGTACTCGCCAAGGTGATCGGCACCTCCAACCCGGTCAACGTGACCCGGGCGACGATCCAGGGACTGAAATCGATGCGCAGCCCCGCCCAGGTGGCGGCCAAGCGCGGCAAGTCCGTCGAAGACATCTAAAGGTTGCGGGGACCGGCTATGGCCAAGAAAACACTCAAGGTGACCCTGGTCAAGGGGAAGTACGGCCGCGGCCGAAAGCAGCTGGCCTGCGTCCACGGCCTCGGTCTTCGCCGCATGCACCAGACCGTGGAGGTCGAGGACACGCCGGCGGTGCGGGGCATGATCAACAAGATCCCGTTCATGTTGCGGGTCGAGGAGAACTGAAGTGTACCTGAACACACTGCATCCAGCCGAAGGCGCCACGAAGGACCGCAAGCGGGTCGGTCGCGGGCAGGGCTCCGGCCTGGGCCAGACCGCCGGCCGCGGCGTCAAGGGACAGAAGTCCCGTGCCGGCGGCTATCACAAGGTCGGTTTCGAAGGCGGCCAGATGCCGATCCAGCGGCGCCTGCCCAAGCGGGGCTTTCGGTCGCTGACCCGCAAGAAGGTGGCCGAGGTCAGGCTGCATGAGCTGGACAAGCTCGAGGCGAGCGATGTCGATCTCGGCGTGCTGATCGCGGCGGGCGTGGTCTCGCGCGGAACCCTGCGCGCCAAGGTGATCGCCTCCGGCACCGTCAGCCGCGCGGTCAACCTGAAGGGTGTCGCGGTGACCCGCGGCGCGCGCGCGGCGATCGAACAGGCCGGAGGGTCGGTGGAACTGTAATGGCGCGGTCTTCTGCAACAGCAGCAGGTTCGGGGCAGCTCAGCGAGCTGCGCCAGCGGATCCTGTTCGTTCTCGGCGCCATCGTGGTGTTCCGGGTCGGCACTCATATACCGATTCCCGGAGTCGATCCGGCCGCGGTGGCGGCGCTGTTCGCGCAGACGCGCGGCTCCATCGTCGACGTGTTCAACATGTTCTCCGGCGGCGCGCTGGAGCGGTTGTCGATCTTCGCGCTCGGGGTCATGCCCTATATCTCGGCGTCGATCATCATCCAGATGATGAGTTCGGTAATCCCGTATCTCGAGCAGTTGAAGAAGGAGGGCGAGTCGGGAAGGCGGAAGATAACCCAGTACACGCGCTACGGCACGGTGGCGCTGGCGACCTTCCAGGCGCTCGGGATTTCCATCGCCATCGAGGGCCAGCAGGCCGGCGGCAGTGCGGTGGTGCTGATCCCCGGTCTCGGCTTCAAGATCACGGCCGTGGTCACTCTTGTCACCGGGACCATGTTCCTCGTCTGGCTGGGCGAGCAGATGACCGAGCGCGGCATCGGCAATGGCATTTCGCTGATCATCTTCGGCAGTATCGTCGCCGGACTGCCGGGCGCGGTGGCGGGAACGCTCGAGTTGGCGCGCACCGGCACTTTCACCCCGCTGGGCGTGATCGCGCTTTTCGTCGGTGCCATCGCGGTGACCGCCTTCGTGGTTTTCGTCGAGCGCGGGCAGCGAAGGGTCACGGTCAACTACGCCAAGCGGCAGCAAGGCCGGCGAATGCTGGCCGGGCAGAGCTCCCACCTGCCGCTGAAGCTGAACATGTCGGGCGTGATTCCGCCGATCTTCGCCTCGAGCATCATCCTGTTCCCGGCCAGCCTCGGCAGCTGGTTCGGCCAGGCCGAGGGCATGGGGTGGCTGAGGGACATATCGACCACGCTGTCGCCGGGCCAGCCCATCTACGCGCTGACCTACGCGGCGATGATCGTATTCTTCTGCTTCTTCTACACCGCGCTGGTGTTCAACCCGAAGGACATCGCCGACAACCTGAAGAAGTCCGGTGCGTTCGTTCCCGGAATACGCCCCGGCGCGCAGACAGCCCAGTACATAGACCGCGTGGTTTCGCGCCTGACGCTGGCTGGTGCCCTGTACCTGACGGTGGTCTGCCTGATTCCCGAGTTTCTCATCGTCAGGTGGAACGTCCCGTTCTACTTCGGCGGCACTTCGCTTTTGATCATCGTCGTGGTGATGATGGACATGATGGCCCAGGTCCAGTCGTATCTCATGTCGCGGCAGTACGAGAGCCTGATGAGGAAGTCATCCATTACCGGCGGGCTGGGCCTGCCTCGCTGAACCGAAGGTATCGAGTCATGAAAGTACGCGCATCAGTGAAGAAGATCTGCAGGAACTGCAAGATCATTCGCCGCAACGGCAGCGTGAGGGTGATCTGTACGGATCCCCGTCACAAGCAGCGGCAGGGCTAGCGAACGAGCGGGCGAACGCATCGAATCCACCGGACCAAGACATCGAGCAGGGTAAAACGTGGCCAGAATTGCCGGGATCAATCTCCCTAATCACAAGCATATCGAGATCGCGCTGACCTCGATCTACGGGATCGGCCGTCATACGGCGCAGAATATCTGCGACGCGGCCGGCCTCGAGCGCACACGCAAGGTTTCGCAACTTTCCGAGGAAGACGCCGAGAAGCTGCGCCAGGCGGTTGCCCGGTACCAGGTCGAAGGCGACCTGAGACGCGAAGTCTCCATGAACATCAAGCGGCTCATGGATCTCGGCTGTTACCGGGGCCTGCGTCACCGCCGGGGACTGCCGGTTCGCGGCCAGAACACCAAGACCAACGCGCGCACCCGCAAGGGACCGCGTCGTCCGATCAAGAGGTAGCACGAATTCCGACATGGCTAAGGCACCAGCAAAAAAGCGCACCAAGGCGAAGGTCAAGAAGCACGTCGTCGAGGGCGTCGCGCACATTCACGCTTCGTTCAACAACACCATCATCACCATCAGCGATCGGCACGGCAATGCGCTGTGTTGGGCGACTGCCGGCGGTGCGGGTTTCCGCGGATCGCGCAAGAGCACGCCGTTTGCGGCCCAGGTCGCGGCCGAGAACTGCGGGCGCGCGGCCCAGGAGTTCGGCATGAAGCAGCTCGACGTCAAGATCAAGGGCCCGGGTCCGGGTCGGGATTCCGCCGTGCGCGCCCTCAATGCGCTGGGATTCGACATTCAGAACATCGTCGACGTGACGCCGATCCCGCACAACGGGTGCCGTCCGCCGAAGAAACGTAGGGTTTGAGCCGGAGCGAACCATGGCACGATATATTGGACCAACCTGCAAGCTGGCGCGCCGCGAAGGCACCGACCTGTTTCTCAAGAGCCCCGTGCGCCCGCTGGACAGCAAGTGCAAGTTCCAGCGCGCCCCGGGATTCCAGGCCGGGGGCCGCAGGCCGCGAGTCACCGTCTACGGGACGCAGTTGCGCGAGAAGCAGAAGCTTCGTCGCATGTACGGCATCCTTGAAAAGCAGTTCGCCAACTACTACAAGGAGGCCGACCGCCGCAAGGGCCCGACCGGCGAGATACTCCTGCAGCTCCTCGAGTCGCGGCTCGACAACGTGGTTTATCGCATGGGGTTCGCGGTGACCAGGGCCGAGGCGCGCCAGCTGGTCAATCATAGCGCGATCCTGGTCAACGGGAAGAAGGTGAACATTGCGTCCTTCCAGGTCGGCGCCGGTGACACCGTGGAGGTGCGCGAGCGCAGCAAGAAGCAGCTGCGCATCCAGTCCGCGCTGGAGATCTCGGAGCAGCTTGGCTTTCCGCACTGGGTCGAGGTCGACAGCAAGGCGGTCAAGGGCGTATTCAAGTCGGTTCCCGAACGCGACGACCTGTCGTCGGAAATCAACGAAGCCCTGATCGTGGCCCTGTACTCGAAGTAGCCGAGTTCGCCGGCGCGGCGGGTGGACCCGCGCGCACCTACAGGGATCACACAGAACACATTCGAGTTCGAGAGGTTTTATCGAGATGCCGGATACCATAGGCGATTTTCTCAAGCCGAGCCTGATCGATGTGCAGCACATCGACAAGACCCGTGCGCGAATCACGCTCGAGCCCCTGGAGCGGGGCTTCGGCTATACCCTGGGCAACACCCTGCGGCGCATCCTGCTGTCGTCCATGCCCGGCTGCGCGGTCACCGAAGTACGGATCGCCGGCGTCATGCACGAGTACTCTTCCATCGAGGGTGTGCAGGAGGACGTTATCGAGATCCTGCTCAACCTGAAGAAGCTCGCGCTGATCATGCACAACCGCGAAGAAGCGGTGCTGACGGTGACCAAGAACGGTCCCGGTGCATTGACGGCGGGCGACATCAAGACCGACCATGACATCGAGATCGTCGATCCCGACTACGTGATCGCCAACCTGTCCAAGGAAGGTCACCTGGAAATGGAGCTCACCGTGCGTCGCGGCCGCGGCTACGAGGTGGCCGAGAGCCGGCGCGGCGACGAGGAGAGCCGCGGCGTCGGCGTGCTCAAGCTCGATGCCTCGTACAGCCCGATTCGCAAGGTCGCCTACAGCGTCGAGAACGCCCGCGTGGAACGCCGCACAGACATGGACAAGCTGGTGCTCGACATCGAGACCAACGGGTCCATCGATCCCGAGGCGGCCGTGCGGCGCGCGGCGACCATCCTGTACGACCAGATCTCCGTGTTCGTGGACCTGCGCGTCACCGAGGCCTCGAAACCGGAGCCGGATGCCGAGCCGGTCGACCCGATCCTGCTCAGGCCCGTCGACGATCTCGAGCTGACGGTGCGCTCGGCCAACTGCCTGAAGGCCGAGAACATCTACTACATCGGCGACCTGATCCAGCGTACCGAGGTCGAACTGCTCAAGACCCCGAACCTCGGCAAGAAGTCGCTGACGGAGATCAAGGACGTGCTGGCCAACCGGGGCCTGTCGCTGGGCGTGAAGCTCGACAACTGGCCGCCCGCCTCTCTGCAGCGTGAGAACAACGAAAGCGGCATCGGCCGGCTTGGAGGTTAATCGAGATGCGACATCACAAGACAGGGCGAAGCCTGGGCCGCACATCGGCCCATCGCGAGGCGATGTACCGGAACATGGCCGCCTCGCTGTTTCGCCACGAGCAGATCAAGACCACGCTGCCGAAGGCCAAGGAGCTTCGCCGCGTCGCCGAGCCGCTTATCACCCTGTCGAAGGTGCCGTCGCTGGCCAACAAGCGCCTCGCCATGGCCCGTCTTCGCGACCGCGCGGCAGTGAGCAAGCTGTTCGACGAGCTAGGACCCCGTTTCCAGGACCGTCCCGGCGGCTATACCCGCATTCTCAAGTGCGGCCTGAGGTCCGGCGACAACGCGCCGATGGCTTACGTTCAACTCGTGGACCGCGGCGAAGAAGCGGCCGAGTAGGCGATCGTTGGAGTAGCGGAGAAAAAGCCGGCCTATGGCCGGCTTTTTCGTGGGTTCGCCGGAAGCGCGGAACGCGGGATGCGCGCCGGGGCCACTACCGCGTGCGCGTCGTGCCCGATCGCCAGATCCGAGGTCGTTCAAGGCGTGCCCGCAGCCCGCCGCGCGATGCCATTGGCTCCATCGACCGCCTGGCGGACCGTTGCCGTGAACGGCCTCGGTGAATAGCATAGGCCGCAATCGAAAACGAGAGCCAGGTTTACCCGCATGTTCCGCGAGCACGGCACGCGCATCACGGTACCCCCGGACGATCCCGGCGGTTGGTTGCCGCCGCCCGTCCGCCGCGTCCCGTCGCCGAACTTCGACGACCGCCCACCGGGTGCCGAGGTCGAGGTGGTAATCGTCCACGCCATTTCCCTGCCGGCCGGTCGATACGGCGGCGGCTGCGTCGAGGCGCTGTTCACCAACTGCCTCGATCCATCGCTGCACTCCGATTTCACGGAAATAGCCGACATGCGCGTCTCGGCGCACCTGCTTGTCGATCGCCGGGGGCTGGTGACCCAGTTCGTGGCTCTCGACAAGCGGGCCTGGCACGCGGGCGTGTCGTCGTGCCTCGGCCGCGAACGGGTCAACGACTTTTCCATCGGTATCGAACTGGAAGGCTGCGACCACGAATCCTTCACCCTGGTGCAATACCGGACGCTGGCGGACCTGCTGCACGGTCTTCGCGGCCGCTGGCCGGTGTTGCGCAGGGATCGCATCTTCGCCCACGCGGATATCGCTCCCGGCCGCAAGACCGACCCCGGGCCGTACTTCGACTGGACCTTACTTCGCGCGCTGCTTTGATATCGACGCCGGGGCCTCGAGCGACAGCACGTGGTCGACCCACAGGCCGGTGAGGTGTTCCTGCAGGCGCGTCTGGCCCTGGCGCGCCTTGAGGTTGTCGATGTCGATCCACATCAGAGGCTGGTCCTGCATGGAACAGGAAAACACCGCGCGCGTGCGCTCTCCGGACTCCGGGTCGATCTGCCACTGCAGGCACTGGCCGCAGACGCCCTTGAGCATGCACTGCATGGGGCTGCCCACGGTGCCGTTGACCTTGACGCCGTCGCTGAACAGCTCGGCGAAATCGCCACGAAACGCTTCCTGCATGCCCTTGAGAAGCCCGGTCGAGCCCATCACGAGGATCTCGTCGACGTCCTTGAGCGACTCGCGCAGCAGCGCGCTGCCCGGACACACGGCGCCGGCGGCGTAGTCGCGAAGCAGTGTGATGACGTCGCTCGTGACCACCGAGCAGTCCTGCGGCCGTGCCGTTGCGATGGGCTCGCCGCTGCCGACCGCCCAGATGATGGTATCCGTTGCAGCCTCGAGTTCCTCCTTGCTGTACAACTGCCCGCGGTCGCCGTAGGCGGCGACGTAGATGACGCGGTTGCCGGCCGCGCGCAGCACGGGACCGAGGCCCAGCATCACCGCGGCGCCCCATGTCCCCGATACGACGAGGTAGGTCCTGCCCTTCGACCATTCCATGGGCTGGCCAGTGGGTCCCATGAGCACGATGGGGTCGCCCTCGCGAAGGCGCGCCGCGAGGCGCGCATTGGCGCCCCACTTCAGCAGCATCAGTCGCACCATGTCGCCGCGCACACCGGCGCCGCTGATGGTCTGCAGCGGAACCTGCAGGCGCGTGCCCTCGACCACCGGGCTCGAGGTCTCGAAGGTCTGCATTCGGAAGAATTGCCCGGCTCGGAAGTTGCGCGCCGCCAGCGGCGCGCGCACCCAGATCTGCAGCACCACGGGGTGGCTGTCGTCGACCGAGATCACGGTTGTCGACAGCTGGTCGCAAACGCGATCGAGAAAGGCCCGGGCGTGTTCGACACCGGCACCGGACTCCCCGTCGTTCATGGCGTCGATGATTTCCGGGTAGCTGCGCGCGGCCGAGGCGATGGCGTTGACCACGCTGCCGTGGAATACCGGGTGCGTATCGCCGATGAAGCTGACCCGGAAACGCCCGTCGGCGTATGACGTGAACGGCCCGAAGCGCGCGGCCTTGCTGTGCTCGGCCACCTGCACGGGCTGCAGGCTGTCGTGATGGTCGACGTGCGGCAGGAAGTGATCGCCGTCCATCAGGAACGTACCGGGATACTCGCTCTCGTAGATGGTGTTGGGCAGCGTGCCGGCCGCCACCAGCACGGCGCGCGCGGCGATCGGAACCGCTTCGTTGGTACGCAGCCAGCGGCCGTCCTCCTGCTTCATGCGGCAGCAGTGCAGGGCCTTCACGTGGCCGTAGCCGTCCAGTTCCAGCCGCACCGGGTTCAGCCCCTCGGCATAGTAGATGCCTTCCTCGAGGGCCTTGACCAGTTCCTCGTGGTTGCGCTGGTAGGCCGGTGACTCGTTGATGCCGCGGCGATAGACGATGGTGACGCCGCCGAAGCGCCGCAGCAGCGAGACGTAGTCGGCCTTGCGACCCTCGGCCGCCGCGGCACGCTCCTCGGCGAGGAGCTGCTCGGCGTGGTCGATGAACTCGGCCAGGATGGCCCGGTTCTCCTCGTCGAGGCCGGCGCTCACGTGCGCCTCGCCGTAGCGATCGACCAGCGCGCGGTAGCGCTGGTGGATCTTGCGAATCTGCTTGAGATAGTAGACCTGGACCTCGGTGGCGGTGTCGACCGCGGTCAGGCCGCCGCCGATCACCACAGCCGGCATGCGGATCTGCAGGTTGGCGAGGCTGTCGTCCTTGGCCGCGCCGGTCAGCTGCAGGGCCATCAAAAAGTCGCTCGCCTGGCGCATGCCGCGGGCCAGGCTCTGGCCCATCGGGATGACCCTCGGCAGCCCGGCGCCGGTGGCGACGCTGACGTGGTCGAAGCCGAGGCGGCGCGCGTCGTCGACGGTGATGGTGCCGCCGAACCGCACGCCGCCGCGAACCCGGAACAGCTCCCGGCGGGCGAGCGTGAGGTAGATGAGCTTGAGAAAGTTCTTGTCCCAGCGCACGGTGATACCGTACTCGGCGACGCCGCCGAAGCCGCCGAGGATACGCTCGTCGAGATTCTCGCTGATGGACTCGAAGCGCCGCACCGGGGAGCGCAGCAGTTCGTCGGGGAGCGGTTCTATCTTCAGCCCGTCGATGCCCACCACCGCGCATCCCTCCATGGTCAGGTGATGGGCCATGGTGAACCCGGCCGGGCCCATGCCGCACACCAGCACGTTGCGGCCGTTGTAGGGTTTCATCGAGCGCTGGCGCAGGCGCAGCGGGTTCCAGCGGCACAAGAGGTCGTAGATCTCGACCCCGTAATCCAGTTCCAGCACGTCGGTCAACACCCGGGTCTCGATCTCGGGGATGTTGACCGGGTCCTTCTTCTGGTAAACGCACGATTTCATGCAATCGTTGCAGATGCGGTGTCCCGTCGCCGGCACCATCGGGTTGTCGATCATCGCCACGGCGAGGGCGGCGATGGCGCGGCCGTCCCGCTTGAGCACGTGCATCTCCGAGATCTTCTCCTCGAGCGGGCAGCCGGTCAGGGTGACGCCGAGGGGGTTCTTCTTCAGGCCGAGCTCCGGCTGCTTCTTCTTCTCCGGAAAGCCGATCGAGCAGAAGTCGCCCTCGTGGTCGTGGCAGAACACGCAGTAATTGATCTCGTTGTATACCTCGCGCGCTCCCATGCGCGGATCGGTGAGCGAGAAGTCGACGCGCTGGCGAAACCGCCCGGTGTCGCCCTGCCGGCGCTGGACGGCGTCGCCGACGGGGTCGAGTCTCACGAGGTGGGCGTGGTCGACGTTTTCCGGGCTCCTGAACGAAACCCAGTGCTCGTACGGCGAGTCGGGCGCCTGCGCGAGCACGCACCAGCGCACCAGCGTCTCGACGGCCTCCTGTGAATCGTCCCCGCCGGCGAGCAATTCTCCGGCCAGCCTGGCGACGGCGTACTCGCGGTCGCCGTCGTCGATGCCGCGCTCGGCCAGGGCGGTGCCGAGCCAGGCTTCGAGGACGTCGAAGGTCTCATCGATCGACTGCCGGTAGCGGCGCGCGCGGCGCTGCACGATTTCCTTCTTGAAGTTCGCCACCAGCGACTCGCGGGCGCTCTCATCCGCCAGGCGCGACAGCGCGTCGTCGATGCCGAACAGCCGCGCGACGAAATGCTCGAGGACCGGGGCGATCTCGAGGATCAGCGCGCTCGTGGCGAGCCGGTGGGCTTCGCCGCCGCGGTCGTGGTACTCGTGCAGGCGCGCGGCGGCGCCGGGAATCTCGCCGTCGAGAAAGGATTCGAACTCGCGAGTCAGGGCGTCAAGACCGGCGGGCGTCCTGAGGCGGTCGAAGTCGTAGGTCGGATGATGTTGCACGGATTTTCGGGACTGGCTGGCAGGGCTTCGCGGGCGGCGTCCGCGGCGCCTCGTTGAACGCCGGGGCTGGCCGAATCATATTCAGTTCTTGCGATATAATCCAACCAACGAGTCAGGAACCGGGCCATTCACCGAGCCCGGGCCGCGGGGCGATGCCGCAGTGCCCCTTCGCGAGGCGGCCGGTCTCGTCGGACCATATCGAATACCGGTATTGAACATGGCGACTTTCCGCTCCGATGCCAAGGTCCGTTCGTCGTTGACGCGCGCCGGGATCGTCTCGCTGTTCCGGGACGTCGTGGGAGACGACCACGTGCTGCATCGACCGGAACAGCTCGCCCCTTACGAATGCGACGGCCTGAGCGCCTATCGCGGCACGCCGCTGGCGGTGGTACTGCCCGGCACCGTCGAGGAGGTGTGCGAGGTCATGCGCCGCGCCGCCGGGCACGGCGTGCCGGTGGTGGCGCGCGGCGCGGGCACCGGCCTGTCGGGCGGCGCCCTGCCTTACGAGCACGGCATCCTGCTCGCTCTCTCGCGCTTCAGCCGCATACTCTCCGTGGATCCCGACAACCGCGTGGCCCACGTCGAGCCCGGTGTTCGCAACCTGGCCGTGTCCGAGGCGGCGAAACCCTACGGCCTGTACTACGCCCCCGACCCGTCGTCGCAGATCGCCTGTTCCATCGGCGGCAACGTGGCCGAGAACGCCGGCGGCGTGCACTGCCTGAAGTATGGACTCACGGTGCACAACATCCAGGCCCTCAAGGTGGTGACCGTCGACGGCGACCTGGTCGAGGTCGGCGGCGGCGGCCTCGACAGCCCCGGCTACGACCTGCTGGCGCTTTTCACCGGCTCCGAAGGTCTGCTCGGTATCGTCGTCGAGGTCACCGTGCGCCTGCTGCCGATTCCGGCGTCCGCACGCGCGGTGCTGGCCAGTTTCGACGACGTCGAGGCCGCCGGCGAGGCGGTGGCGAAGGTGATCTCCGCCGGCATCGTGCCGGCCGGCCTGGAGATGATGGACAACCCCGCGATCCGCGCCACCGAGGACTTCGTGCATGCCGGCTACCCGGTCGACGCCGCGGCCGTGCTGATCTGTGAACTCGACGGCACCGAGGCGGAGGTCGAGGAGCAGATCGCCACGGTGCGCGACGTCCTGCACGCATGCGGGGCAACCGACGTGCGCGTCTCGCGCGACGAGGACGAGCGGCTCAGGTTCTGGTCCGGCCGCAAGAACGCCTTCCCGGCCGTGGGCCGCATCTCGCCGGATTACTACTGCATCGACGGCACCATCCCGAGGCACGCCCTGGGTTCGGTGCTGCGACAGATCGGGCAGCTGTCGGAGGAATATCGCCTCAGGGTCGCGAACGTGTTCCATGCCGGCGACGGCAACCTGCATCCCCTGATTCTCTACGACGCCAACGTGCCCGGCGAATTCGAACGCACGGAGAAACTCGGCGGCAGGATCCTCGAGGCCTGCGTCGCGGCCGGCGGTACCATCACCGGAGAGCACGGCGTGGGCGTGGAGAAGATCGACCAGATGTGCGTCCTGTTCGGCGAGGGCGAACTGGCGCAGTTTCACCGGGTCAAGGAAGCGTTCGACCCGGGCGGCCTGCTCAACCCCGGCAAGGCGGTGCCCACGCTGGCGCGCTGCGCCGAGTTCAACGCCATGCACGTGCACGGCGGACGCCTGCCGTTTCCCGAGATCGAGCGTTTCTGATGGACTGCGCGGACATCGCCGGCCGCGTGCGCGAGGCGGCGGCCGCGGGCACCGCGCTCGCGGTGCGCGGCGGCAACACCCGGTCGTTCCTGGGCCGCGAGGTCCCGGGCGAGCCGTTCGACGTCTCGTCCTGTCGCGGAATCGTCGACTACGATCCGTCGGAGCTGGTAATCACCGCGCGTTGCGGCACGCCGTTGTCGGAGATGGAGGCGGCGCTGGCGGAGCACGGGCAGATGCTGCCGTTCGAGCCGCCGCGCTTTGCGCCCGCGAGCACCATCGGCGGCGTGGTGGCGTCCGGATTGTCGGGACCGAGGCGGCCGTGGGCAGGATCGGCGCGCGACTACGTGCTCGGCGTGGCGTGCGTGAGCGGACGCGGCGAAGTACTCAGGTTCGGCGGCCGGGTGATGAAGAACGTCGCCGGCTACGATGTCTCGCGCCTGATGGTGGGCGCGCTGGGTACCCTGGGCATCGTGGTCGAGACCTCTTTCAAGGTGCTGCCGGCGCCGCCCGCGGAGTCGACCCGGGCCTTCGAACTGAGCGAGGAAGGCGCCATCGAGTTCATGCAGAAAATCGGCGTCACCCCGGTTCCGGTGTCGGCGACCGCTTACCATGAAGGGCGCCTGCTGGTGCGCCTGTCCGGGTCCGAAGCCGGCGTGCGCGCGGGCGAGACCCGCCTCGGCGGTGAGCCGGTGGCCGACGGCGCCACGTTCTGGGTGAGCCTGCGTGACCAGTCGCATCCGTTCTTCGCCGGCGATGCACCGCTGTGGCGGTTGTCGCTGCCGCCGGCCGCACCACCGCTCAACCTGGACGGTCCCTCTCTGGCAGAGTGGGGTGGGGCGCTGCGCTGGGTGCGCGGGGAACACCACGACCTCGTCGAACTCAACGCGGCGCTGGCGCCGTATCGCGGCAATGCCGGCCTGTATCGCCACGGCGATCGCACCGGCGATGTCTACGCTGCGCCGGACCCGGTGACGCGGCGCTTGTACCAGCGGCTCAAGGAGCAGTTCGACCCCGAGCGGATCATCAACCCGGGGCGCATGTACCGGGCCCTGTAGAGGCATGACGCGGGGCCTGCGCGCCTCGCCCACGTACACCATCGACGATACCGGACAACGATTTCATGCAGACGAGCCTGTCCGCCGAGTTCCGCGGCACCAGCGCCGGCACCGAGGCCGAGCAGGTCCTGCGCAAGTGCGTGCACTGCGGCTTTTGCAACGCCACCTGTCCCACATACCAGCTTCTGGGCGACGAGCTCGACGGACCGCGCGGGCGCATCTACCAGATGAAGCAGGTGCTGGAGGGGGCGCCGGCGACCGCGAGCGCACGGCTGCACCTGGATCGCTGCCTGACCTGCCGCGCCTGCGAGACGACCTGTCCGTCGGGCGTCGAGTACGGCAAGCTCCTCGATATCGGCCGCGAGGTCATCGAGGCACGCACCAGGCGCCCGGCGGTCGAGCGCGTCCGCCGCTGGCTCCTGGAGCGAATCTTGTCGGATCGCCGCCGCGCCGCGGTGGTGTTCGCCCTCGCGCGCGCGGCGCGGCCGCTGCTTCCCGGATCGCTCGCCGGCAAGGTGCCA
>CBFGVH010000057.1:0-21464 GCA_965652415.1 uncultured Gammaproteobacteria bacterium | reverse complement strand
CAATCGTCCCCACATTCACATGCGGCTTGGAACGCTGAAATTTTGCTTTCGACACTGTGTGACTCCTCTGGAAAATCGCGAAAGTTCGAAGTTAACCGCGTCGCCGGGCGACGATTGACACAGGCGGCGATCAGCCGCGAATCCGTGGAGCCCACAACCGGATTTGAACCGGTGACCTCTTCCTTACCAAGGAAGTGCTCTACCGACTGAGCTATGTGGGCGAGTCGGAATTCAGGTTTCGGACATCAGACTCCCTGCCTGGAGCGGGTGATGGGAATCGAACCCACATCATCAGCTTGGAAGGCTGAGGTTCTACCATTGAACTACACCCGCGAATCAGGTTTCAGACGTCAGACCACGGATATCGGATCGGCAGGCGCGCGGGCGCATCGACAAGTTCATGCTCCCGGCTGCTGCCTCGATCTGAAAGCCGATGTCTGACATCTGAATCCTGTGTGGTGGAGGGGGGAGGATTCGAACCTCCGAAGGCTGAGCCAGCAGATTTACAGTCTGCCCCCTTTGGCCGCTCGGGAACCCCTCCTCGGGAAAAACCGCAAACAGGGAATTGTCTCCGGATTGCAGTAACTTGTCAATTTTTGGAGCCCGCAGAGGGATTCGAACCCACGACCTGCTGATTCATACCCGCCACTGCTTTCGCAGCCCCGGAGCCTCGACGTCGGCACCCGGGTTCGGGGTCTGGACTTTCTCTTCGCCCTACGCCCCTCGAGGCGCTTAGGCGGGTGGTGTAAAGTCTCTACACTCGGCCCAGGCGCGACCGGCACCAACCGCTCGCCGCGTCGCCGTCGCCCGGGCCTAGCACGGGATTGCCATCGCCGCCCGAAGGACGGCGGTCAGGTTTCCCCGTTTTAGCCACCTCCACTTCGCGCGGTTTCCCGCCGAAGGTGCAACCACTACAAATCAGCTGCTCTGGCCAACTGAGCTATGCGGGCGATACGCAAGCCACTCCCCCGAACGAGCAGGCGATCCGGCTGCCGGCATGATTCGCGGGGGCCGCGATTTTAGGCAATGTTGCAGTCCGTGGCAATCGGAATCTGACCGCCGCGCCGCGTCAGGCCTGGCAGGGAAACCGGGTCACCCGCGCCATGGCGTCGCCCCACTGGGCGGCCTCGAGCTGTTCGCGGGCGTAGCGGTCCGGTTCGCTGACCAATTCGACCCAGCGCAGCGGCCCCAGGGTGCGAAGCTCGGGCCGGTAGGTCGCCTCGACACCCTGCTCGGCCAGCCGGGCCACGTAGTCGCGGGCGTCGCTCGGCTGTGAAAACAGCCCGACGGACAGGTAGGAGGCGCCGCCGTCCTCGAACTGGTAGAACTCGATGCCCTTCTCCTCGAGGCCGCTGCGCAGCGCCTCGAGGGCCGAGGCGTCCGCCGGTACGTCGAGATAGACCCGCCAGGTCTTGAGCTTGCGCGCGCTGACCGCGGTGCGGGTGTGATTCAGCCCCATGTCCGCGAGCACGCGGGAGGCATCGGCGAAGGTGGACTGGGTGAGGAAGGGCCCGATCCGCATGCATTCGCCGCCCCCGGCAGCAACGGCATCGCGCTCGCCCAGGAGCTGCATGCTGCGGGCGTTGACCTGGCTTTGCGCGGCCTGGGCGAGTTCTCCCCCGCTTTGCGGGTGCCCCGTGGCCCACAGGTACAGCGCCACGTTGACCAGCACCAGGGAGAAGAAAAGCCACTTCAATGTTCATGCTCCATGAGGAAGTTCAGGCCGTCGAGCACCAGGTTGCCGTGTACCGAGTGCGGATGGTCCCAGCGCTCGGAGAGCCAGGGGCCGTCGCCGCCGGTAAGGTACACCGTCGGCGGTTCGTCCCTGGTGAATGGCCGGCAATTTTCAATGAATCGATCCAGCGAGGCAACGACGGCGTACTCGATGCCAAGGGCGATCGCGTCCGCGGTGTTGTCGGCCGGAAACGTCGCCGGGCGCTCGGCGGGAAGCTCGAGATGGGCGACGCGCTCACTGAACGCCGACTCGAGCAACCGACGCCCGGGAAGGATCATGCCGCCGTGGAACACCCCGGTCCCGTCCACCAGGTCAACGGTGATGGCGGTACCGCAGTCGACCACCACCACCGGGCCACCGCCCAGCCGGCGGGCTGCGATCAGCGCCAGCCAACGGTCGACGCCGAGCTGGGTGGGGTTGGCGTAGCGGTTCTCGAGCCCGGGCACCTCGGACAATGCATCGGCGAATCGGGCCTCGACGTCCCATTGCCCGCGGCACCACGCCGCCAGGCCCTCGCGCGGCGCCTGGCCCGGCATCGCGGCGATCAACACCCATTTCGGCGGAACGAGCGCCCGCCATGACAGCGGCGCGCCGTCGACCAGCGACTCGTTGGGGCAGGACCCGTCGCAGTTGCGCACCCCCGTATGTCGCCACTTGACCCGGCTGTTGCCCATGTCCACGAGCAACGCACCGCGCGACTTCGGCGCCCGGGCGGCGTTCATGCCGCGACCTCGCCGGTGGTGACCCGGACGACGGTGCCGCCGGCGACCTGAAGCTGAAGCGCCCCGTCTTCGGCAACGCCCCGGGCTGTGCCTTCGAGCACCTGGGAGCCCCGCGTCACCCGCACGACCCGGCCGTTGCAGCCGTCGCGTGCCTGCCACTCGTCCCTGACCGCCGCGAATCCGGACCGGTTGAACCCTTCGAGCACCTCCACCAGAGTCGATGCCAGTGACGATGCCAGCGCATTGCGGGACACCGTGCCGCGGGCATGATCGCCGACCGCCGTTACGGCGCCCGCGCACTGGCTCGCCAGCGCCTCGGGCATGACCAGGTTGATCCCCACCCCGATGACGCACGGACAGCGCTCGTTCACCTCCCCGGCGATTTCCACCAGGATGCCGCCGCACTTCGCCCCCTCGATGAGCAGGTCGTTGGGCCATTTCAGCGCGACGGCGGGACAGCCGCACGCCTCCACCGCGCGCGCCGCCGCCACTCCGACCGCAAGGCTCAGGCCCGCGCTCGAAGCCGGGCCCGCCGGCAGATCGTGGACCATGGAAAACAGGATGCTTCCGAACGGCGCCGCCAGCCACTGGCGCCCCATTCGCCCTCGCCCGGCGGCCTGGTACTCGGCGAAGCAGGCATCCAGGCGCCGCCCGGCTGCAAGCGCCTCGCGCAGCAAATCGTTGGTGCTCGTCACTTCGTCGCGTACTTCGATCTCGACCAGCCGGGCCGCGGCGAGGTCGGACAGGCCGGCGCGGATCGTCGCGGCATCCAGGGGCTCGAGCGGTCGCGCCAGGCGGTAGCCGCGGCCGCGCACGCTGTGGACCGGCACGCCGAGACGCCTGAGGCGCTCGATATGCTGGTTGACCGCGGCCCGGGAGATGCCCAGGCGCCGCGCCATCTCCTGTCCGGAGACGAACCGGCCGCCCGCCAGGAACGCGACCAGCCGCCGATCTATTGTCATGGCTCCTCCTTCTTTCCGGCGCGGGCGTCGAGGTCGGCCAGGTGACGGAGCTTGTCGCCGATCTTCGCCTCCATGCCCCGATCCACCGGCCGGTAGTATCGCCGCTTTGGCATCGAGTCGGGAAAGTAGTGCTCGCCGGCCGCGTAACCTTCCGGTTCGTCGTGGGCGTAGCGATAGCCCTTGCCGTGTCCCAGGCGCCGGGCCAGGGACGTGGGCGCATTGCGCAGGTGCGCGGGCACCTCGGCGGTGCCGTGGCCGCGCGCATCCGCCATCGCCTCGCCGAACGCCGTGTACACCGCGTTGCTCTTCGCCGCCACCGCCAGGTACACGGCCGCCTGGGCCAGCGCCAGCTCCCCCTCCGGGCTTCCGAGCCGCCGATACGCCTCGCCGGCGTCCAGGGCCAGGGACAGCGCGCGGGGGTCGGCGTTGCCGACATCCTCGCTGGCGATACGGATAAGACGTCGGGCGATATAGTGGGGATCGGTGCCGCCGTCGAGCAGGCGCGCCATCCAGTACAGCGCGGCGTCTGGGTCGGAGCCGCGTATCGACTTGTGCAGCGCCGAGGTCAGGTCGTGAAAGATGTCGCCGCCGCGGTCGAACCGCCGCAGGGACGCGCTCGCCGCCTCGCGCACCTTCCGTGCGCCGATGCGCGCCGCGCCTTCGGCCGTCGCCAGCATCCACGCGGTCTCGAGCAGGTTGAGCGCGCGACGGGCATCGCCGTCGGCGGCCTCGACCAGCAGCGACTCGGCCTCGGTGTCGAGTTCGGCGCCAGTGCCGCCGAGCCCGCGCTCCGGGTCGGCAAGGGCGCGGCGCACGATGGCGCCGATGTGATCCGGCTCCAGGACCTTGAGCACGTGCACGGCGGCCCGTGACAGGAGCGCGTTGTTCAGGGCGAAGGCCGGATTCTCGGTCGTGGCTCCGATCAGTACCAGCAGGCCGGTCTCGAGGTGCGGCAGGAAGGCGTCCTGCTGCGACTTGTTGAAGCGGTGCACCTCGTCGACGAACAGGATGGTGCCGCGCTCGCGCTGGCGCGCCCGCGCCACCACCGCGCGCACCTCGGCCACGCCGTCGGTGACCGCCGACAGCGTGTCCAGGTCCATGTCGGCCTGCCCGGCGAGGATCCTCGCCAGGGTCGTCTTGCCGGTCCCCGGCGGCCCCCACAGGATCATCGACGCCAGGCGGCCGCTCGCCGCCGCGGCCGCCAGCGGCATGCCCGGTGCGAGAAGGTGTTCCTGGCCGACGAACTCGTCGAGGGTTTCGGGCCTCATCCGGTCGGCCAGCGGTCGCGTCGCGGCGGTCATCGGATGCGGCGAAAGGTCAGGTTGATGCGCGCCCCGGCGCCGGCCTGGCGCGGCACCGCGTGCCGCCATTCGCGCTGCAGTTGCGGATGCATGATCAGCAGCGAACCGGGCGCCAGTTCCAGTTCCAGCCGCCGCTCGGCCAGGCGGCGATGGCGCAGGCGAAAGCGGCGGGCCGCGCCGAGGCTCAGCGATACCACCGGCGCCCTGGGGTCCAGCTCCGGCTCGTCGTCACTGTGCCAGCCCATCGAATCGCCGCCGTCGCGATAGAAGTTCAGCAACACGCCGTTGAAGGACGCGCCGGCCAGCCGCTCGGCCAGGCGCCGCGCCTCGGGAAGCGGTTCGATCCAGGGCATCGGCTCGTTGGCGAGGCCGCTGTAGGTGTAGCGCGCGCCGGGGTCGCCGTACCAGGCGGCGAGCCGGGGCGAGTCGATTTCTCTACCGAACATGCGCACCTTGGGCCGCGTCCAGCGGGCATTGTCGCGAAGGGCCCGGAACCAGGCTTCGGCCAGGTCGGACGCGAGGGCCACCGGATGGTACTCCAGCAACCCGCCGAGCCAGGATCGGGCCGTTCGATCCCGTGCACGCGGCAAGTCACCGGACAAATCCGGCGCGACGTTCATCGCCGTGGCGCCGCGGCGGTGGTCATCACCAGCCAGACCCCCACCGCGCAAAGTGCCATGCCGGCCGTGGCCGCGGCGTCGAGAGTCTCGTCGAACAGCAGCCATGACTCCACCGCGACCAGCGGCGGCACGAGGTAGAAAAGGCTGGCGACGCGAGAGGCGGCGCCTTGTCGAATCAGCCACATCAGCAGGCTGATGGCGCCAATGGACATCACCAGGCACAGCCAGGCCAGCGAGAACAGGAATTCGGGGTGCCACTCGATCTCCCGGGTCTCGAAGGCGAGAGAGAACACCGCCGCGAACAACCCCGCGGCAATGAACTGGATCATCGAGCCGGCGCGAAGGTCCATTCCGGAACAATGCCGTTTCTGGTACACCGTCCCGATACTGATTCCGACCAGGGCGGCGAGGGACAGCACCAACCCGACGAGCCGCTGACCCTCGAGACTGAAGCGGCCGGAAACTACGAGGTAGACGCCGACGACGCCGGCGGCGAACCCGACCCACTGCCGGGCGGTGACCCGTTCGCCGAGAAACGGCCCTACCAACACGGCGGTCAGGAGAGGTTGAATGCCCACGATCAGGGCCACCACGGCCGGATTGATCCCCGAATCGATGGCGGAGAAGACGCCGCCGAGATACACGCCATGAACCAGGATGCCGCTGACCGACAGGTGCATGAGTTCGATCGGGCGGCTCGGCACCGGTACCCGCTGCCAGGCGACCAGGAGAGCCAGCAGCACCGCGACCACGCCGAACCGCACCACCAGGAAGGTGGCGGGCTCGGCATAGGGCAAGCCGAACTTGGCACCGATGAACCCCGTGCTCCACAGCAGCACGAACAACGCGGGAGCCAGCCGGGCGGCGGTATCACGGTTCATACGGGCCCCCCGGTCGGCGCCGCTGCGCCGGCTTGCCAAGGTCGCTCCCGCGAACAATCAATACCCACGCCGCCGATCCACCAGTGGTCCCGCCGGCTCGCCGCGCTTGAGGCGAGCGAGATTGTCGGCCAGCACCGGCGCGGCCGTGCGCGGATTGGTCACGCTGGCGATATGCGGGGTCACGGTCACTTTCGGGTGCGTCCAGTAGGGGTGAGTAGCCGGCAGCGGTTCCTCGCGGAACACGTCGAGCACGGCCTTCGACAGGCGTCCTGCATCGAGCGCCTCGAGCAGGGCATCGTCATCGATCAACTCGCCGCGCCCCGCGTTGATCACGGCCGCCCCCGCCGGCAGCATGGACAGGGTCCGGCGGTTCAGGACGGATTCCGTCTCGGTCGTGCGGGGCAGCAGCAACACGACCACCGACGAGCTCGACAGGAACTCGGCCAGGCCCTCGCGCCCCGAGTAGACCGTGACGCCGGGAACACGCTCGCCGCGGCGGCTGAAGCCGTTGACCGGAAAATCGAAGCGGACGAGCGCCTCGGCGCATGCCCGTCCCAGCACGCCCATGCCCATGATCCCGACGGGCAGATCCGGAGCGAAACGCGGACTCGTGCGCTGCGGGTGCCGCCAGGCGCCGTCCCGACGATAACCGTCCATGCGCAGCAGGATCGAGAGGACGTGACCGACGACGAACTCCACCATGCCCCGGGTGAGCGACGGCTCGACCATCCTCACGATCGGCACGTCGACGGGAACGGTATCGTCGGCGAGAAGGTGCTCGACCCCTGCCCACATCGACAGGATGGCCGCCAGGTTCGGATACGCGGCCAGCTCGCCCGGCATGATTCTGCCGACGATGGCGTATTCGACACCATCCGGATCGTCGATCCGGTCCTTTGTAGCAACCTCGAGATCGGGTTCGGCCGCGGCGAGCGCGCGCAGCCAGGCATCGCCGTTCTCACCGCCGCCCAGGAAAAGTACTGACATGTCCGTATTGTAACCGGTCGGGGGTACTCACGCGCTCGAGCAACGAGCGACGCATCATCAACTCGTTGCCGGCTGCAGACCGCGGTCGCGCGGCGAGACCGTGTCGCCGCTTCGCCTGTCGACCCGCTCGCGCCTTCTCGTATAATCGGCCGTCTTCGCGAGCGCCGGTCGAGGTTCCCGGCCGACACCCGCCATTCACCCCCGACCAGGCGCATGACTCTCAGTTACATCCGGCCCGACCAGTATCGCTACCCGTCGAGGCGGTCGGGCGTATTCGCCCGCAACGTGGTTGCGACGTCGCAGCCGTTGGCTGCCGAGGCCGGCCTTCACGTCCTTCGCGGCGGCGGCAATGCCGTGGATGCGGCGCTGGCGGCGGCGATCTGCCTGACCGTGGTCGAGCCAACCAGCAACGGCATCGGTTCGGACGCCTTCGCCATCATCCATCACGACGGCGAGACGAGCGGCTTCAACGGGTCCGGGAAGTCCCCGGCCTCGTGGACGCCCGCGCGCTTCGCCGCTCTGGCGGCGATGCCCGAGACCGGCTGGGAGTCCGTCACAGTGCCCGGCGCGGTCGACGCCTGGTTTCAGCTGTCACGGCGATACGGAAAGGTGCCTTTCGCCGAACTGTTCGAGCCCGCACTGCATTACGCGCGAAACGGCTTCGCAGTGAGCCCGGTTATCCAGCGCCAATGGCTGCGCGCAACCGCCCGCTACGGCCACTTCGACGCCTTCCGCGACACCTTCATGCCGGGCGGGGCCGCCCCGGCCGTCGGCGAGACGTTCTTCTCCCCGGGCCACGCCGACTCCCTCCGTGCGATCGCGTCGAGCCGGGGCGAAGCGTTCTACCGCGGCGAGCTCGCGGCGGCGATCGAGGCCGACGCCAGGACCCACGACGCCGCCATGACCCGCGCCGACCTCGCCGCCCACTCCGGGTTCTTCAGCACGCCCGTGTCGGCCGCCTATCGCGGCGTGGAACTGCTCGAACTGCCGCCCAACGGCCAGGGGATCGCCGCGCTGATCGCGCTCGGCATCCTGCGCCACCTCGACCTTGCCCGTCACGACGTCGACTCGGCCGAGGTGCTGCACCTGCAGATCGAGGCGATGAAGCTCGCGATCGTGGATGCCGCCGCCTGCGTGTGCGACCCCGGTTCCACGCGAACCGGCGGCGACGAACTGCTTGATCCGGAACGACTGCGGGCCCTGGCCGAAGGCATCGACCCGGACCGGGCCGCCCCCGTCGCCGGCGCGCTGGCGACCGACCGCGGCACCGTGTACATCGCCGCCGCCGACGCCGCCGGCACCATGGTCTCCTTCATCCAGTCGAATTTCCACGGCTTCGGATCGGGAATCGTCATTCCCGGAACCGGCATCAGCATGCAGAACCGCGGCGCCGGCTTCAGCACCGACCCGGCACATCCCAATTGCGTCGACGGCGGCAAGCGCCCCTTCCACACGATCATCCCCGGGTTCCTGTGTCGCGACGGCAGACCGCTCGGGCCGATCGGCGTGATGGGCGGACACATGCAGCCCCAGGGACACGTGCAGCTGGTCTGTCGAATGGAGGACTTTGGCCAGGGCCTGCAGGAGGCGATCGACGCGCCGCGCTGGCACGTCGACGAGGACTTCGGTGTCAACCTCGAACCCGGCTTCGGCGCCGACGTCGCGCGCGAACTCGAGGCCCGCGGACACCGCATCGTCACGGATCACGGCTGGTCACTGTTCGGCGGCGCCCAGGCGGTGCTGCGCCGCGGCGGCGGCTACGAGGGGGCGAGCGACCCGCGCAAGGACGGCTGCGCGGCGGGGTACTGATGTCCGTACGATGTTCACCCGGATAGTGAAAAGTGAGATACTGGCGCGGCTGACCGACAACGATAACAGGCGGGGGGCCGAGGAGAGCTGCGCGAGTCAGCCAGGCGAGCGGCGGGAACGCCACCCGGCCCATGGCGGCCAGGGATCCGGAGCAAGGATTAACGCGAACACGCGACCCCGCACACCCGGCGCCGGCGGCGCAGGCCACGAGCGGATACCACGTTGATCAAGAACGAGCCGAAACTACAGTCCGCGACCGCGCAGGGACTGCATCCGGTCGACGGCGGAGAGTCCGGCGCGGCCGACGAAGCCGGCCCGGCGGCCCTGCACCTGCCGTCCAGGCGCGGCCTTCGCGTCATCGCGGACCTCGAGTCGGAACTGCGCCGCAACGGGCTCGAACCGGACCTGATCGACACCAACGTCGTGCTGCTGCCCAGGCGGTTCTTCCTGTTTCCGCGCATCCACCCGGACGACGACGAGCATCGCTACATGCGGCGCGTGCGCGTGCGATCCGGGTTGATGACGATCTGGGTCGGCCTGGTCGCGGTATTCATCACCGCGGCGATCGGCTCCATGATTTTCACCGCCAACGAACTCTACGTCGAGCCGCGCGCCCAGGCCGCGCACACTCGGCTTCTCGAGTCGGAACTCGAGGAGATCATCGACAACACCCGGCTCGGCATCGACCCGGTGAACCCCAGCGTGCCGGACTGGATGTGGGCGAGCTTCTCGCCCGACTGGTACATCGAGGATGCGGTTTACACTCGCAGTCTCGACCAGTCGGACCGAAACGTCGAGCTGCTGTCGTTCCTGCGCGAGAAGAAGGCCATCGTGGTGCGGGAGATCGAGCCGGCATACTCCAACGACAAGGTGCAGAACCGCCTGCGCGACCCGTCCATCATCTACTTCGGCAGCGAGTACCAGCGGGCCTACCGGCGGTTCGTCAACATGGTGCTGACCGTCGCCGCGATCGCCCGCGAGGACAACGCCACCCCGGGGCTGGACTCGGTGTTCACCAGCAAGCGCCGCGCCGAACTGATCGAGATTATCACCGAACCCCGGCCCCCGGAGCCGAACCCGTATTACGACAACCGGGTCGAGGCGATGGTGGAGAACCTTGCGCGCGAGGTACCCCTGGTCGGCAGCAGGGACGATGCACTGGTCGACGCCAGCGCCGAGGACCACGGCGAACTCCTCGCCATGCTCGACGAGATCTACCGCGACGTCGGTGAAGCCGGGTTCGACAACCTGTCCGACGCCGGGCTCGGTCCCCTGCTGCAGCGCCTGCCCTCCGGGTGGGGCTCCACCAACCTGACCCGGGCGTTCTACGAGACCAGGCGCACTCGATTCGTGGACTGGAACGTGCTGGAACTGCGCCTTTTGATGCTGGACCTGCTCTTCGGCGCCGAGAAGCTCCCCCAGGAGCTGCCACTGATCCACCTGTACCTGATGCACCTCGGCGGCGAAGGCTATCACGCCCTGTATACGGAGATCGCCAAACCGGAACTCATGGCCGAGGCGGTGGACTGGATCGAGGCCGACGTCGCAGAGGACGGCAACCCGGCGACGCGGGAGGAGCGCTTCATCGAGGCCTTCGGCGACAACGAACGACTCGACCTGGGCGAGAGCGACGAACCCAGCGCTCGCCGGGTGGCGCTTGCGCTGCTCTTCAAGGCCGCACGTTTCGAGTACACCTACGCCGTCGTCGAAGCGGCGGAAAACGATCTCGAGGCACGCCCGTTCCTGGGGCGCATGGGCCTGCCGGTGCGACAACTCGACGTCGAGGACATCAGGCCGTGGGGCCTGTACGGCGCACGCCGCAACGGCTATGCGCACCAGGGGCTCGACATCGCCGGTGAACTCGGCGAACCGGCCCTCGCCGTGATGGACGGCACCATCGTACGCGCCGGCTACCAGCGCGGCGGCGCCGGCAACTACCTGGTACTCAGCCAGGGGAACCTGCAGGTCACTTACATGCACCTGCTCAAGGAGCCGTCGCGATCCAACTTCAAACGCCTTCTCACCCGCGAGGAGTTGTCCGAGTTCGGAAACGACGCCCGGCGCGGCTACGATCGAGCGCTGCGCCGCTATGCGTCAATCGTCCTGGGCCGCGACATCGATTCACTGACCGATGAAGATCTCGAGCTCTCGCGGTTGCGCGAGGCGTCGTTGTTCGACCGCGCGCTCAGGGCTCTGCGCCGCGGCGAGACGCCGACCGTACGCAAGGGAGACGCGATCGCCAACGTCGGCGTCAGCGGCAACGTGACCCAGAACAGTGCGCGCCCGGAGATGATCTACCCGCACATCCACCTGGAGATCAACGGCGGCCGTATCGATCCCATGCAGGTGATCGACGGCATCGGCTCGCGCTGGTTCGAGATCCGCGACCATCACCTGAGCAATCCGTTCTATCGCAACTGGCTCAAGCAGAGCCACAACTGGAACTGGTACGGCAAGTTCTACCGTTCGGCAGCTGGCGACGCCGAGAGCGGCTGACGCCCGGCGGCGCCTTGACCGCATGAGGCCGATGGCGCACGATCACGTCCCGGCGAGACGAGCGGCCGGAATCGCTGTCCTCGTTCCGACCCTACCGGCGCCCCGATAGCTCAGCAGGATAGAGCGTCCGCCTCCTAAGCGGAAGGTCACAGGTTCGAATCCTGTTCGGGGCACCATCACTCGCGCCCGCTGGCTTTGAATGTAGCGTGGTATATACTTCGCGCGTCATTTCGATGTTGACCCGGGATGCCACCAAGATGAGCTACCTGACGTTCCTGTATCGAGCCGGCACACGTCTCGTGCTGTGCGCGGGATTGCTGCTGGTTCCAGCCGTGGCGGGCGCGGTCGAGTTCGGCTTCGGCGCCGAACTCGGCGCCGGCGTCAAGCACAACGACGACGGAGGAGCGCTGATCCTGCGCGGCGTGGCCCTGAGCCAGAAGGGCGGAGGATGCGGCATCATCCTCGGCAAGTGGAACGGCGACTTCGAAAACGACGTCGCCGGCCTGACGTGCGAGAAGCGCGTTCGACAGCATCAGTCCGGCAGGCGCATCCTGTCCATCGGCGCCGGAGTCGTCGACATTGCCGCCAGCGAGATCGTCAACTCCGACTGGGCCCTGGAAGCTCACTTGCGACTTTTCTTCACCGATCATATCGCCTTCGCCGTGACCCATTTCTCCAACGCGGGCAGCGAACACCCGAACCGGGGCTTCAACTTCCTGTCGCTGGAAGTCGTCTTCTGATTCACCCGGGCGTTCTCCGCCCGTCGGCCCGGTCGAACCGCTCATCCGGCCACGGTGTCAATCGTTGGCCAGTGAGCGGTAGAACCTGTGGATAACTCTGTGAACAAGTTGGGCATTACGGCCCCGTCAAGTCCCGACCGGAACTTCAGAGGAATCTTCCGGTTCATAAGCATCCGCTTTTTCTTCTGCATAAACAAAATGATACAAAGCTGTCCTGCGGCCGCAAGCCAAGTATGACACGCAAGTTACAAGATGAACGTTTGTTAATTGAGTGTGCACAAGTTCGCTGCCGTGGATGAGGATCGCCCCCCGGCCCCTGCCGGCAGGACCCTGGTTTCGGCGTCGTTCCCGCGCCGGCTCGGCGCCATGTTCTACGACACCCTGCTCTTGCTTGCCCTGCTGTTCGTCGCCGCGATCCCGCTGCCTCTGATTCCCGAGGAGACTCGCGAAAATTTCTGGATCGAATGGCTGATCCGCGGCTACCTGCTCGCGGTGATCGGTCTTTACCTGGTCGACTCCTGGCGCCGCGGGGGGCAGACCCTGGGCATGCGCACGTGGCGTCTTCGCGTCGTCGACCGGCACGGCACGACCCCGGAGACGGGAGCCCTGCTCATCCGGTTCGCGGCCTCGATTCTGTCGTGGGTCCCGGCCGGGGCCGGCTTCCTGTGGATCCTGTGCAACCGGCGACGCGAGGCCTTCCACGACCGCGTCTCGGGTACGTACGTGGTCCTCGATCGCGAAGGCCCGGCGCGCGGACGGACCACGAGCTGATGGCCATGCGCGGTGCGATCTTCGTGCTCGCGGCCGGGTTCCTCGCCCTGCTGTTCAACGGCGGCTCGCGTTTCACCATGGGCCTGATGCTCAAGCCCATGGCGGACGACCTCGACTGGGGGCGCACCACCCTGTCGCTCGCCGTGACGTTCTTCATGATCGTCTCGGCGCTGGCACTGCCGGTCGCCGGCCGTCTGGTCGACCGCTTCAATACCTGGACGGTGCTGGCGACGGCCATGCTGGCAGCAGGCGCGTCCATCGCCCTGATGCGCTTCATCGAAACGCCGCTCGAGATGCTGGTCCTGTACGGCGTGGTGTTCGCGCTGGCGTCGGCGGGTACATCGATCACCCCCATCGGGGTGCTGCTCAGCCGCTGGTTCCCTCACAGACTCGGCCTGGCGAACGGCGTGGCGATCTCCGGCATGGGGCTCGGCCAGCTGCTGATCATCCTGGTGCTGACGGGTCAGCTCGAAGCGATCGGCTGGCGCGGTTCCTTCCTGTGGCTGGGGCTGGCCGGCATGATCCTGGCCGTCCCCCTGGCCGTATTCGCCATCGCGCCGGCTACCCGGGCTCACGGCACACGCGGCGTGCCGCCGTCGGCCACCATGGACCGACCGCAGCGCCCATTGGGCTCGCGCCGCTTCTGGCTGTTGCTGGCGGTCTACGCCATCTGCGGCCTGCAGGACTTCTTCGTCGCCACCCACGTGGTCGCGTTCGCCCGCGACCAGGGTGTCGACGGAATCCTCGCCGGCAACCTGTACGCGTTCATGGGGCTCACCGGATTGATCGGCGTGCTGGCCGCCGGCCACCTGAGCGACCGGCGCGGCCCGGTGCTGCCCACCGCGATCTGCTTCGTCATCCGGATCGTGGTGTTCGCGGCCATCCCCGTGTTCGACGGCACGGCGGGCATCGCCGCCTTCGCCCTGCTCTACGGCCTGACGTTCTGGATCACGGCGCCGCTGACCGTGGTCTTCGTCCGCCAATACTTCGGAATCGCGAATCTCGGCGCCATAACAGGCGTAGTCACCATGGTGCACCACGGCGCCGGCGGGCTCGGTGCGCTGGCGGGCGGGCTCGCCTTCGACATCGAGGGACACTACACGACGATGTTCCTCGCCATGCTCGTGCTCTCCGCCCTCGCCTTGTGGCTGACCCTGCGGCTGACGCCGGCCGGTATCAATCCGCGACCCTGAGCGAGAAATCGATGGCGCGGATGTCCTTGGTAAGTTTGCCGCTGGATATACGGTCGACGCCGGTGGCGGCGATCAAGCGCAGGCGGTCGAAATCGACGCCGCCGGACACTTCGAGCATGGCGCGCCCCGCGTTGACCTCGCAAGCCCGGCGCATGTCGTCGAGGCTGAAGTCGTCGAGCAGAACGTAGGTCGCCCCGGCTGCGAGCGCCTCCTCGAGTTCGGCGATGCTCTCCACCTCGATCTGGATCGGCACCCCGGAATCCAGCGCGCGCGCCGCGGCCAGCGCCTGTGCGATACCGCCGGCGGCGGCGATATGGTTCTCCTTGATGAGTATCCCGTCCCACAATGCCATGCGGTGATTGGTGCCGCCGCCGGTGCGTACCGCGTACTTCTGGGCCTGGCGCAGCCCCGGCAGCGTTTTGCGGGTATCGAGCATGAGGCAGCCACGCGGGTTCGGCGAGACTCCCTCGATGGCGCGCGTGTAGCGGCGCGTCTCGGTGGCGACCGCGGACAGCATCTGCAGGAAGTTCAACGCCGAGCGTTCGGCGCCCAGCGCGGCGCGGGCGTTGGCCCGCACCTCGCACACCACGTCGCCGCGGGCGAGGTCGTTGCCGTCCTGCCTGGTCCACTCGACCCTCGCCGCGGGGTCGAGCACGGTGAAGCAGTCCTCGAACCACTGGGCCCCGCACAGGACGGCGTCCTCCTTGACCACCACGTGCGCGATGACAGTACGCTCCGCCGGCACCAGCTGCGAGGTCCAGTCGCAGCGGCCGATGTCTTCGTGGAGCGCGTCGCGGACATTGCGGCGACGCGCTGCTTCAAGGGTTTCGTTGTCGTCGAACATGGGGCCGGACTTCGGTCAGGGGCGGGCCTGAGTGTGTGCGCGCAGCCCGGCGATTATGCCCGACGGCTGCGGGCGCGAACAATGAACACGCCGCTGGCGCTGACGATGATGGCGCCGGCCACGACCGCCACGCCAGGCACCTCGCCCCAGAACAACCATCCCACCGCGGCGGCGAACACCAGCGCGACATACTCCAGCGGCGCCAGGAAGCTGGCGTCGGCGTAGCGGAACGAGCTGGTCATCAGGAACTGCTGGAAACCGGCGATGAGACCGATGGTCACCATCAACGCGATATCGAGGTCGAGTTGCGGCCAGTGGCCGGATATCGCCAGCCACACCAGGGTGACCGCGGCACCGGCGGCGTTGTAGATCACCGCGATGGTGACCGGTGCATCGACCAGGCTGAGCCGGCGAATCCATACCGACACCAGCGCCCCGAGTATCGCCGAGCCGATTGCGGCCAGCGTGCCAAAATTGATCCCGTGGCCGCGCGGGCTCGCAATCAGGAGCATGCCGGCGAACCCGGCGAGCAGGGCCAGCCACGTGCGCGAGTCGACCTTCTCGCCGAGGAACAGGATGGCAAGCAGCACCAGGAACAGCGGAGCCGAGTAGGTCAGTGCCGTGGCATCGGCGATCGGAATCCGGCCAAGTGCATAGAAATAAAGGCCGATGCCGCAGATGCCGAAGATGGACCGCAGTGCGTGCTGCAGCGGCTGCCCCGTGCGCAGGATGGAGATGCCGCCGGATCGTTGCAGCACCCAGGCCAGCGGCAGAAGCGAGGCGGCGAATCGGAAGAACATGATGGCGGCGAGCGCCTGGCGCTCGGACACCAGCTTGACCAGGGCGCTCAGGATTGCCATCAGCACGAGGCTCGACAGCAGCATGGCCACCGCCTTCAGCGGCTCGTCCCCGGGCCGCATCAGTGCTGCTCCGACGCGCGGCGGACGCTGCCTGCAGGCATGTCAGACGCTGAAAGCCTCCAGGGTGGAAGGATGGAACAGCTCCTCGATCGCGACCCGCCTCGACGACAGGCCCTGGCGGTGGTGGTGATCGAGAAAGGCTTCGAGCGCGGCCCGGTTGGCGCCGACCCCGTAGGACCAGAAGTCGGCGCCAAGCAGGGCGCGGGCGCCGGCCAGCTGTTCCTCGACGAACGGCAGGGTGATCTTGGTGGCCGAGGTATCGGCAAGGTGAGCCAGGGCGAGGCGCTTGGACTCGGCAAACGCCTTCAGCAGCGCGCTCGGCAGCCACGGGTGACGCTCGGCCAGCGACCGGCGCACGCCGAGAAGATGCATGATCGGAAAGATGCCGGTGCGCCGGTAATAGTCCGAGGCGGCGGCCACCGAGTCGGCGAACAGCCGACCGACGTGGGGATGGCCGCGGTCGAAACAGGACAGCGTGCGCGGGCCGATGAAGCCGTCGATCTCGCCGTCGACGAGCAGTTCGTTGAGCGAGCGCCCCTCGGGAGCGTTTTCCACCGTGACGTCCGCCGGCAGATCGAGCCGGATCTTCTCCGGCCGGCCCGGCTGCTCCATGCCGCCGCGCACCCAGGTGATGTCGGACGGCTTCACGCCGAAGTCGTCCTCGAGCAGCGCGCGCGCCCAGACGTTGGCGCTCAACTGGTACTCGGCGATGCCGATGCGGCGTCCCTTCAGGTCCTCCGGCCTGTCGATACCCTTGTCGGTGCGGATCAGGATCGAGGTATGGCGAAAGGCGCGAGAGAGAAACGCCGGCACGGCGACGTAGTGAGGATCGCCCTTGTCGACGGTGACCACGTAGGTGCCGAACGACAGTTCGCACACGTCGAACGCCTGCTGGCGAAAGGCGCGAAAGAAGATCTCCTCGGGCGACAGCGTCATGAACACCGGATCGACGCCGTCGATGAGGGCGCGCCCGTCGATCAACGGGCGATTGCGGTCGTAGTCGCCGATGGCGACGGAAAGTTCAAGCCGGGGCAACGGTTTCTCCTCGATCGTTTATTGATTGTGGGTCCGCCCCGCGGGCGACTGCCGTCGCAGGGCCACGGGTGCGCGCGTCGAGGCCGACTCCAGGATCGCCAGGGCAGCCTCCAGCGTCGCCAGGCCGAACCCTCCCGAGTGCAGCGGCGCCACGCCGTCGATCACGGCGCGGTACAACTCGTCCATTACCTCGATGCGCGGCACCGCCGGCGGCGCCAGCGTCACGGTCTCGCGGCGCTCGTCGCCGTAGATCATGACGCCGTCGGCCTTCAGTCTCAAGTCCGCGTGCTCGCAGCTGGCGATCACCACGCCGAAGTGCTCGTGGGTATCCGGAGGCGGCACGTCGACGAAGCGCGACGTCGGCGCGTGACCGAAATTGCGCGCGCGCTTGGCCGACAACTCTTCATCGCTCGAACGGCTCGCCGCCAGCATCCGGCGCGCGCGCCCGTAGTCGTCCGGGTCCTTGCGCCGGCCGAGCTCGCCGATCCAGTCCATGAACTCGTCGCTGTCGAAACGGCCGTAGCCGTTGTACGTCAGCGAGGCGAAGGCACCATCGGCGAACGTGACGAGCGCACTGTAGGCGCCCTCGGTGGGTCGAACGGGATCCCAGTTGCCGGTCAGCGCCTGGACCGTCGTTGCCGCGGATCGGGCGATGACGCGCGACACCTCCACCTGGTGCACGGCCTGGCTGAATACCACGCCCCCACCTGCACTCGTGTCGAGTTCCTCGGGGCGCCGCGGACGATAGAGAAAATCCGTGTAGTTGAACGCGTGAATCATGCGCAGGGCGCCGAAGCGGCCGGATGCGATGAGCTCGCGGGCCGTGAGCACCGGCGCGTCGAAGCTGTGGCTCGGTCCGACCACGAGATGCACCCCCGCCCCGGCCGCCGCCTCGACCATCCGCTCGGCCTCGTCCATCGACACCGCCAGCGGTTTATCGACCAGCACGTGCAGGCCGCGCGCGACGGCGGCGCAGACGTGCTCGCAGTGGAACTGGTGGGGACTGGCGATGTAGACCGCGTCGATGTCGGCATTGTCGAACATCTCCCCGGCGTGCGGGTAGGCGATGCCGCCGAAATCGCGCACGAAGGCGTCGCGGCCTTCGCGGCCCGGGGTCGCGGCCGCGACGAGCTCGAAGCGAGAATCGGCGACGAACGTCGGCAGCATCAAGGTGAAGCCGCGGCCGAGGCCGACGACGCCAAGGCGCACGGTGCGCGTCGCGCCACTCATCGCCGCCTCACCACCTGAGTACCAGCCGGTCCGACTTCGCGCGCGACACGCAGATCATGATGTAGCTGTCGCGCTGGTGGGGCTCGAGCACCATGTCGCGATGATCGGCCTCACCTTCCACCAGCTCCGTGCGGCAGGTGCCGCAGGTGCCGCTCTCGCAAGAACTCGGCAGCCGGTGGCCACGGGCGCGAAGGGTCTCGAGGATGGTGGCGTCGGCGGGAACCTCTATCGTCTCGCCGCTGTCGGCGTGGCGCACGGTGAACGAGCGGTCGTTCTCGCGCAGGGCGCGCACGTCCGAGGCGAAGTCCTCGAAATGAACCTGGTGCGACGGCCAATGGCCCGAGACGCCGCGTATCTCTTCCATCAACGGCCTGGGCCCGCAGCAATAGACGTGGCACTTTCCGGGCTTTTCGAACAACGGCCAGAAGTCGTACATCCGCTCCGGGTCGCCTTCGTCATGATGGATGGTCACGTGGTCGGCAAACTCACGGGATTCGAGCTCGTCACGAAACGCGGTGACGTCCGGGTCGCGAGTCAGGTAGTAGAGGTGATAGCGCGCGTCGCCCTTCGCAGCGAGGTGGCGCATCATCGACATGATCGGCGTGATACCGATGCCGCCGGCGATGAATCGATACTCCGGCGCATCGACCAGCTCGAACGTGTTGTCGGGCGGCGCGACGGGCAGCACGTCGCCCTCGGCCGTGTCGTCGACCATGCTCATCGAGGCCCCGCGGCCTTCCCTCTCGGCCTTGATGCCGAGGAGGTACCGGTCCCGATCGGCCGGGTCGCCGCACAGGGAGTAGTTGCGCCGGGCGCCCGACGGCGTGATCACGGTGATATGCGCGCCGGGGTCGAAGGCCGGCAGCGGCTTGCCGTCGGCGTGGACGAACTCGAACTGCCAGATGTCCCGCGCCAGCTCTGTCTTGCGGCGCAGGACAAGGGGCATGAACTCGGCGTCGGCGGCGGTCTCGGTCATCGGAAATCGGCAGGGAATCGAGGGAATTGCCGCCGCGCGATCGGCGACGGCAGGCTGGATTTAGTTTAGATATCTAAGAATCAAAGTCAAGCAGCGGCTTGATTCGTTGATCTTAGATATCTAATATTAACTGCCGACAATGCGACGACCGACCAGTACGCAGGAGCCTTGAGCCATGATGACAGCCGAAGAAAACGACCTGCTTGCCCGGGTCGGACCCGACGATCCGATGGGCCAGCTGATGCGCCGCCACTGGGTGCCGATCCTGCTGTCCGAGGAGGTTCGGGAGCGTGACGGCAAGCCGGTGCGGGTCCGGGCCCTGGGAGAGAGTTTCGTCGTCTTTCGGGACAGCGAGGGGCGCCTGGGCGTGCTCGACGAGTTGTGCCCCCACCGGCGCGCCTCGCTGGTGTACGGCCGCAACGAGGAATTCGGACTGCGATGCCTTTACCACGGCTGGAAATTCGACGTCGAGGGCAACTGCGTGGACATGTCCTCGGAGCCTGCCGAGAGCACGCTCAAGGAGAAGGTGAAGCACCGGGCCTACCCGGTCACCGAGTGCGGCGGGTTCGTGTGGGCCTACCTCGGCACCGACGACGAACCGCCCGCATTCCAGCGGCCGCCGTTCTCCCCCGATGACGACACCCCGGTGTCCATTCTCAAGATCAAGGTTCCGGCGAACTGGGCCCAGATCATGGAAGGCCAGATCGACTCGGCGCACTCGTCGAGCCTGCACTCCAGCGACATGGTGCCGGCGCGCGTGGACAGCGCCGGGGCGAACGAGTCCCACTGGCTGAGGCCCTCCACCGACAAGTCGCCGCGCCTTGTGACCCAACCGACCCCGTTCGGGTTCCGCTACGCCGCGATCCGCCGGCCGATCAAGAACGCCGCGACCCACGACTACGTTCGTGTCACGGTATACGTTGCCCCGTTCATCGCCCTGATTCCGCCCAACACATCGTACAACGTCGCCAGCGTCATCGTGCCCGAGGACGACAAGAACTCGGTGTTCCACTTCATCGCCTGGGGCGGCAAGGACTGCCCGGATACCAAGACCTGGCGCGAGTTCGGCCGCGCAGTACCCGGCGTCGATCTCGACGAGGACTACACGAATCGCCGCCACCTCGGCAACGACTTCCTGCAGGACCGACAGCTCATGAAGGAAGGCAACTTCACGGGCATTGCCGGCATTCCCAACCAGGACATCGCCATGTGGACATCCATGGGTCCGATCATTGATCGCACCCGGGAGATTCTCGGCGCAAGCGACCTGGCCGTGGTCGAGTTCCGGCGCATCATGGTGGCGGCGGCGCAGCAGATGCGCGACGGCGGCCCGGCCCTCGGCACCGAAGAGCCGCGCATCCCGTACACGAAGATCGCGTCCTACCAGGGCATCGTCCCCAAGGAAACCAACTGGCGCGAACTCGGCGCCGCGCCCGAGGAACTCGAGGCGACGGCCAGGGCCGCAAGGCGGTAAACGGCGCGGCGTTCTGTATCCGCGTATCGCGGGGCCGTGCGCGGCGCGCGCGGTCGCACCCTACCCGGATTTCCTGCGCACCTTGCCGGGGCCGTTGCGGTCGCGGCCGAGGTCGCGCGTGGACACGATGCGCTGCCCGCGTTCGGCGGCCTGGACCTCGTCGAGCGCGAGGTTGGTGATGATGGTGAACAGCGCCACGCGCACGGTCTCGACCTGCTCGCTCGAAAGGCCGGCGACGGCAACGCGGTTTACTTCCTCGGCGAGCGGCACGAGCTCCGTCTCGAGCGCCCGCCCCCGGGGCGTGAGGAAAACGTGCAGCTTGCGCCGGTTGCCGGCCTTGTGGCGGCGCTCGACAAGGCCCTGCTCCTCCATGCGGTTGAGCGCCGTATGGGTGGTGGATTCCATGAGCCCCGCCTGGATGCTGAGTTCGCGCTGGCTCAGTCCGTCGAAGGTCCACAGGATTCTCAGGTACACCCAGTGGCCGAAGGAGATCCCGTGCTCGGACAGCCTGAGCTGCAGGGCGCGGGTCACGCCGCGCGATGCGTCGCGCAGCAGGTGGGCGAGCCGGTCGTTGGGAGCGATCGTCATCCAGTGATCGAGGATCGAGCGCGTGGTGGCATCCGCCTCCTCGAGCTTCGAGGCCAGCAGCCTTGCGCGCTCCGTGTTCTGCGATGCGGCTTTCTCCGACACCGTTCAGGCGACCTCGCTGCGCCACAGGTTCCAGGCCCGGTCGACCTGCCCGCCCACCGACACGGTGGTGGCGGCCGC
>CBFGVH010000056.1:0-21664 GCA_965652415.1 uncultured Gammaproteobacteria bacterium | reverse complement strand
CGCTACATCGACCACGCGTTTCGCACCTTCGGCAGGAACGTGCTCACCCCGCGCGAGCGCGACGTGGTCGAATACGTGCTAAAGGGGTATTCATCCGAGGCGATCGGCAAGATGCTCTCGATTTCGCCGGGCACGGTGCGAATCCACCGCAAGAACATCTACGCCAAGCTCGGCATCAACTCCCAGGGCGCCCTGTTCTCCCATTTCATCAAGGCGCTGGGTTGAGCGGAGAAGCCGTGCGCCGTCGTCACAACCCGCTGAACGATCGGTGTCGTTGCAAAGCCCGCGTCCGCCTTCGATAATCGCCCGACACCATACGACCGCGACCCGGCAGGACCGCCGCCGCGCCGCGCTACCGGAATCCTCCAAAAATGACAAGGCTCAGCGTCAACCTCAACAAGATCGCCCTGCTGCGCAACGCCCGCGGCAGCGACTACCCGAACCTGCTCACCATGGCACGGCGCGCCGTGGCCGCGGGCGTGCACGGCATCACCGTGCACCCGCGACCCGACCAGCGCCACATCCGGCACGACGACGTGCCGATGCTGGCCGAGCTGTGCGCCGGTCTTCCCAATGTCGAATTCAACATCGAGGGCAATCCGACCCGGGAGTTTCTCGACCTCGTGATCGCCGCACGCCCCGACCAGTGCACGCTGGTACCCGACGACCCGGGACAGCTGACCTCGGATCACGGCTGGAACCTCGAGGGCGAACACGGGGCGCTCGACGAGGCGGTGGCCGCACTGTCCGGCGCCGGCATCCGGGTGAGCCTGTTCATGGATCCCGTGGTCGAGGGCATCGACCGCGTGCCCACGACCGGCGCCCATCGCGTCGAGCTCTACACCGAGTCCTACGCCCGCGCCTTTGCCGCCGGTAGTCCGGAGGCCGAGCTCGAGCGCTTCGCCTCCGCCGCCCGGCGCGCGGGGGAGGTCGGGCTCGGTGTCAACGCGGGCCACGATCTCAACCTCGACAATCTCGGCCTGTTTCTCGCCCGGGTGCCGGACGTGCTCGAGGTGTCCATCGGCCATGCCATCGTGGTCGAGTCCTTCGACCACGGATTCGAGGGCACGCTCGCGCGTTACCTCGCCATCGTGAACCGATAGACGCCGCCGGTCAGCCGCAGCCCGTCACGCAATTGCCGCCGGCGTCGAACTCCATGGTGCGGCCGCTGAGCGGCAGGTGCACGGGCACGTCCGCGGCCTCGATGAAGGCGGCCGTCTTCGTCCCCTCGACCACCTCGCCGTTCTCGGTGGCGCGCTCGTTGGCGTGCGAGGCGATCACCGAGGCGGGCCGGATCAGTTCGTTGACCACGTAGGCGGCCTCGGTCGGACCCGTGGTGAACGTATCGCCGATATTGATGACGGCGAGCTTCGCCCCGTAGTGGCCGCGAACCACGACATCCTGCTCCGCGGTGATGCCGGTGTCGCCGGAGAGGAACACGGCGAGCCCGTTCGAGAACGTCAACACGTAGCTCGTCGGGGGTCCGGCGGCGATCTGCACGCCGGCAGCCTCGAGCAACTCGCCGAGCCGGCCGCCGATGAACGCCGCGCTGACACCGTTGGTGTGCACGGCCGGTACGGTGGCGATGGAGACGCCGCCCACGCGGTGAGAAGCGCCGAAGCGGACCAGCTTCGACTGCGACGCGTCACCGTCCAGTGATGCGAGCTTCTTGCCGAAGAACTGCGGCATGTCGCTGCCTGTCACGATCAGGGCCTGCTTCGCCATGACGATGTCGACGGTGTTGGTGTTCGGCACGGTCGCCACCGACACGTCCGGCTGGCCGCACTCGCCGGCATTGACCCCTGGGATACGGCGGTCGCCGACGTGATCGCCGTGCATGTGGCTGACCAGCACCACGTCGATGTCGCCGAGGCGCGGATCGTCCGGCCCGGCCACCGTGCGACCGGCGTCGAACAGCAGGCGGGTGCCGTCCGGATCCTCGAGGACGAGGGCGCGGTCGAAGGGACAGAATTCGCCGTCGTGGCTGCCGAGCGGCGTGATCCTGACGGTCTCGGCGACAGCGCCGTGGGCCAGCGCGGCGAGGGCTACGGCGGCGAGGGCGGCCGCGGCGCGCCGGGAGTTTGGCGAGTGCATCATGGTGTCTTTCTCCTCCGGGGAATGGTCGTTGAATGTTGCTTGAAGTCCCCACACGGGAGCTTAGTGCGCCCCGGCGCGGGCGTACAACGACCAGGCGGCGGGATGTCCCGACTTGTTACACGGTTGTAATGGATTCGAATCGTCGGGTTAACGTTCCTTAAAGCCCCGGTCGGCGGCGCGTGGACTATAGTTGGACGCATTGGCAGCGCCGCATTGGCCCTGCCGACTGCCGGATTCCCGCTCCATGACTTCCGAAGACCGTCCCGCTCCCGTGCCGCGCAGAATCGACCCGAGACGTCGCACCATCGTTGCCGGCGCGGCCGCGCTGGCGGCCGCCGGCATCAGCCCGGCCCTGGCGGCGACGCTGACGCCGCCACAGACGGCGGGACCGTTCTACCCCGACATCGCGCTGCCCGACGACGACGCCGACCTGACCCGGGTACCCGGCCGCGAAGGGGTGGCGCGAGGCGAGATCACCGACCTCGTCGGCCGCGTGCTCGACCCCGACGGCAAGCCGATTGCCGGCGCGCGGGTCGAGATCTGGCAGTGCGATGCCAACGGCCGCTACCGCCACAGCCGCGAGCGCGCCTCGCGCGACGTCGACCCCGCCTTCCAGGGGTTCGGCTTCAACGTCACGGGCGAGGACGGCGGCTACCGGTTTCGCACCATCAAGCCGGTGCCCTACCCGGGGCGCACGCCGCACATCCACTTCCTCGTGGTGATTCCCGGCCATGGGCACCTCGTGACCCAGCTCTACATCGAGGGCGAATCGCGCAACCGGCAGGACTTCCTGTTCAACCGCCTGTCGGAGGAGTCGCGGCGGGCAGCCTCGGCGGCGTTCGTCACCGGCCCGGCCGGCGGCGCTCTCAAGGCCGAGTTCGACATCGTCATCGGCCTGGCCAATATCACCCCGGCCTGAACCCTCGATCCGCCTGCCGCCCGGCGCGCCCGGCCCGCCGAATCATGACGCAGATCAAGCCGCGCGCTCGGCGGCCGGTACATCTGAAACGAATCCTGTAGCATTTCCGGCATGGTGCACTACCGGAGAATGCCCGCTTGACCCACGAAGACATTGCCCGGGATATCGCGACGGGCAGGCTGTTCAGCTCGCTGACCCGCGAGCAACTCGCCCGTGTCGCCGCGCGCGCGGCGCGCGTGCGCGTGGGCGAGGGCGAGGCGCTGTTCCACCAGCAGGATCCGGCGGCGCGTTTCTTCCTGCTGCTCTCGGGCCAGATCAAGCTCTTCAGGCTGTCGCCTGAAGGCGACGAGAAGGTGATCGAGGTGATCACGCCCGGCGCGACGTTCGCCGAGGCGCTGATGTTCCTCGAACGGCCTGCCTACCCGGTCGGCGCCCAGGCGCTGAAGCCGTCCGAACTCATCGCCATCGACTCGCGCGACTTCGTCTCCATGCTGCGCGAATCGGTGGACACGTGCCTGCTGCTGGCCGCCGACCTGAGCCAGCGACTGCACGGGCTGCTGCGCGAGATCAACGATCTGAGCCTGAACACCGGCACCTGCCGGGTGGCGGCCTACTTCCTGCAGGACGCCGGCGCTGGCGCCGACCGCTTCGAGCTTCCGCTGCCGAAGCAGGTGCTGGCATCGCGACTGTCCATCAAGCCCGAGACGCTGTCGCGCATATTTCGCAGCCTGTCCAATGCCGGGCTGGTGGACATCCGCGGCAGCCGCGTGACCATCCTCGACCGCCTCCACCTCGAAGAACTGGCCCGGACGGGCGCGTCGGACGATTACCCGCTGAGCGCCACGTTCCACTATCCCCGCGAGCGTGAGTCGTCCTCGCGGCCGTAGCCGATCCCTGGCCGACACGGGCAGGTCCGCTCACCTGAGGCCCTTGCCGCGGAAGAATTCGCGGTACTTGTAGTCTTCCTCGTTGATGTGGTGGATCAGCCAATCCCACAGCATCGAGGAGAAGCGTTTCTTGAAACCCGCGCGCCGGTTGTTGATATCGGACTTCACCCGGACCAGGTCGTTGACGAAGCGGTCGTGAATGGCCTTGTGGGCGGCGTAGTGAGGGTAGCCGTAGTCCCGCATCAACTGCTCCTCGTCCCTGAAATGGGTCTCGACGTAGGTCATCACCTTGCCGAACAGGGAATCGATGCGCCGCCACTGCCGCTCGTCGGGCGCGCTGTCGGAAAGCTCGTCGACGATGCGGTTGAACTCGACCGCGTACGAGGCCAGCTTGAGGTGCTGGCGATTGATCTCGTTGACGCCGACGTCCTTGAGCAGGCAGTGGTCGGCATCTGTGCTGGTGCGTTTGAACATTGTTTTCCTCCGCAACGTGTTCCGGGCGGCCGTCACCGGCACTCGCGGCAGACGGCTTCGATCGATTCACTGATCTCGCTCAACATTCAGGGCGAGACGGCTGTCGCCACGAACGTCCTCGCGCTATGCTGTAAATATTCGGCGCGCCGCGCGCCGCTGTTTCCTGGATGCGCCCTGGCATTACTTTCTATACCTGTCCGCATGTCGGGTTTCTTCATCGTCGGCATCGCCATCAACGTCATCGTTCTTGTCGGCTTCGCCGTGTGGGCGGCGCGTGAATGGCGCCGCGGGCGCCGACCGCGGCATCCGGGCTCCGACGCATGAAACTGCCCCTGCGCGGGACCATGGTCCTGGCGGCCGCATGGCTGGCGGTCATCGCGCTTGCGTGGCTGGCCGTGCCGATGCTCAGGACGACCTCGGTCGACGACGAGCTCGCCGGCATCCTCACGCCCCAGGCCATCGACATCGAGCCGTTCGAGCTGGTCGATGAGCAGGGGCTGCCTTTCACCCGCGACGGTCTCGGCGGACGCTGGACGTTCGTGTTCTTCGGCTACACCTTCTGCCCGGACATCTGCCCGACCACGCTCGCGGCATTGACCTCGACGCTGCGCGAACTCGACGCGGTCGGCATCGGCGCGGGCGACGTGCACGTGGTATTCGTCTCGGTGGATCCCGAGCGCGACACCGCGGAGCACCTCGCCCGGTACCTCGACTTCTTCGCCGGTGAACTGCGCGCGAAGTTCACCGGCGTCACGGGTCCGCCGGACGCCATCGCCGCCCTCGCCCGGCAATTCGGCGCCATGTACCGCAAGGAGGAGCCGGAGACCTCCGGCGGGTACTTCGTCTCCCACACCGGTTCGATATTCCTGACCTCGCCGCGCGCCGAGCTCGTCGCGGTGATCCCGCCGCCCCACCAGCCGCCGGCGCTCGCCGAGCTGTTCGGCAGGATCCGCGCGGCGATATAGCCGCGCCGCCGAGTCATGACATTCATCGACGTCGCGCCCGGCTTCCTCGCCTCCCTCAACGCCGCCGCCGCGCTGCTGGTGACGGCCGGCTACGCCTTCATCCGCCGGCGCGACGCGCGCACCCATCGCCGCTTCATGATCGGCGCGCTGGCGGTATCGGCCTGTTTCATGGTCGTCTACCTGTACTATCACTGGCTGATCGGCAACGTCCCGTTCGCCGGCACCGGCATCGTGAGGCCGGTGTACTTCACGGTGCTGGCCAGCCACGTGATCCTGGCGGCGGTGCTGCTGCCTCTCGCCCTCGTCACCGCGGGTCTCGCCCTCGCCGGACGCACCGCGCCCCATCGCAAGGTGGCACGCTGGACGCTGCCGATCTGGCTCTACGTCTCGGTCACCGGCATCGCGGTCTACGTCATGGCCTTCCATATCTACACCGCGTGATGGAAATACTGCTGTTCACGATCGTCGCGATCGTCCTCTACCTGCTCGCCGACCGCGCCGTCGACTGGCTGGAGCGGCGCCGCGGTGCGCGTTTCGAACATCGCTCGCTGATCTTCTTCGTGGTCATTCTGGTCCTGGCATTGCTTTCATTCGAGGCCATCGAGCGCATGACGCCCGGGCCCGGGCCAGCGCCGGACGCAGCCGTCGAAGGGGCGAAATCGCCCGCAGCACGATGACGAGGAACACGATACCCCCGATCACCGACACCAGCCCGCCGATGCCCATCAGGGCCATGCCGAGCACCCGCTCGACGCTGTCGAGCATCTGCGCCTCGCCGGCGATCTTGCGCTCGACCCCGTAACCGCCCGACCACGCCAGTCCCGCCACGTGCAGCAGCTGGCCGCCGCCGTACAGCCACGGCTGCGCGGCGACCCAGCGGCCCGCCGGGCGGGCGAAGCCGAGCAGCGGCAGCACGTGGACCGTCACGCCCATGTAGGCGACGGTCACCGCGACGATCGAGCCGTGGTAATGGGCCGGCACGGTAACGTCGCTGCCCGAGATGAGAAAGCCGACCAGGCCGCCGGCGCCGAAGAGCATCATCGATACGAGGAGCGCCGAGTGCGCCGGCCCCCACCACGCGGCATGGCGCGGTCGCCTGGCCATCGAGTAGAGCACCACCAGCGAGATCGGCACCGCGGCGAGGCCGCCGCCGGCGCGCATCAGCCACGTCATGGTGTGCAGGTGGTCGGGCGTGTCCACGGCGAAGGCGAGGTACGCGGCCGGCGTCAGCACCACCGGCACCAGCCCGATGGCGAAAAGGACGAGAACCACGCGCGGCGACAGCGGCGCAGCGAATCCCGACACGGTGGCAAGCCACAGCCAGGACACCAGCATGAGCTGCACGTGCACGAACTGCAGGGCGTGGCCGCCGCCCCAGAACAGCACCTCGAAATCGGCTTCGCCCTCGATCACCCCGCCGAGCCCGAGATACGACGCCGCGAAGGCGCCAAGCGCGACGAGCGCCGCCAGCAGGGCACTGAACAGGCCGAAGCGCAATGCGCCCTGGCCGCTGATGGTCCGCCCGATGGGCCTCGACGTCGCCAGCGAGTGCACCACCAGCGCCGCGAAGCCGGCCGCGAACAGACCTAGCCCCGTGAGGAACACCGCGTCGTCGATCACCGGTACGTAGTTGGTCATGAGTGCGTCGCCGCTGCCCGCGAACGGCGACAGCGTGATCAGCACTGTGCCCGCCGCACAGGTGCCGAGCGCACCGAACCCGACACCGCGCCACTGGCCGCTGCCGTTGATGCACCACAGCATGCCGGCGACGGCGAGGAACCATACGACCGCCGTGAGGTCGACGTGGACCACGAGCGCGGTATGGAAGATACCGACCCATGGCACGTAGTCCTGGATGAACGGAGTGCGCGAGAGCACGATGACGATGGTCATCAACCCGCCGCCCACCAGCGCGCCGAGCGCCAGCAGCAGCCAGCCGACCGCCAGCGAACGCGCGGCGGCACCCGGCATGTCGAGATAGAAATAATCTGGCCGCGCCGCGGCGGCCGGGGGGTGGTGGTTCATGTCAGCCTCGTTTCATGACGGCATCGATATCGGGAGGTGGCTTCAGCGGATCGTGAACCCGCGCCCGGGTTCGAACGACACGACCGCCCTCCGTTGGGGTTCCAGGTTCACGGAGGTATCGAGAACGTATGTCGGCCCGTCGGCGTTCACGTCGTCGTTCATGAGGACCGTCAGGCGGTGGCTCCCGGCAACGGTGACGACGTCGCGGTACACGTCCACGCCCTGGTCGTCGTACAGCCCCGGCGCCTTCAGCTTCATGTCCGCCACGGTGTCGCCGTCGAGCAGCACCTCGAGGGACAGGGGCGATCGCTCGCGCGGACAGTCCAGGGCGGCCCGCATGTTGGGCGCCAGCGTCTCGAGCTCGGCGGCGGTCAACTCGACGCACTCGGAAACGCGCTCGGTGGTGTGACCGAAGGCGACAGTGATCACCGCGGCGTCGTCGGCCATTCGACGGTAGTCGGGCGCCACGGAGAAGTAGCCCACCAGGGCCATGAACACGGCGTAGTTGATGCCCTGCAGGACGTAGCGGCCAACGGTGCTAGCGGCCATCGGCGGTCTCCGGGTCGCGGACACGGGCGATGGCGGCGGCTTCCTCGAGGTCGGCGACGCGGCGGCGAAAGGCGTCGAACTCGGCGGCGACGCGCCGGCGGTCGGTTTCGGCGCCGCGCGCCACCACGATGCGATCGCGATCCGCCCTGGCGCGCAGGCGCGGCTTGCGACCGCCGCCGAAGCGACGGTCCAGCCACACGTTGCCGTAGCGGTACCAGCAGTCGCCGGTCCGGCAGCCGGTGATGAACACGCCGTCGGCGCCGCGCGCCAGTGCATACTCGACCAGCGTCGGCGGCATCATTCCCGTGCAGATCACGTTGACCGCCGCCGCGCCGTCGCCGGCAACCAGGGCCGGATCGACTGCGTGGTCGCAGCCGAACACGACGATCCGGTGGCGGGCGCCTGCCGTCGCGGCAACGGCCTCGTCCGTGCGCCCGCGCATCGACTGGGCGCTGTACTGCGGCATCTCGATGCCCGATACCAGCTCTTCGTCCTTCATGCGGAACGGGTTGGACGACGTGCACGACCCGACGCAGATCCCGCACGCGGCGCAATGATCCGGCTGCACCACCACCTCGTGGCTCCATTTCGCGCCGTCGGTGCGCGCGCGCACGCTGATGGCGTCGAAGGGGCAGTCGTCGGCGCACTGGCCGCAGCCGTTGCAGTGGTCGAGATGGACCTCGGCGGGTTTGCCGTCGTTCCGCGGCGGCAGCCACGGCAATATCATCAGCACGAACGTGACGCCGAGCGTCAGCGTCCAGACCTGCCCGGCACTGAATCGGTCGAGCAGCGGGTAGACGTTGAGGTAGAACCAGTCGAGGTTCAGCACCGCCGGCACCGCGCCGAGGTCGGCGGGCTCATGGCTCGTCGCGGGCAGGGCGAACGACAACGCGAGCAGCGCGGCGAGGCTGCCGACCGCCAGTCCCCGCGGCGGGCTGATGCGCACGTGCGACAGCCGCTTGACATGGATCCAGATCGCGAACACCAGGATCACCGGCTGGCCGAGCAGGTGCAGGAAACCCATCAGGGTGAAGAAGCGATCGGTGAGCCGGCCCTCGAGAAAATCCCGCGTCATCGATCCCGCGAGGATCGGCAGCGCGTCCATCAGCCGCGAAGACATCATCGCCACGTACAGGGCGAGCTCGTCCCACACCAGCCAGTAGCCGGTGATGCCGAGGGTGATCACGAACCACAGGGTCGGCACCCCGGTGAACCACGAGAACCAGCGCACGCCTCGGTAACGATCGAGGGAGAACTCGCGGATCATGTGCAGGACGATGGTGACGATGGCAGCGTCGGAGGCGTAGCGGTGCAGGCTGCGCATGACGCCGCCGGCGTACCACTGCTCGCGGGTCATGTACTCCACCGAGGCCCAGGCGCCGGCGATGCTGGTGTCGAAGAAGATGAACAGGTACAGCCCGCTGACCAGCACCACCCAGAAGAAGAAAAACGTCAACGTGCCGAGGTGGTACATCGGGTTCCAGTCGGACCCGAACGACAGGTTGAACCAGGCCTCGACGGCTCGGTATCCCCGCCTGACCGGGTTCATCGCGGCTCCCGACCCGGCGCGCCCGAATCAGGCCTGGCGCTGGCGCCGCGCAACGCGGACCTCCCGGATCATGACGGCAATGGTGGCGAGAATGATGGAGCCGCCGATGATCATGCCGATGAACAGCGAGTAATCGAAGTAGTACGCGTCGCGCACCGGGTCGTAGGCGGTACAGAATGCGCGCACGCGGGTGACGAGGTCGTCGACCAGGCCGCCGTCCTCGCGGCGCCGGTCGTACACGAGTTCCATCAGAGGGTCGACCAGCGCCCGAGTGCCGAAGGCGTCGCCGTATACCTGCCGGTAGACGACGCCGTCGCCGTCGAGCACGGTGACCTGGGTGATGTGATCGAAGCCGCTCGGCGAAGTGAACCAGGAGAACCCGACCTCGCGGGTGAAGCCGGAGATGGTGTCGGCATCGGCGCTCAGCAGGAGCCAACCGGCGTCTTCCACACCCTGCGACTTCGCGTACTGCTTCATGGCCAGCGGCGAGTCGTTGGCGTGGTCGAAGCCGATCAGGGCCACCCGGAAGTCGTCCTGGCCCAGCGTGTCCCGGGCCTTGTCGATGATCCGGTCGAGGTAGCGCGTGGTCGTCGGACACACCGCATGGCAACTGGTGAACACCAGGCTCACCACCAACGGGCGGCCGCGAAGGTCCTCCATGGCGACAGTCATGCCGCCGGCGTCGGTGAAGCGCCAGTCGGAAATCCGTCGGCCGACCGCCTCGCGGCTGGCCGTGAGCGCACTCTGGTAGCGAAACTTCGCCACCTGGGTGTCGTCGCCGGACGGGGTCCCGCCGGCGAACGACGGCGACGCGATGAAAAGCGCAGCGGCAATGTGAATCAGAATGCGCATCGATGGTTCGCCGGGCAGGGCCATCCGGGGCCGCCAAGGAGTGGCGTCAGAACGAGTCGAGCGCCGCGAACACCAGCAGCAGCGACAACTGGATGAGCGACGCAAAGAACGCGTTCATGGCGGTCGCCCGCGACGGGGCGCGCGCCAGCTGGATGCTGCGATACACGAACCAGGCTCCGCCGCCGGCGGCACCCGCGAGATAGAGCCAACCGAGACCGAACCAGAACGGCACCAGCGAGCAGGCGACCAGCGCCACGGTATGCCACAACACGGCGCGGGCGGCGACCGCGTCACCCGCCACCACCGGCAGCATCGGGATGCCCGCCGCGGCGTAGTCCTCCCGCCCGGCGATGGCCAGGCTCCAGAAATGAGGAGGGGTCCACAGGAAAAGCACCACGGCCAGCGTCACGGGAATCGGTCCGAGGCCCGGATCCACCGCGGCTGCGCCGGCCAGTACCGCGAAGCTTCCTGAGGCGCCGCCGATGACGATGTTCCACCACGTGCGGCGCTTCAGCCACACGGTGTAGACGACGGCGTAGAAGAAGGCGCCGAGGAAGACGTACAGCGCCGCGTGGACGTTGAGCACGAACGCGGCCGGCACCACCGCGATGAGGATCAGGAAGCCGATGACCGCCAGCCACAGCGGCCCACGCACGAAGGCGCCGGTCACGAAGGGTCGGTCCCGGGTGCGGCGCATGCGCGCGTCGATGTCGTGCTCGTAGTACTGGTTGAAGGCGCCGGCGCCGGCCGAGCCGAGAAGTACCGACAGGGTCAATACCACGGCCTGCCAGGGCGTCACCTGCCCGGGCGTGACCAGGAGCGCGACCAGGGCGGTCACGGCCATCATGGTGCCGATCCTGAGCTTGAACAGGTTGGCGGCGAGTCGAACCATGCCGCGCGCCCGGGCCGCGGAGAGGCCGGCGCCCGGAGCGCTGTTCCTGAAAACTGCCTCGCGCGCCGGCATGGTCATCACCCTCAGCTAAGCGGCCACACGGAGGCCAGGTACTTCCAGTTGATGAAGTAGTACACCACGAACGACACCAGCAGCAGCATGGCCAGCGCGAACGTCCCCGGCGCCTCGAACCCGGCCGAACCGTGCTCTTCCACGGAAAGGCGCGGCGCCATCGGCAGCGTTTCCGGGCGTTCGACGGCATAGGCGGACGGCGCCAGGGCCTTGCCCAGGAAGCTCTGCAGGAAACCCGCCGACGGCTCCAGTCTCTTGCCGAACAGGAGCGAGCCGACAGTGATGAGCAGGAAGGCCGCGCCGCCGACGATGGCAAGCAGGCCGCCGATGGCGGCGATCGCCATCATGGTATAGGCCATGCCCGGGTACTCGAAGCCGAGCGCCGCGCCGGTGAAGTCCATGTCCCAATGGCGACGCGACACGCCCAGTGTGCCGGCGCCGAGCATGAACAGGATGAGCACCGTCATGCCCCCGCCGAAGATGTACGGCTGCCATCTCGCCAGCGTCGGCAGGATCATCCGGCGGCGGAAAAGCACCGGGATCAGCAGGTAGGTCAGTGCCATGAAGGCGAGCGTGGTGCCCACCGCCACTGTGGCGTGGAAATGGGCCGGCACGTAGATCGTGTTGTGGATGATCAGGTTGATCTGCTCTGTGCCCATCACCACGCCGGTGATGCCGCCGATGAACCCGAACACCACCAGCGAGATGAACATGCCCGAGAACACCGGGTTGCCCCACGGTGCCTTGCGCAGCCACTCGAACCAGCCCTTGTTGAAGCCCTTGTTGCGCTGGGCCACCTCGATGGATCCGGGCACCGTCAGGCCGTGGATCATGCTGGCCAGCACTGCAAGGTACATGGCGTAGCTGGTATTGAAAATCTTCCACTCGGTGCCGACGCCGGGGTCCACCAGGATGTGGTGGGCGCTCGCCAGTTGCAGGAAGAATATATACAGGAGGAATGCGAAGCGGCTGACCTTCTCCGACATCGGCCGCGCGCCGAACAGCACGCCGGCGATGAGGTACCACACGGCGACGTGCGCGGAGACGTTGATCTGCTGCGACGAATGGCCGAGGCCCCACCAGATGATCCGGTACATGGCCGCGTCGATGTGCCCGATGTAGCCGATCGACCACAGGAACGTGGGAACCAGGATGATCGCCCCCGAGGCGATGGTGAACACGGCGATGATGGCCGCGGTGATGGCGCCGAAGGTCACGATCGGCACCGAGCCCTGGTAGGTCTTCTCCTGGTAGGCGACCACCAGCGTGCCGAAGAACACCAGCACCTGGACGAGCGCGCCGACCGCGAACAGGATCAGCCCGAGGTAGAAATGCCACTCCGCCTGCATCGGCGCATAGGACGTCATCATCACGCTGGAGCGTCCCTGGAACACGGCGACGTTGTTCATCACCGCGCCGATCAGCATCAGCCAGAACCCCGCCCACGCCCAGCGCGGGGTCGCGATTCGGCAGCGCAGCAGGGTCGAGGAGGCGAAGTGCAGGATCGCCATCTCGAAGAAGATGATCCAGAAGATCAGCGCGTTGATGCCATGGGCGGTCAGCCACATGTAGAAATCCTGGGCCGACAGCAGGTGAACTTCCTGCCAGCGGGTCAGGATCACGCCCACCGCCAGCACGCCGGCGATGAGCAGCGCGACAACGGCGGCGACCGCGTTGACCTTCATGAGCTTCTCGGCGCTCTTGTGGAAGTAGAACCCCGAATCAGGACAGACCCGAAAGTTGGCCATGGCGCGCTACTCCTTCACGTAGATCTTGCCGGTCATCGAGTGATGACCGATGCCGCAGTACTCGTTGCAGATCACGCCGAACTCGCCGGACGTGTCGGGCGTGATCTCGATGACCATCTCGTAGCCGGGGACGATCTGCAGGTTGATGTTGGTCGGCTGCAGCGACCAGCCGTGGTTCCAGTCCATCGAGGACAAGTGCAGCCGGTAACTCTGGTCCTTCTCGAGCTCGAGGATCGGCCACCACTGCCACAGCCGGCCCAGCATGTAGATGTCGCTGCCGGGCGGCGGCGCGACGACCGGGTAGTTGGCCTCGGTGCGCACGGTGTACTGGTCCACCATCTCCTGCACACTGGCGCCGAACTTCGCCGGCGTGGTCTGGTAGGCCTCGGTGGACAGGTTCTGCTTACCGTAGACGTGCCAGTACGGCATCATCAGGAACAGGATGATGCACCAGGTCAGCGCCAGCGCGATCCACACCAGCTCGACGCGGCCGACCGGGACTTTCCACCAGATGCGATCGGCCGGGGGCATGTAGGAGGTCATGGCTGCTTCACTCTCGTGGTCGGTTGTTGCAGCGGGGCATGCACGAACGCGCGCCGCATGTCAGGGCGCCACCGGCAGGGTGGCGATCTCCATGATTCCCCACATGAGGTAGAACACCGTGGGCATGGTCACGCCGATGAACAGCAGCAAGAACGGGTTGTCCATCAGCGACTGCATGGCCGGGATGCGCTCTTCGGGTTCGCTCCCGGACGGTTCGACGGAATCACTCATCGCGTATACCTCGACAGGCGGTAAAACCCCGGAACTTTCGGGGCCGGGTCCGTGCACGCCTGGGCTTGGTCCCCGGGGATTCACGCGTCGCCCGGGCGGCGTGCGGTAGCGTTGACAATACGTTCGGGGAGCAGGCCACACCTTGACAATTGTCAACTTGCGCGCTCGGCCGCCTCGCGGTCGGCGAGGTTTGAAAATGGGAGCGGGGGGAATTGCGTCCGGCGCGCTGCGGGGAGACCCCGCAGGCCTTCAGTCGGGCACGAAGCGGTAGGGAAACTCGCGGCTGCCGACGATGCCGGGGCTGACGATGGTCATCGACTCCTCACCGAAAACCACGATGCACGGCGCCGCCCGGCCGCAGTCGAACAGGACGCTGCCGTCCATGATCCTGACCCGGTCGACGTGGGCGGTGGCATCGAACGGCAGCACGCCGAAGTCGCCGCGCAGGTAGGCGCTCGCGGCGGTGGTGGCATGGATGTTCTCGAACGCGCGGCCGATGACGCCGGCATCCACCTCGCGGTCGAAAGGATGCGGAACGTAGAGCCGCACGATCCGGTCGGGGGCGAAGAAGCGGATGAACCGGCTGGTGCCGGAAGGCTCTCCGCCATCGTCGACGGGCGCGAAGTAGCCGCCGACGACCAGCGGGGACGCGCCGGCCTCGTCGCCCGAAGCGGGAGCCGTCACGAACAGGATCGCACAGAGCACGCCGGCCACCACGCCGGCCCGGGCGCTTGCGCGCCGATTGCCGAAAGCGTTCAATGGCTTGTGCCCTCCGATCGGGTGATCTTGTTGTACACGTTGTACTTGCCCGACGGCTTCACCATCGGCAGGCGCCTGACCTCCTCGAGCGTGGCGGCGTCGTAGACGACCACCGCACCGTCCGTCTCCCAGATGCTGACGAGAGCATGCCGACCCTCGCGGTCGAACTCGACGTGGGCGGCGGTCCTGCCCGGCGCGGGCCTGAGCGTGCGCACGATTTCGAGGGTCTCCTTGTCGATCACGTGTACCGCGTCGCTGTGCTCGCCGAAGAAGACGTCGACGAAGGCGTAACGGCTGTTCTCATGGCTGCGCATGAAGAACCCCGGTCCCAGCGTGTCGATGCGCCTGATGGTCTCGAACGTCTCCATGTCGATCACGGTCACCTCGGCGCTGCGCAGGTTCGGCGTCGCCAGCACGGTGCGGCCGCCGTGTTCAAAGGTGATGCCCGAGCCCAGGTGCGGCATGCCGTCGATGTCGAGTTCGGCGATCCTGCGCCCGACGTCCATCTGCACCACCTGGCCCTTGCCCGCGTTGCGCGCCGCGCCCATGAGCAAACTGTAGTCCTGGCTGAAGAAGAAGTCGTCGAGGTAGTCGTCGAGGCGGATGCGGCGCACCGGGAACGGCCCTTCGACCCGCGCCAGGCCTTCGTTCAGCCGGTAGTCGTGCATGATGCCCTCGTACACCGGCAGCGGGTCGTCGCGGTACTGGATCTCCCACACCTCCGGTATGTCCTTGAGTGCAACGATGAAGCTCTGCCTCGGGGGCGCCACGTAGACCGCGCTGGCGCGCGAGGTCGTGCCGTCGTCGCCGACGATGGGAATCACCCGGATCGGCGAGAGATCCTTCGCGTCGAGCAGCGCCAGCGTGTGCGGCAGGTAGTTGGCAACCATCACGAAGCGATCGTCGGCCGACACCGCGAGGTTGCGCGTGTTGATGCCGGCACGGACCTCGGCCACGGTGGCCAGGTTCCACAGGTCGAACTTGCTGATCCAGCCGTCGCGCGAGGCGAAGTAGACGAAGCGGCCGTCGGAGGAATACTTCGGTCCGCCGTGCAGGGCGAAATGGGTCGCGAAGCGGTGGATGGGCTCGAAGCGGTCACCGTCGAGCACGGTGGCATGGTGGTCGCCGAGCTCGACCACGATGAACAGGTTCATGGGGTCGGCGTCGTAGGTCGGGCCGTCGAGGGCCGGCGTGTCGGCGAGCACGCGGTGGCTGGCGCGGATCTCTTCCATGCCCCAGGCGGGAATCCCGTCCAGCGGTGCATAGATCATCTCGACCAGCACCCCTGCCTGTTCGGCATCGATCAGCGAGGCGAATCCCGGCATCTGGGTGGCCGGGCGCCCTTCGAGAATCACGTCGACGGCCTCGGCCCGTTTCAGCCGGCCGAGGTTATCCGGCAAAAGTGCGGGACCCATGCCGCCGAGTCGATCGCCGCCGTGACAGGCGGCGCAGTGCTCCTGGTACAGGCGGCTCGCCTCGTCGGCCTGCGCCAGTGCGGCCAGGACCAGCGCCGCGCCTGCGAGCGCAAGGCGCCTCATCGAGAGCAGTTGCCGGCGTTCGCGGCCGAGCCGCGCCGGCGGCTCCACGGCGTGACATCGACCCGCGGCGGCATGCCGGCGACGCCGATCTCGTCGTCGTCGAGGTAACAGCCCGGATCCTCGGCCCAGGGGTTGCCGGTCAGCTGCCAGGCCCGCGTGCGGCTGTTGCCGCCGCAGATGTCGCGGTGTACGCAAGCGCCGCAGCGACCCTCGAGCGGCCGCGGACGCGCCTTCAGGCCTTTCATGAGCGGCTCGGAGGTATCCTCCCAGATTTCGGAGAACGGCCGCTCGCGCACGTTGCCGAGGCTGTAGTCCCACCACATGGTATCCGGGTGCACGTTGCCGAGGTTGTCGATGTTGGCGATGTTCACTCCCGAGGAATTACCGCCCCAGCGCCGCAGCATGGACTCGAGCCGCCCCGCCTTGTCGGGCATGTGGCGGCGCACCCAGTGCAGAAGGAACACACCGTCGGCATCGTTGTTGCCGGTGACGAACTCGCTGTCGCGGCCGACGGCGATGTCGTCGAGGGCGGCGGCGATCAGGGTCCGCATCGCCTCGCGAGTCATCGCCAGGTGGGCGTCGTCCTTGCGGTTGCGGTTGCCGCGCCCGGCGTAGTTGAGATGGGACAGGTAGAACTTGTCGACGTCCTCCTTGCGCATGAGATCGATCAGGGCGGGCAGGTCGCCGTGGTTGTCGCGGGTCAGCGTGAAGCGCAGGCCCACGCGGATGCCGGACTCGCGACACAGGCGCACTCCGCGCAGGGCCTCGTCGAAGGCGCCGATGCGGCGACGGAAGCGGTCGTGAACATCGCGCGTGCCGTCGATGCTGATGCCCACGTAGTCGAGGTCGAGTTCGGCGATACGGCGGACGTTGTCCTCGTCGATCAGCGTGCCGTTGGTCGACAGCCCCACGTAGAAACCCTCGCGCTTGCCGCGCGCGGCGATGTCGAATATGTCCGGGTGCATCATCGGCTCGCCCCCCGACAGGATCAGCACCGGCACGCCGAAGGCCTTGAGGTCGTCCATCACGGCGTAGATCTCCGGGGTCGACAGTTCACCTTCGAAATCGCGGTCCGCCGAGGTCGCGTAGCAGTGCTTGCAGGTCAGGTTGCAGCGCCGGATCAGGTTCCAGATCACCACCGGCCCGGCCGGCCGGTAGCGCGGGCGGTCGGTGGCGGCCGGGTCGGGCCGGGTGATGGCGCGCAGGTAACGGCTCAGGCGAAACATGTCGTCTTCTCCAAAATGGACTCACGCCGCAAGGCGCAGCCCGGTCTTCTTAAGGCACGCCGTCGACACCAGCACGTCGCGTGCGCGGCAGCGCGGGCCGAGCAGCTCGGCGATGCACGCGGTCTTCTCCGCCACCTCGGCGCGCATGGCCCCGTGCACCATGGCGAACAGGTTGTAGGGCCAGATGCCGTCGTGGCGGGTACGCTCGTAGCAGTGGCTGACGAAGGGCAGCCGCGCGACCTCGGCGCCGGCCTGCGCGAGGACTTCGTCGGGAACGTCCCACACCGTCATGCCGTTGGCGGCGAGACCGAGGCGATAGTGGTTGGGCACCGCGCCGATACGGCGCACCACGCCGTGCTCGAGCATTCGGCCCAGGCGCTCATGCACGCGCTGTTCGCCCTCGCCGAGCCGTTCGGCCAGCGCCGCGTAAGGCTCGCCGACCAGCACAAGCCCTTCCTGGGTCGCGACCATGAGCGCACGGTCGAACTCGTCCAGGACGTAGCCGGGACGCTCGCCGGGTTCCTCGGCCGGAACGGTGGCAACGGTTCCGTCCTCGTCGAGGCGCAGCTTGAGTCCGAGGTAGAACTCGCGCAGCTTGGGGAAGTCGTACACCGCAAGGCCCGTGGCACGCTCGATATCCGACAGCACGCGCGGCAGGTCGCCGGGCTTTTCCGCCGCGATGACGAACCACATGTTGAGCCGGTGCTCGCGGCGATAGTTGTGGGCCACCTCGTCGAATGCGTTGACGACCCGCGCCACCTCGTCGAAACGCGCCTGCGGCACTTCGATCGCCGCCAGCGTCTGGGCGCCGCCGAAGCGCGAGGCGTTGTAGACGGGGCCGAAGCGGCTAAGCCAGCGGCCCGCGACCAGCGCGCGGACGAGTTCGACCAGTTCATCCGCGTTCATGCCAAGCTGCCGGGCCGCGCGGTCGAAGGGCCCCGTACACACCGGAAAGCCGCCCTGGAAACGGTTGATGAACGCACGGGCGGCCGGGGTAAAGGCGTTCACAACGTTGCCTCGCCGGGTGAATCACGACCCTCGACCGCCGGCCGGTAGCGGGCGCCGCGCTGCTTGAAGCGCCGGGAGCTGAACAGCACCTCGTGGCGATACGCACCTCCACTCGCCGACGCCGCCAGCTCGGCAACCTTGCCGAGCACCTGCTCGCGGTCCCGGCCGTGGATCATGGTGAACAGGTTGTAGGGCCAGCATGGACCGCGTCGCGGCCGCCGGTAGCAGAGCGTCACGAACGGCGCCTCGCCGAAAAGGCGGCCGATGGCGTCGACCTCCTTGTCCGGCACGTCCCACACCACCATGGCGTTGGCGCGATAGCCGAGTTCATGATGGCGCACGACCATCCCAAGCCGCTTGATATCGCCGCTTCGTCGCAGCGCATCGAGGGTGCGGATCACCAGTGCCTCGCTGACGCCGAGCCGCGCCGCGACAGCCGCGTAGGGCCGCGCCACCAGCGGCAGGCCGCCCTCGATCTCGCCGACGAGGGCACGGACGAACGCATCGTGCACCACGGCGGGATCAAGCATCGGCGCCGCTCCAGTCGAGGTCGAAGGCGAGATCGATGTGGTAGTCGGCCAGCATCGGCAGGTCCAGCACTTCGAGCCCGGTAAAACCTGCGATCTCGTCGACCACCGCGTCGAGCCGGCGGCGGTCGGCGGCGGTGATCACGAACCAAAGGTTGTAGTCGTGCTCGCGCTCGTAGTTGTGGTTCACCTCGGGGTAGGCGCTGACCAGCGCCGCCACGCGCTCGAGGTCACCGGGCGGCACCGCCATCGCCGCCAGCGTACTCGCACCGACCCGGTTGGGCGCGAACACCGCCCCCACGCGGCTCAAGGCGCCGATCGCCTCCAGCCCCCGCAGCATGTCCAGCACCTCGTCCTCGCCGACGCCGAGCTCGGCGGCGATGCGGGCGAACGGACGAGGCTCGAGCGGCAGGCCGCGCTGGTAGTCGTTGAGCAGCCGGCGCTCGAGGTCCGACAGTTCAATGCCGCTTGCGTTCACGCTCTACAACCCGATGCGATGCGCGCGGGCGGTGAAGAAGATCCCGCTCGGCTTGTCGGCGGCGAGCTCGGCAACCGGCTCGATGGTGGCGGTATCGTAGACCATGATCCGGTCGAGGTCGCGCACCGACATCCAGACCTCGCCGCCGCGCGGCTCGAACTCCATGTGCAGCACGCCCTTGCCGGGCCTGAAGGTCCTCTCGATGTCCAGGGTTTCGGTGTCGATGACCTGCACGGTGTCGTTGTCGGGCAGGGCGAAGTTGACCCACACGCGGCGCCCGTCGGGCTGCGCCATCACGAACACCGGTTGACCTGCGACATCGATGCGTCCGGATTCGGTGAAGGTGGCGAGATCGATGACCAACACCTGGTGGGCGCCGACCGCCGGCACGAAGGCGCGCGAACCGGCCACGGCCCAGCCCTCGAGATGGGGCATCTTGTACACGGGCAGCGCTTCGGCGCCGCGGCCGTAGCCGGGCAGGACTCGGGTGACGCCCCGATCCGTGTGCCACAGGTCGAGCATGGCCATGCCGTCCTCGCCGAACAGGCCCGCGATGTAGTAGCGGCCGTCGGGCGTGACGAGGGCATCGTAGGGATTGCGCCCGACGTCGCGGAAGCGGGTGATCGCGGGAGCTGCCGGATCGCTCATGTCGGCGATCCAGATCTCGCCCGCGTCCCACAGGCTGAACACGAAGCGGTTGCCGGGCGCGTCGACCAGCCCGACCACCTTCGACAGCTTGCCGCCCTCGTACTCGGCCGGGATGTCCGCCACCGGTTCCAGGGTTGCACTGTCGAACACGCGAACGCCGCCGGGTTCGTAGTTGGACACCGCGACCAGCCGCCCGTCGCCCGAGATGGCCCCGCCGATGCTGTTGCCCGACTGGACCACGCGGCCGTCGATCGCCCCGGCCAGCAGGTCCACCCGGGTCAGTCCGCCGTCGCGGCCGAACACGTAGGCGTAGCGGCCGTCGCGCGAGTACACCGCCGAGGCGTGGGACAGGTCGCCGAGGCCCTCGACCCGCGCCAGCAGGGAATTGCCCGTGGTTTCGAGAACCTGCACGGAACCGCGCTCGCGCTCGATGACGATGCCGAGGTCGCCGGTGCCGCGAGCCGACTGCACCGCCGCCGGGGTTTCCTCGCCTGCGAAGACGGCGGCGATCACCACCGCCTGGACCAGGACGAGACAGGCGGCGAGAAGCGCCGGGACGTTGAGACGTTCAAGGGTCATGGCTTCTCTCCGCGAAGCAGGTATTCGGCGAGCCAGCGGGCCTCGCCGGCATCGAGCAGCGCCCGAAACGGCGGCATGGCGGTGCCGCCGCGGCCGTGCATTATGACGTCGGCAACGAACTCGACCGGGTAGCCGCCGAGCGACTCGGCGGTCAGCGGCGGACCCAGCCCGCCGGTCAAGCGCATGCCGTGGCACGAACCGCAGTCGTGCTTGAGCAGGTACTCCAGGTCAGGGCGTGCCGCGGGGTCCGGATCGGACGCGAGCGCCGCGCCCGCCAGCACGCTAGCAGCCAGCCCAGCCAGCCATCGATTCATCGTCGACTCCGGACGGGGTGAACCAGTTCAACTCACTGCGCAAGGCCACAGTCCTGCCGATCACGATCAGTACCGGCGGCGTCATGGCGCTGGCCTCGACCCGCGCGGGCAGCGTCGCCAGGGTGCCCGTGACCACCCGCTGTTCGCAGGTGGTGCCGTCCTGGATGGCGGCCGCCGGCGTGCCACCGTCGAGTCCCGCCGCCACCAGGCTGGCGGCCAGGCGATCCAGGCTGGCCAGGCCCATGTAGACGACCAGCGTGCAATCAGGGTCCGCCAGCGCCCGCCAGTCCAGTTCCAGCTCGCCGTCCTCCTTGAGATGGCCGGTGACGACGCGAAAACCGCGGCTCGCGTCGCGATGGGTCAGAGGTATGCCCGCGTAGCTCGTGCACGCCAGCGCCGCGGTGATGCCGGGCACCACCTCGAAGGCGACGCCGTGCCGCACCAGGTGCAGTGCCTCCTCGGCGCCGCGGCCGAACACGAATGGATCTCCGCCCTTCAGACGCACCACGAGGCGGCCGGAACGGGCAAGCGCGACCAGCATGACGTTGGTGTCCTGCTGCCTCACGCTGTGATTGCCGGCCGCCTTGCCGACCGGGATCCGCGTCACGCCGGGCGGCACCAGGGCCATGATCGCCTCGCTGATCAGCCGGTCGTAGACCACCACGTCGGCCGTCTCGAGCAGGCGCAGCGCCCGCACCGTGAGCAGATCCGGATCGCCGGGACCAGCCCCGACCAGGAAAACCTTGCCTTTCATCGCCTCGCGCTCCGGCAGGATGGGCACTCG
>CBFGVH010000055.1:0-22357 GCA_965652415.1 uncultured Gammaproteobacteria bacterium | reverse complement strand
GTGCCGGCGTCGCAGCCGACCAGCAGGGCGCCCGGCATGTGCATCCGCGGCAGCGAGTTCAACCCCCCCTTGGTGATCGCCCGGGCGCCGTAGCCGATGCGCCGGCCGCCTTCGAGATACTTGCGGATTTCCGGGTGGGTCTTGAACTTCTGCAGCTCGTCGAAGGTGGACAGGTGGGGGTTGCCGTAGTTCAGATCGATGATCAGGCCCAGGCTCACCTGGTTCTCGCCGAGGTGATACAGGAACCAGCCGCCGGAGGCGCCGCTCTCGGACAACGGCCAGCCGGCGCCGTGGATGACGAGCCCGGGCCGGTGCAGGGCGGTGTCGATCTCCCACAGCTCCTTCAGGCCGATGCCGTAGTGCTGGGGATCGGCGCCGGCAGCGAGGCCGTAACGTGCGATGAGCTGCTTGCCGAGATGGCCGCGGCAACCCTCGGCGAACACGGTGCAGCGCGCGTGAAGTTCCATGCCGGGCTCGAAGTTGTCCTTCGGGCGGCCGTCGGCGCCCATGCCCATCACGCCGGTGGCGACGCCCCGAATGCCCCCGTCGTCGTCGAACAAGACCTCCGAGGCGGGAAAGCCGGGGTAGATCTCCACGCCCAGTGACTCGGCCTCACCGCCGAGCCAGCGCACGACCCGGCCGAGGCTGACGATGTAATTGCCGTCGTTGTGCATGGTCTTCGGCACCAGCGCGTTGGGCATCCGCATGCCCTTGTCGGCGCTTCGCAGGAACCACACCTCGTCGGCGGTTACGGGCGTGTCGAGCGGCGCGCCGCGATCGGCCCAGTCGGGAAACAGCTCGTCGAGCGCGCGGGTCTGGATCACCGCCCCGGAGAGGATGTGGGCGCCGACCTCGGCGCCTTTCTCCAGCACCACCACCGAGAGTTCGCGCCCGCCGTCGGCGGCGAGCTGCATGAGGCGGCACGCCGTGGCCAGGCCGGCCGGGCCGGCGCCGACGACGACCACGTCGACTTCCATGGACTCGCGTTGAATCTCGGTGTCGGAATCTGACATAGTTTGTCCCCTTTGCAAGGCGGCGGATGTGCACGGCGGACTGTAGCGGGGCGCGCACGGCGGCACTTGTCCGCCCGCGACCCGGGCCCGATTGTATCGCGCCGCGCCGCCGGGCGCCCTTACACCTCAAGCGGAGAACTGCCTCATGAATCTCGATGGGCAAAGCGCGATCGTCACCGGTGCCGCCTCCGGAATGGGCGCGGCAACCGCGGCCCATCTCGCCGCGCGCGGGGTGCGCGTGGCGCTCATGGACGTGAACGAGGCGGCGCTCGCCGAATCGGCCGAAAGCTGCGGCGGCATCGCGCTCTCCTGCGACGTCACCGACGCGGCCTCGATGGAGTCGGCGGTGGCGCGCGCGGTGAAGGAGATCGGCGCGCCGCGCATTCTTGTCAACTGCGCCGGGATCGCCCCGGCGGCGCGCATCGTCGGCCGCGGCGGCCCAATGGACCTCGACGCCTTTCGCAAGGTCATCGAGGTCAACCTGGTCGGCTCCTTCAACGCCATGCGCGTGGTCGCAGCGGCCATGATGGCACTCGATCCGGTCGGCGACGACGGCGAGCGCGGGGTGATCGTGTGCACCGCGTCGGTGGCGGCCTTTGACGGCCAGATCGGGCAGGCGGCCTATGCCGCGTCGAAGGGCGGCATCGTCGGCCTGACCCTGCCCGCGGCGCGCGAGTTCGCCCGCCACGGCGTCCGCGTGATGACCATCGCCCCGGGCCTCGTCGCCACCCCCATGCTGCTCGGCATGCCGCAGGAGGTGCAGGACTCGCTCGCCGCCAGTGTGCCGTTCCCGAAGCGCTTCGGCAGGGCCGAGGAGTTCGCCGCGCTCGTCGAGCACATCGTCGCCAACACGATGCTCAACGGCGAGGTGATCCGCCTCGACGGCGCCATCCGCATGCAGCCGTCCTGATGCGTATCAGTTGAGGCTGCCGAGCTCCGACGCCCGCTCGCGCAGGCGGAATTTCTGGATTTTGCCCGTGGAGGTCTTGGGCAGTTCGCCGAACACCACCGTGCGCGGGCACTTGAAGTGGGCGAGGCGCTCGCGGCACCAGTCGATGATCTCCTGCTCGCCGACCTCGGCGTCGGTCTTGACGGAGATGAATGCGCACGGGGTCTCGCCCCACTTGTCGTCGGGACGGGCCACCACGGCCGCTTCGAGCACCGCCGGGTGGCGGTAGAGCACGTCCTCGACCTCGATCGAGGAGATGTTTTCGCCGCCGGATATGATGATGTCCTTGGAGCGGTCCTTCAGGCGCACGTAGCGGTCGGGCTCCATCACTCCGAGGTCGCCGGAATGGAACCAGCCGCCGGCGAACGCCTTCGCCGTGGCCTGCGGGTCCTTGAGGTAGCCCTTCATCACGATGTTGCCGCGAAACATCACCTCGCCCATGGTCTCGCCGTCGGCGGCTGCCGGGGACATGGTTTCCGGGTCCATGACCTCGAGCCCCTGCAGGACGTGGTAGGGCACGCCCTGGCGGGCCTTCTTCTGCGCGCGCGCCTCGTCGTCGAGCACGTCCCATTCGTCGTGCCAGGCGCAGATCACCGCCGGGCCGTAGGTCTCGGTGAGGCCGTAGACGTGGGTCATGGAGAAGCCCGTCTGTTCCATGCGCGCGAGCACCGAGGCCGGTGGCGGGGCCGCGGCCGTCATCACGTGCACCTGGTGCGAGAACTCGCGCCGCTCGTCCGCGCGGGCGTTGATGATGAAGCTCAACACGATGGGGGCGCCGCAGAAGTGGGTCACGCCGTGGTCGGCGACGGCGTCGTAGATAGCTCCCGCCGTGACCTTGCGCAGGCACACGCTGGTGCCGGCCACCGCGGCCAGGGTCCAGGGGAAACACCAGCCGTTGCAGTGAAACATCGGCAGCGTCCACAGGTACACGGGGTGATGGCCCATGTTCCAGCCGAGCGCGTTGCTGAGCGCATTGAGATACGCGCCGCGGTGGTGGTAGACCACGCCCTTGGGATTGCCGGTGGTGCCGGAGGTGTAGTTCAGCGAGATGGCATCCCATTCGTCGGCGGGGCGCCTGAAGCCGTCGGCGGCATCGCCGGTGGCGAGAAACTCCTCGTACTCGAAGCGCCCCAGCCGTTCGCCGGACGCGGCAGGGTCGTCGATGTCGATCACGAGGGGGGCCGCCGTTGCAAGCGCGAGCGCCTCACGGACCGCCGGCGCGTACTCCGTGTCGGTGATCAGCACCTTCGCTTCGCCATGGTCGAGGATGAAACCCACCGTGGCCGCGTCCAGGCGCGTGTTGATGGTGTTGAGCACGGCACCGCACATGGGAACCCCGTAGTGGGCCTCGAACATGGCCGGCACGTTGGGTGCCACCACCGCCACGGTGTCCCCGGGCGCGACCCCTGCGCGGGCCAGGGCCGAGGCCAGGCGCAGCGACCGTTCGAAGGTCTCGGCCCACGTGTAGCGGGTGCCGCCGTGGATCACGGCCGGGTGATCCGGGTACACTCGGGCGGCGCGCTCGATGAAGTCCAGCGGCGTCAGCGGGGCGAAATTGGCCGGGTTCCGGTCGAGTCCGACCCGGAAGCGATTCGAATCTTGCATGAGAGGGCTTTTTCGGTTGCTGGCGCGTGATTATGGCAGAATCCGCCGCCCTCGCCGCTTGGCGGCTTGCAATCGGCGCCCGCGGGAAATACCATTGTGCGATGCAACATGATCCTTCCCTTGCCTGACGTGACCCGCCAATGAACAGGAAATCCGACAGCCCCGACAACGGCGACCTCAATGACATGACCCGTCAGTGGATGGACCTGTGGACCGAGGGCGCGCGCGTGGTCACCGGCATGTGGGCAAACGCCATTCCCGGCATGGCGCCGGCGTTCGGCAACCCGGTGGAACACTGGCAGAAGATGGTCCACGACATCGCCGATGCCCAGGTCAACGCCCGTTCCCTCACCGACGCGCAGCTCAAGATGTGGCAGGACTCCATGAGGCTGTGGGCCGGCATGTCGGCCGGCGGCGGCAGCGTGATCGAGCCCGAGCGCGGCGACCGGCGTTTTCGCTCCGAGCGCTGGAACGATGGCTCGGTATTCGATTTCCTGAAGCAGTCCTACCTGCTCGCCGCGCGCTACATCGAGGACGTCGTCGACTCCGTGGAAGGCCTCGACGAGAAGCGCGCGCGCCAGCTCGCCTTCTACGCGCGCCAGTATGCCGACGCCATGTCGCCGACCAACTTCGCGCTGACCAACCCGGACGTTCTCAACGAGACCGTCGAATCCGGCGGCCAGAACCTCGTGCGCGGCCTCAACAACATGCTCGAGGACCTGAAGAAGGGCGAGGGGAAGCTGCGCATCTCCATGACCGACACCGAGGCGTTCGAACTCGGCGTCAACGTTGCCACCACCGCCGGCAAGGTCGTGTTCGAGAACGAGCTGATGCAGCTCATCCAGTACGCCCCGACCACGGACAAGGTGTTCAAGCGCCCGCTGCTGATCATTCCGCCGTGGATCAACAAGTTCTACATCCTCGACTTGCGCGCCGAGAACTCCTTCATCCGCTGGGCCCTCGACCAGGGCCACACGGTATTCGTGATCTCCTGGGTCAACCCGGACGCGTCGCTCGCCGACAATGGATTCGAGGACTACCTGCTGCAGGGTCCCGTGGCCGCGATGGACGCCATGGAGAAAGCCACCGGCGAGCGCGAGTGCAACGTCATCGGCTACTGTCTCGGCGGCACGCTGCTGGCAGCGCTGCTGTCGTACAACAAGTCCGTCGGTGACGCGCGCATAAAATCGGCGACGTTCTTCACGGCGATGATCGATTTCGCCGAGCCGGGCGACCTCGGCGTCTACATCGACGACATGCAGCTCGAGGCCCTCGAGCAGAAGATGAGCGAGCAGGGCTATCTCGAGGGCGCCGACATGTCGAACGCGTTCAACATGCTGCGTTCCAACGACCTCATCTGGTCGTTCGTGATCAACAACTACCTGCTCGGCAAGGATCCGGCGGCATTCGATCTCCTCTACTGGAACTCCGACTCCACCCGCATGCCGGCGCGCATGCACAGCGAGTACTTGAGGACCATGTACCTGGAGAACCGCTTCAAGGAGCCGGGCGGCATCGTGCTCGACGGCGTGTCCATCGACGTGAACACGGTCGACACGCCGTCGTACTTCCTGTCCACCGTCGAGGACCACATCGCGCCGTGGAAGTCGACCTACATGGGCGCGAGGCTGTTCAAGGGCCCGGTCAAGTTCGTGCTCGGCGGTTCCGGCCACATCGCCGGGGTGGTCAATCCGCCGGCGTCGAACAAGTACTGCTACTGGACGAAGACGGGCAAGCTCGCGGACTCGGCCGATGCGTGGTTCGAATCGGCGAAGCGCAACGAGGGCAGCTGGTGGCCCGACTGGGCGCGTTGGGTCAAGCGACACGCCGGTGCCGAGGTGCCCGCCCGCAAGCCCGGCGCCGGAAAGCTCAAGGCCATCGAGGACGCCCCGGGTCGCTACGTGAAGCTGCGCCTCGACCAGCAGACGCCGGGCAAGTGCCTGGGCCTTTGAGCAAAGATCTCCTCCCGGAACCAGGTAGGGTGCGCTTCAGCGCACGCGTATTGCCTGGTCGTGCAAATCGCGTGCGCTGAAGCGCACCCTGCGGGCTGAGGGGAAGATATCCTCCCGGATTTCCGCGCGGTGCGCTCAAGCGCACCGGGCAGGCATGACGGGCGTCGTCAATCTCCGATCAACCCGATCCCCCGCATGGCGCCGGCGATCCGCTCCCGGGTCGGCGCGGTGAGCGGCACCACCGGCAGGCGGCAGTGCTCGCTGCACATGCCGAGCAGGGAGGCCGCGTACTTGACGCCGGCCGGGCTCGGTTCGGCGAACAACGCCTCGTGCAGCGGCATGAGCCTGTCCTGGTATTCGAGCGCCGTGGCAAAGTCGCCCTCGAGACAGGCCTTCTGCATGGCCGCGCACTCGGCCGGCGCCACGTTCGCGGTGACCGAGATGCAGCCCCTGCCGCCGCTGGCATTGTAGGCCACCGCGGTCGCGTCCTCCCCCGACAGCCAGGAGAACTCCTTGCCGATGCGGATGCGCTCCTTGCCGGGCCGGGTCAGGTCGCAGGTCGCGTCCTTGACGCCGACGATGCGCGGCAGCTCCGCGAGGCGCACCATGGTGTCGACGTCGACGCCGACGACGCAGCGCGGCGGAATGTTGTAGATGATGATCGGCAGCGAGCAGGCGTCGTGCACCGCCTTGAAATGCTGGTACATGCCTTCCTGGTTGGGCCGGTTGTAGTACCCGGCGACGTGCAGCAGGGCGTCGGCGCCCGCCTGCTCGGCATGGCGGCTGAAATCGATGGCCTCGATGGTGTTGTTGGATCCGGCCCCGGCGATCACCGGGATCCTTCCGGCGGCATGCTTGACGGTCAGTTCGACGACCCGCTTGTGCTCCTCGTGGCCGAGCGTGGGGGACTCCCCGGTGGTGCCCGCAGGGACCAGGCCGTGGGTGCCCTTCCCGACGTGCCACTCGACCAGCATGGCGAGCGAGTCCTCGTCGACCCGATCGCCGTCGAACGGGGTGATCAATGCAACATACGATCCTTGGAACATGGGTCTGCCTCTTGAGTGTTGGCGGCCTCGGCGCGACGGTTGGCGGTGTCGCCATTAAAAAACCCCCGTGCGCGGGTGGTATCCGGCCGGGGGTCGATGGAACTCGCTGCCAGCGTGCGCCTGCCGTTACCTGTCCGTCATGATCGACCGCGTTTGCACGCCGCCGGTTTGAGCGGTTCGAGCTGGCGTTTCAGTATAGCGGCGGGGGCGGGCATGGCGACCGGATCATTGCAGATTGCGCCAAATGGTGTCAACACGGCGGTCGGCCCGGTGCGCCTTCTTCGGCGGGTGCGCGGGCACTATAATCCGGGGCCTTCCTGCCGACATTCACTCTCGCCTTCACGAGGTCGACCGTTGCTGAAAAAATTCGCATTCGCCCTGGTTCTCGTCGCCGCCGTCGTCGCCGGATTGTCGGTGAGCATGTGGCGGCAGGGTCCGTCGAACACCGCCGGGTATCCCGGCTTCGGCGGTGAATTCACGCTGGACTCGGTGAATGGTTCGACCTCGCTGTCCGACTTTCGCGGTGACGTCGTCGTCCTGTACTTCGGCTTCGCAAGCTGTCCCGACGTCTGCCCGGCGACCCTGGGCAAGGTCCGCGCCGCGCTCGCCGAACTGTCGCGCGGGGAGCGCGACAGGGTCAACGTGGTGCTTGTCTCGCTCGACCCCGAGCGCGACACTCCCGAACGCGTGGGCGCCTACGCAGCGTCGTTCGGCGAGAAGTTCATCGGTCTGACGGGGGCCGGGGCCGCGATCGACGAGGTGGCGCGCAACTACGGAGTCCTGCACCAGAAAGTGGAACTTCCCGACTCCGCCCTGGGCTACACCATCGATCACAACTCCAACACCTTCGTGATCGGGGCCGACGGCGTGGTGCGTCACATCGTTTCCCACGGCAGCGACGTCTCCGAGTACCGCGACCGCATCCGCGACACGCTGGACGACGCCTGAGCCCTGCGCGCCCCGCGCCGGCAGCGGTCAGCCGGGGGCGGCCGCGTTGCGGGCGGGCGAGTCGTAGAAATCGGCGAAGGTCTCGAGCACGAAATCGATGTCGGCCGCCGTGACGTCGCGATGGGTCACCAGCCGCATTGTGGGTGCCTGGGCGCCAGTCAGGATGCCGCGTGCGGCGAGGTGTTCGCGCAGCCGCGCGTGGTCGCCGGTGTGCGGCGTGATGAACACCATGTTGGTCAGGGCCGAGGTCGGTTCCACCACGAGCCCTTCGATCTCCCCGAGGCCGGTCGCCAGCCGCGCGGCGTTGGCGTGGTCCTCGGCCAGCCGCGGCACTTCTTCCTCCAACGCCACCAGGCCGCATGCCGCGAGCACGCCGGCCTGGCGCAGACCCCCGCCGAGCATCTTGCGGATGCGCCGTCCCCGCTCGATGAACCCGGCCTCGCCGCACAGCACCGAGCCGACGGGCGCGCCGAGTCCCTTGGACAGGCAGATCGACACCGAGTCCACTCCGTGGCAAAGCTCGCGCACGCCCACGCCGAGCGCGACCGCCGCGTTGAACAGCCGGGCGCCGTCGAGGTGAACCTTGAGTCCGCGCCTGCGCGCCAGCTCGGTCAGCCGTTCGTGGTGGTCGAGCGGAATGGGAACCCCGTTGAAGGTGTTCTCCAGGCACAGCAGGCGCGTGGGCGGATAGTGGATGTCGTCGGGTCGAATAGCGGCTTCGACCGCCTCGGGAGTGAGGCGGCCGTCGGCTGGCGTGGGCAAGGGATGCGGTGCGAGCGACCCCAGCACCGCCGAACCGAGCGCCTCGTGCTGGAACACGTGGTACTTGTCGCCGACGATGAACTCCTCGCCGCGCTCGAGGTGCGCCATCAGCGCGGTGAGGTTGGACTGTGTGCCGCTGGTGACGAACAGGCCCGCCTCCATGCCGACGGTGTCGGCCATGACTCGCTCCAGGCGGCGCACGGTGGGGTCTCCGCCGTAGACATCGTCGCCCAGTTCGGCGCGGGGGATGGCGGCGAGCATGGCCTGTGAGGGCATGGTCACCGTGTCGCTTCGAAGGTCGATGGTTTGCATGTGATGGTGACGGTCTTGCGTTGTCGTGGAGGGACGCCCTCGCAGGGGCGACGCCGCCTGTAACGTTACTCCTTCAGGTGGTGGCGCTTCAACGTCGGTGCGGTACGCGGCGAGCTCGGTATATAATCGCCCGCCGATGATCGATGCCGCCCGCCCCGCCGACGCCTGCCCGTTCCCCTGCCGATGAATCCCGCTCAAGCCGGACAGCGCTGGATCAATCATGCGCGGCCCGAGCTCGGTCTCGGCATGGTGATCGCCGCCGAGGGGCGCACGGTCACCCTGCGCTTCGGCGACGACCTGCGCGATCACGTGTTCGCCCTCGAGTCGGCGCCGCTGTCCCGCATTCGCTTCGCCGCGGGCGACGTGGTGCGCATCGACGACGGCGCGCGCATCGCCATCGACTCGGTGGCCGAGCGCGACGGCATCTTCGTCTACGCCGGCACCGACGTCGACGGCCGCCGCATCGAGGTGCCCGAGACCGCCATCGCCCCGGACCAGTCGTTCAACCGGCCGGCCGAGCGGCTGCTGCATGGCCACATCGACGAGGACCGCTGGTTCAAGCTGCGCTACGGCACCCTGGCGAACCGCCATCGCCTTTTTGCCGATCCCCTGTGGGGACTCGTCGGCGGTCGCACGGCGCTCATTCGTCACCAGCTCCATGTCGCCCGCGAAGTGTCGCGGCGGCATGCGCCGCGTGTGCTGCTAGCCGACGAGGTCGGGCTCGGCAAGACCATCGAGGCGGGCATGATCGTGCATTGCCAGCTCGTCACCGAGCGCATCCGCCGGGTGCTGGTGGTCGTCCCCGAGTCCCTCGTCCACCAGTGGCTGGTGGAGATGATCCGGCGCTTCAACCTGCGCTTCAGCCTGTTCGACAGCGTCCGTTGCGAGGCCATGGACCCGGCCGCGGCCGACGGGTTCGACACGGCCGGGTCCACGGACGGGTCCACGGACGGGGCGAACCCCTTCACCGAGGAGCAGCTGGTCCTGGTTTCGCGCGAGTTCCTGCTTGCCGAGCCGGTGCGAGTGGCCCAGCTCGCCGCCGCGCGCTTCGACATGCTGGTGGTGGACGAGGCGCATCACCTGCACCCGGGCGACGGCCGGGCGGGCGAGGCGTATCGCGTGGCCGAGAAGCTGGCGGCGGTCATCCCCGCCGTGCTGCTGCTGACCGGAACACCTAGCCAGCTCGGGATCTGCGGGCACTTTTCGCGCCTGCGCCTGCTCGATCCGCACCGCTACCACGATCCCGCCCGGCTCGAGCGCGAGCATCGCGAGTTCGGGCCGGTGGCGGACCTCGTCGAGGTCCTGGCCGGCGACGGCGAGCCGGGTCCGGAGCAGCTGCTGCTGCTCGAGCGGTTTGGCCTGGAAGCGCCGCCAGTCACGGCGGATGCCAACGACGACCGCGCGAGCCGCGACCTTCTCGTCGAGCGCCTGCTGGATCGCTTCGGCACCGGGCGCGTCATGTTCCGCAACACCCGCGCATCCACCGGCGGGTTCTCGTCCCGACGTGTCGAGTTCCATCGTCTCGACCCGTGGCCCGACGCCCGGTCGGCACCGGACCTCGATGCGCGCCTGTACCCGGAGCGTACGTTGATCGCTGCCGAGGGCGCCGATGCGTGGTCGCGCAGCGACCCGCGCGTGGCGTGGCTCGAGAGCTGGCTCAAGGGTCGGCCGGGTGAGAAGGCGCTGGTCATCGCCGGCAGTGCCGTGACGGCGACCGCGCTGGCGGAGGTCGTCAAGCGCCGCGCCGGCATCCGTTGCGCCGCGTTTCACGAGGGGCTGAGCCTGATCGAGCGAGACCGCGCGGCGGCGTGGTTCGCCGATCCGGAGGAAGGCTGCCAGGCGCTCATGTGTTCGGAGATCGGCAGCGAGGGAAGAAATTTCCAGTTCGCAGATCACCTCGTGCTGTTCGACGTGCCCCTCGTGCCGGACCTGCTGGAACAGCGCATCGGCCGGCTCGACCGCATCGGCCGCCGCGACGAGGTACGTGTGCACGTGCCGTGCATCGAGGGCTCGGTCACGGCCCGCCTCGTGCGCTGGTACCACGAGGGACTCGATGCCTTCGAGCGCGTCGGCACGGTCAACCAGCTCGTGAGCGAACGCCTCGGCGAGCGACTCGCGGCGGCGCTGCTCGACGGCGACGGCGCCGCTATGGACCGCCTGGTGGACCACTCCCGCGAACTCGCGGCACAGCTCGCCGAGGAAATGCGCGCCGGGCGCGACCGTCTGCTGGAGTACCGATCCTGGCCGCTGCGGCGCGCCGACGAGCTTGTCGAGGAGGCGAGGCGGGCCGACGCCGATCGCAGTCTGCGCGAATGGATTGAGCACGCGCTCGCCTGCTACGACATCAGCATGGAACCCTACCGACCGGGCAGCGTGCTGCTGGCGCCGGGCGAACGGCTGCTGACGCCGGTCCCGGGCCTGCCCGACTCCGGACTGGCGGCGACGTTCGATCGTGGCACGGCGCTGGAAAACGAGGACCTCGCCTTTCTCACCTGGGAGCATCCGCTGGTGCAGGGGCTGTCCGACCTCGTCATGAACACCGAGCGGGGAAACGCCACTTTGTGCGCCATGCGTCACGATGCGCTGCCGCGTGGTCGCCTGGCGGTCGAGTGTGTGTTCGTGATCGAGGCACCCAGGTTCTCCGAACCGGAACTCGCCTCTTACGTGCCGCCGCTGCTGGTCTGCGAGGTTCACGACGAGACCGGCATACGCCTGGATCCCGGCATCGATCACGACGTCGTGAACCGCTCGTGGGTGCCGCTGAAGTACAAGCCGTCGCGCCAGATCATCGATATCAAGCGTGCGGCGCTGAAGGCCGTGCTCGAGCGGGCCCGCAACGACGTCACCGGGCGCGCCCGGCACATGCTGCTCGCCCACGGCCGCGCCGGAGTCGAGCGCCTGCAGGAGGAACTCGCCCGCCTGCGCTACCTCAAGTCCGTCAACCCGGACGTGCGCCAGGAGGAGATCGACCACCACGAACGCCTGCTCGAAGCATTGCGCATGTCCCTCGGCGAGCCGAGAGTGCGGCTGGACGCGGTTCGGGTGATCATCGGGCTGTAGACGACGGCGCTCCCGCCTGCGGTATGATTCGCCCGGCAAGTTTCCCTTCACCCTGGTATCGATAACCGCCATGCCCGACCGCTACCGCCTGATCATCGGCAACAAGAACTACTCGTCATGGTCCATGCGTGCGTGGGTGATGATGACCCACGCGGGCATCGGCTTCGACGAGACGGTGATTCCGCTCTACCGTGACGACACCGCCGCCCGCCTGGCGTCGTTCGCCCCGGCGCCGCCCATGGTGCCGATACTGTCCCACGGCGACATCCTCGTATGGGATTCGCTGGCCATCGCCGAGTATCTCAACGAGCGTCACCCCGAGGCCGGCCTGCTGCCGGACGAGGCGGCGGCGCGGGCGCGGGCGCGCAGCATCGCGGCAGAGATGCACTCGGGGTTCGCCGACCTGCGGCGCGAGGCGCCGATGAACATTCGCGGCCGCCGGCCGCGCGATCTGTCGCCGGGTGCCCGCCGCGACATCTCCCGGATCGAGTCGATCTTCGCCGACTGTCTCGCCGCCAGCGGCGGGCCCTTCCTGTTCGGCGCCTTCGGCATGGCCGACGCGTTCTACGCACCGGTGCTGATGCGGTTCCGGACTCTCGATCATCGGCTCGACGGGGCGCTGGCCGACTACATGAAGGCGGTGCTCGACACGCCCGCCATCAACCAGTGGTGCGCCGCCGCCGAGGTGGAGCAGTGGGTGATCGCCGAATCGGAGTAGGCGCGCTCAGCCGTCGAACTGTGCGGCCTCGAAGGCGACGACCGAGCGCCAGTCGTCGGCATAGTATTCCCGGATTCTCTCGAGCACCGCGCGCGGGGTGAGCGCTTCGCGCGGATCGGGATCGGGCTTCAGCAGTCCGGCGGCGCCCAGCAGCAGGTAGCTGCGGGCGAGCCGCAGCCGGCGATGGCCGGCTCGCGTACCGCCCGTCGGCCCGGCGATTTCCGGTTCGGCGAGCCCGAGGTGGCGGTTGATGCGCCTGAGTCGGGCGAGCCTCGCTACCGCGTAGGAGGCGTGAACGGGTTCGGTGCGAAGGCGCGACGGGTCGATCGTGGCGCCGAGGTAATCGGCGAGCCGGCGGTTGAAGTCGTCGCCGTCCGCGCGCAACCGGTCGTAGGTCAGCACGAAGGGATCGCGGCCGAAACGCTGCCTGACCCGCTCGATCATCGGCATGTACTCGAGCTGGTCCCGCGTCCAGATGCCGTCGTCGCCGTCCAGATCCAGGTAGCCGTCGAGATCGCGGACGCCGCCGTTCTTGACGTAGCGTCGGTAGTGGGACGCGATCCACTCGTCGTGGCGGCGAAAGAAAAGCAGGATCCGGGCATCCGGGTAGAACCGGTGGATCTCCTCGAGCCGGGGTTGAAGGCGCTTGCCGCACTCGCGCGAGATCAGGTATCGGTCGTGTTCGGCCCGCGCGACGATGCGCGAGTGGGAGCGGAAGCGGTCGCGGGGGATGTAGCAGATGCCGTCGAGCGCGGGGAACACGCGCTTTTGCAGGTAGGTCGACGCGACCTTGCCGAGGCCGGCGTGAAAGAATACCAGCGGTCGGCGGGGCTCGGGAGTCATCGGGCGCTATCGCGGGCAGGGAGCGCGGATGATACCTGACGCTCGAGGGACTGTTAAGGGATGAGGTCCATATCGAGGTGGATGTAGTCCCCGCGATAGGTGACGTCGGCGACGTAGATGACGGTGCCGTCGGGCGCCGACATGACCCGGCGCACCTCGGCCATGGGTTCTCCCACCGGAATGTCGAGCAGGGCCGCGACCTCGACGTCGGCGCGGGTGATGTGCATGGTCTGGCGTGCGCGCGCGATGGTGACGCCCGGCAGCGAGAACAGCACCGGCAACACCACCTCCTTGCGGAAGCGCCGCCGGTTCATGGCGAACACGCGCTCGTCGATGTACATCGAGTTGACGCAGTATTTCACGCCGTCGCGGGCGTGGACGCGGCGCATGTGAAAGTATCCCGGGGCGGCCGTGCCGTCCTGCTCGTCGAGTTCGGGGCAGGCATCGGACTCCTCGAGGTTGGTAAGCACCGGGGTGTCGGCCCGGTACATGTCCACCAGGCCGGCGAGCGTGGTATGCAGGCGCAGGTGGCGCTGCGACTTCGGATGCTCGTTGACCACCGTGCCGCGGCCGCGCTGGGGCGAGACGAGGCCCTCGTCGGTGAGCAGGCGCATGGCCTGGCGCACGGTCACCCGCGCCACCGAGAACTCCTGCATGAGCATGTCGATGGACGGCAGCATGTCGCCGGGCTTCCACGCCCCGCGCGCGATGCGCTGGCGGAAGATCTCCGCGAGCTGCAGGTAGCGCGGCACCCGGCTGGCGCCGAGGACCGGATGCGGCCGCTTGGCCGCCAGCACGCCGCGCGGGCTTCGCCCTCGGCGCTTGTCACTGCGGGTTGCACTGGACATGGATGACATAGTACATTTCTTTAAACGATCTAAAAATAGATCTTTAGAACTTTTCGACCGCAGACAACCCACCGGAGGAGTCACCATGTCCCACGACCCGAATTCGCCCGGCCGCCGGGGCGGCCCGCACTTCACCCGCCGCAGCGTCCTGAAGAGCGCCGCCGCCGGCGCCGCCACCATCGCCGCGCCGGGCCTGCTCATCGGCCGCGCCCATGCCGCCGGCGAGTTCATGGACCTGGAGTCGTTCCGCGGCGCCGGCATCGACTGGCGCATGGCCGAGGGTGAGCGCATCACCATCGCCGTCATCCCCGCCGGTTACTTCAACAACCTCGAGACCGTGCTGCCGGACTTCAGGACCCTGACCGGCATCGACGCGCGGCTGGAGATGATTCCGCCGGGGCAGATTCGCCAGAAGGCGGTGCTGGACCTGTCGAGCAAGACAGGCACCTACGCCTCGCATGCCGCCGACCCGATGTACTACATGCTGTACGTCGCCAACGGCTGGATCGATCCGCTCGACGACTACCTCGGCAACGCCAGCCTGACGGATGCCGCCTGGTTCAACTACGACGACATCCAGCCCGGACACCGCGGCGCCACCTCGGTGGACGGCCGGCCCTACGGCATTCCCTACGACGGCGAGGCGACGATACAGATCTATCGCAAGGACGTCTACGACGCGAAGGGCCTCGCCCCGGCCGAGACGCTCGAGGAATACATGGCCAACGCCGAGGCCGTCCACGACCCCGACAACCGCCTGTGGGGCTGTGCCCTCAGGGGGTTCCGCGGCGCCGGTCAGAACATGTACATCTACCCGTCGATCTTTCGCGCCTACGGCGGCGAATGGTTCGACGGCGATCGCGTCACGGTCGACACCCCCGAGGCGCTGGCGGCGCTCGAGTACTACGTCACGCTGCTCAACAAGTATTCCCCGGCCGGCGTCGAGAACTGGAACTGGCCTGACATCGCCGACGCCTTCGGCCAGGGCACCGTCGGCTCCTACATCGACGCGCACAGCAGTGCCGCGGTGGTGGCCAACCCGGAGACGTCCAAGGTGGTCGGCAATATCGGCTTCGCCCGCTGGCCCAAGGGGCCGTCCGGCAAGCGCGTGACTTCGATCTGGAACTGGAGCTTCCCGATCAACGGCGCCTTGAGCGAGAAGCAGAAGCAGGCGACGTGGCTGTTCTGCCAGTGGGCGGGTTCGCGCGAGGTGCAGGTGGCGACGTCCTATGCCTTCCCCGGCGCCTACAAGCGCACCGGCGCGGTCCGCAACTCGTTGTGGGAAGACTCCGATTACCTCGGCCTTATGTCCGGCTTCGGCCACAACTTCGTCGAGGCGGCCACCGAGTCCTTCGCCAACGACACCGACCCCGACTGGCGTCCGCGCCTGCCGCAGTGGCCGGCCGTGGGCGACACCATGGCCACCGCCATCCAGGCGGCCCTGGTCGGCCAGCAGACGCCGGCGGCGGCGCTGAAGGAGGCCCAGCAGAAGATCGACCAGATGCTCAAGGGCTGACCCCGGGTCGTGACGAGACAGGCAGTGCGCGAAGGCGGTGCGCAGCAGGGCGAACGTCGATTCGCCCTGCTGCTCACGGCGCCGGGAATCCTGGTGTTGTTCGTCACCACCACCTTTCCGCTCGCCTATCTCGTCTACAGCTCGTTCCAGACCATCAACCTGGCGATGCCGTTTCTCGACGGTTTCGCCGGGTTCGACAATTACGTGCAGATGTGGGGCGACCCGAGGTTCTGGCACGCCCTCGGCCTGACCGGCATCTACACGGTTTCGAGCGTGACCATGCAGGTGGTGATCGGTCTCGGCCTCGCACTGATGGTGATGCAGATCCCGGCCGGCCAGTGGATCTTTCGCATCGTCGCCATCCTGCCCATCGTGCTCGCGCCGGTGGTGGTGGGCCTGTTCTGGCGCACGCTGATGCTGGCGCCGAATTTCGGCATGGTGGACTTCCTCGTGCAGTGGCTCGGCTTCGAGCAGATCAACTGGCTGGGTAGTCCCATACCGGCCCTGGTATCGGTGATCATCATCCACACCTGGCAGTGGACGCCGTTCGCGTTTCTCGTCTTCCTCGCCTCGCTCGCGGCGCTGCCGGGCGACGTCTACGAGGCCGCCCGCATCGACAAGGCCAATGCCTTGCAGCGCTTCTGGCACATCACGCTGCCGCTGATCCGGCCGGCCGTTGTCATCGTCATCATCATGCGCGCGATGATCTCCCTGCACGCCTTCGCGGCGATCTTCGCCGCCACCGGCGGCGGTCCGGGCACGGCCTCGGAGATTCTCAATCTCTACGCGTTCAAGACGTCGTTCGTCGAACTCAACTTCGGCTATGGCTCGGCGCTGGCGGTGGCCCTGCTGATCATCACCATGGCGGTGTCGGCGATCCTGTTCTACGTGCGCACGCCGAGGCGCCGGGAGGCGGCGGCATGAACCCTTACCGCAGCGCCGCGACGCGGCGCAACGTCATCCTGATGACGGTCGCCGGCCTGCTGTTGCTGGTGTGGGTGTTCCCGCTCATCTGGGCGGTCATCGTTTCCCTGAAGTCCGAACGGGACGTGCTCGCCTATCCCCCCACGCTGTTCTTCGACCCCGTGGGCAGGAACTACGCCGACGCGCTGTTCGGCGGTTTTTCCATCCTCGACAGCCTCGCGACCAGCGCCATCGTCTCGGTGTCCACCACCGTGCTGACCATCGTGCTGGCGGTTCCGGCGGCCTACGCCTTCGCGCGCCTGCGCCTTCCGGCCAAGCGCTCGCTCGGCTTCTACACGCTGGCGACGCAGATGGTGCCGCCGGTCGGACTGGTCATTCCCTACTTTTTGATCCTCAACCGCTTCAGCATGCTCGATACCTATACAGGCATGATCGTGGTCTACCTGACCTTCTCGCTGCCGTTCGCGATCTGGCTGATGGTGTCCTACATGGAAGACATCCCGCGCGAGATGGAGGAGGCTGCGTTCCTCGACAAGGCCTCGCGGATCAAGACCCTGTGGCACGTCATCATCCCGCAGGTGCGCGGGGGCATCGCGGTGACCGTGATCTTCGTCTTTCTCAATGCCTGGAACGAGTTCCTGTTCGCGGTGCAGCTCGGCGGCAACAACGTGCGGCCGGTGACGGTCGCGATGTACAACTTCGTGTCCGTGGAGCAGACCCTGTGGGCCAAGCTGTCGGCGGCGGCGCTCGTCGCCATGTTGCCGGTGGTGATCATCGGCATCGCCGCCCAGAAGCAGATCGTCAAGGGGCTTACGGTGGGCGCGGTGAAGGGTGGAGGACGGCGCTGATGTCGAAGGGCAGGGTCACGCTGAAGGGAGTGTGGAAGCGGTTCGGAAGCTTCACGGCCTTGAAGGGCATCGACCTTGACATCCAGCCGGTGGAGTTCTTCGCCTTGCTCGGGCCGTCGGGCTCCGGCAAGACCACCACGCTCAGGATCATCGCGGGCCTGGAGACGCCGGACGAGGGCACCCTCGAGGTCGACGGCGTGGACGTCACCTACGCGCCGCCCGGGCAGCGGGACATTGCCATGGTGTTCCAGAACTACGCGCTGTACCCGCACATGACGGTGCGCGAGAACATCGCCTTCCCGTTGAAGATGGACAAGGTGCGCCCCGCCGACATCGAGCCCATGGTGGTGCGTGCCGCCGAGCGGGTCGACATCCAGCACCTGCTGCACCGCCGCCCGGGGCAGCTTTCCGGCGGCCAGCAGCAGCGCTGCGCCCTGGCGCGGGCCATCGTCCGCCAGCCCAAGCTGTTCCTGCTCGACGAGCCGTTGTCGAACCTCGACGCCCAGCTGCGGCTGCAGACGCGGGTGGAACTGAAGAAACTGCAGCGCAGCCTCGACGTGACGGCCATCTACGTCACCCACGACCAGGAAGAGGCGATGACGCTGGCCGACCGCATGGCGGTGTTCCTCGACGGCGACATCATGCAGGTCGGCACACCCGACGAAGTGTTCAACCGCCCGCGCAGCATCGCCGTGGCCCGGTTCATCGGCAGCCCGCCCATGAACCTGCTGCCCGCGAATCTCGACGGCGACCGCCTTGCCGTCGCCGGTGGCACGACCATGCTTCCCGCACCACCCGAGCGCGCCGCCGGACCCGTGACCATGGGCATCAGGCCGTCCCACGTCAGGATCGACCCTGAAGGCGTGAAGGCGAGGCTGTACCTTTCCGAGAACCTCGGCGAGAGCGTGCTGCTCAACCTGTATCTCGGCAACGACCTCGTGAAGGTCCGCGTGCCGTCGTTCAGCGGCGGCGCCGAGGGCGACGAAGTGCCGATCGCCTTCGAGGCCGAGGCGATACACCTGTTCGATTCCGACACCGGCCTTCGAATCGAATCTTAGCGTCGCTCGGCCACGCCGCTGGCGAGCTTCGCCTGGCGGGCCATCCGACAACCGGAGCGGGAATACATGCAACGACGACCCAACGTACTGCTGATCATCAACGACGACATGGGCTACTCGGACATCGGCTGCTATGGCGGCGAGGTCGACACGCCCAATCTCGATCGCCTGGCCGCATCCGGGCTCAGGTTCACCCAGTTCTACAACACGCCGCGCTGCAGCCCGTCGCGGGCCTCGCTCCTGACCGGGCTGTATCCGCACCAGGCGGGCATCGGCGTGCTCACCTACCCGACCGGGCCGGAAGGCTATGCCGGCGATCTCGGCCGCGACACCGTCACCATCGCCGAGGTGCTGAAGGAAGGCGGTTATCGAACCTACATGAGCGGCAAGTGGCACGTGTCGAGCAACCTGGTCGAGCCCACCGGCTCGTGGCCCATGCAGCGTGGTTTCGACGCCTTCTACGGCACCATCATCGGCGCCGGCAGCTTCTACTACCCGAACACCCTCACACGGGGCAACGAGAACATCGACCACGAGGCCGAGAACGACCCCGGGTTCTTTTACACCGACGCAATCAGCGACCAGGCGGCCGCGTTCATCCGCGAGCACTGTGAGCAACACGGCGAGGAGCCGTTCTTCCAGTACGTCGCCTATACCGCGCCGCACTGGCCCCTGCACGCCCATCCCGAGGACATCGCGAAGTACCGGGGACGCTTCGATGCCGGCTGGGACCGACTGCGCGAGGAGCGGCTCGATCGCATGGTCGCCGCCGGGCTCATCGAGCCCGACTGGGAGCTTACCGAGCGCGATCCGACCCAGCCGCCGTGGGACGAGGCCGAACACAAGGAGTGGCTGCTCAGGTGCATGGAGGTGTACGCCGCGCAGATCGACCGCATGGACCAGGGCATCGGCCGCATCATCGCCGCGCTCGAGGAAACCGGCCAACTCGACGACACCCTGATCTTCTTCCTCTCCGACAACGGTGCCTGCGCCGAGGACATACCGGAGAACGTCACCATGGAGGAACTGGTCAACGAGCTGATGATCGCACGCTCCCACACCCGCGCGGGGGAGCCGGTCACGGTCGGCAACATTCCGTCGATCATGCCGGGACCGGAGGATACCTACCAGAGCTACGGCGTCGCCTGGGCCAACCTGTCCAACACGCCGTTTCGCCTGTACAAGCACTGGACCCACGAGGGCGGCGTGGCGACGCCCTTCCTGTGCCACTGGCCGTCGGGGATCGCGGACAAGGGGGCGCTTCGCCACACCCCGGCGCACATTCCCGACATCATGGCGACCATCGTCGACGCCGCCGGCGCGAGCTATCCGTCGCGCTACGCCGATCGCGACATCCCTCCCATGGAGGGCGTGAGCCTGTTGCCGGTCCTCGTCGAGGACGCGCTGCCCGAGCGGCCGATGTTCTTCGAGCACGAGGGCAATGCCGCGGTGCGACTCGGGCGCTGGAAGCTGGTGCGCGAGTATCCCGGCGACTGGGAGCTGTACGACATGCAGGTCGACCGCACCGAGACCCGCGATCTCGCCGCCGCGCATCCCGAGGTGGTGGCCGACCTCGCCGCGCGCTGGGACGAGTGGGCGGCGCGCGCGGGCGTCATTCCCCGCGAGAAGATCCTCGAGATGATGAAGCAGCTCCCCGGCAAGGCGTTCTGGGAGGACGAAGGCTAGTCGTGCCGGAAAAGCCCTGCTGCGCCGCATCGCGCGGCGGCCCGCCTTCGAACGCGCCGATCGACGTGCCGCCCTCCGTCGAACCGGTGACACACGATTTCGTGCGACTCGCGGCCGCCGACTTCGTCATGGGAGCCGCCGACGGCGAGGGTTTCGCGGGCGACGGCGAGGGACCCAGGCGGCGCGTGCGCCTGACTGCGTTCGAAATCTCGAGCAGGGCCGTGAGCAATGCCGCGTTCGCGCGGTTCGTCGAGGCCACCGGCTATGCCACCGATGCCGAGCGGTTCGGATGGTCGTTCGTGTTCCGGGCATTCGCGCCCGGCACGGCCCACGGCCGGCCTCGCGAAGCGGCCGCGGGAACGCCGTGGTGGCTGAAGGTCGAAGGCGCTTCGTGGAGGCATCCCGAGGGTCCCGGCAGCGACCTCGCCGGGCGGCTCGACCACCCCGTGGTGCACGTCTCCTGGAACGACGCCGCCGCCTACTGCCGCTGGGCCGGCGTCCGGCTGCCCACTGAGGCCGAGTGGGAGTACGCGGCGCGCGGCGGACTCGACGAGCGGCGCTATGCGTGGGGAGACGAGCTCACGCCCGGCGGGCGTCACATGTGCAATATCTGGCAGGGAACGTTTCCCGACCACGATTCCCGCGACGACGGCTATGCCGGCACCGCACCGGTGGATGCCTTCGACGCCAACGGCTTCGGCCTGTTCAACGTCTGCGGCAACGTCTGGGAATGGTGCGCGGACACGTTCTCTCCCAACTACCATCGCATCACCCGTGAACAGGACCCCGTGTGCCTGGTGCCCAACGGCCGGCGCTCCATTCGCGGCGGTTCCTACCTGTGCCACGACTCGTACTGCAACCGCTACCGGATCGGGGCACGCAGCTTCAACACGCCGGACAGCACCACCGGCCACATGGGTTTTCGCGTGGTTCGAGGCGGCCGCTACGCCTGATCGACGTCACCGGCGGTACCATGTTCCGGACCGGCGCCGGTGGCGGCGCGGGTACAATACGGCGACCATGGTCCCGCGACACGATTCCGCCCTCCCGAGCCCGGCAGCCGTCCCCGTGCGCCGGCCGCGGCCATGAAGCGCCGCGACCTGGTGCGCGGCATCGCGGCGGCGACCGGCGTGTTCGCCGCCGCGGGGGCGGTCAACGCGCTGGTCAGCGGCGTTCGCTTTCCCGTGCTGCAGGCCGAGCCCGATGCGCGGGCGCGGCGGATGAGGCTGCTGGAACCGGATGTCGATATCGCGTTGGACCATGCCTACATCCAGGAAGCGTCCCGCCGCGACGGCGCCTTGCAGCTCGTTCTGCGCGCATTCGGCCCGACGCCCGCGATGACCGTCGTTGCGGCGGCGCCGGCGGTCATCGACGTGACCTGGCGCAACATCCCGGTGCGGGCCGAACTCCAGGCCCCGGATGTGCGCATCGCGGACGAACAGGGTCCAACCCCGGTCAATCGGCGCCTGTCCCTGGAGGTTCCCGCGGGCCGCCACCGGATCGGGTACCGTGTGCCGTTTGCCGACGAATTCGCCTTCACCGTCATCGGTGACAGCGGCGGCGGCAGCGAACTGGCCTGGTGTCTCGAACGCTCGGCGCACCTCGGCGCCGATTTCATGCTGCACACGGGCGATTTCTACTACTCGGCGGGCGACTTCGCCACGTTGCCGGCGGTGCTGGATCGCTCCCCGCTACCCGTGTACGCCACGATCGGCAACCACGACTTTCACGATAGCGGCCGCCTCGTGCACAGGGACTTCGTTCACGATATCGGTCCGCGCAACTTTGCCTTCACCCTTGGCGAGACCATGGTCGCGAGTTTCGACACCGCGGCGTCGACATGGCCGGCGAGCAGCGGCGATCGCGGCGAACTGTTCGACGCGCTGGCCGCCCGGCGCGAGGGCTACCGTCACCTCGTCGCCATGACTCACCGCCCGCTGCACGACCCTGGCCTCGGTCCCGATTACCAGGACGGGCGTACGCTGTCGGCGTCGGAGGGCGCGTGGGTGGGCGAGCGCCTGCGCAGCTTGTCGGCGAACCCGGTGCTGCTCGCCGGGCATATCCATGTTTCCGTGGACATGGTCGAGGACGGCATCACGACATACATCAGCGGTGACGGCCTCGCGAGCCGCAATCTCGCCTCCGGAAGGAAACTGGCGCGCATCCTGCTCGGAGAAAAGCGCCCGGGAGAGCCCCCCGGCTACGCCTGGCAGCCCCTCGATATCCCCGACTCGGCGTACTGTCACGAGAAGAACCGGCGCACCCTTGA
>CBFGVH010000054.1:0-22368 GCA_965652415.1 uncultured Gammaproteobacteria bacterium | reverse complement strand
TCCAGCCGCCCTCGGTGCCCGGCGCGAGCCGGTTGCGCAGGCGGATGTTGGCGAACGTGCCGCGCATCATCACCTCGTGGTTGCCGCGCCTGGAGCCGTAGGAGTTGAAGTCCTTGCGCTCCACGCCGTGTTCGGACAGGTACCGTCCCGCCGGGCTGTCGGCCATGATCGCACCGGCCGGCGAGATGTGGTCGGTGGTCACGCTGTCGCCGAGCAGGCACAGCACCCGCGCGCCGCCGATCTCGCCGATGCCGGCCGGCTCGCTGCTCATCGACTCGAAGTACGGCGGGTTGCGGATATAGGTCGAATCGTCGGCCCACCGGTACTGGTCGCTGTCCGGCACCGGCATCGCCGCCCAGCGCTTGTCGCCCTTGAAGATGTCGCGATAGCTTTCGATGAACATGGCCGAGTCGACGCTGCCCGCCACCGCCTCGGCCACGTCGTGCTGGGTCGGCCACAGGTCCTTGAGATACACGGGATTGCCGTCGGCATCCTCGGCCAGCGGCTCGGTCGACAGGTCGATGTCCATGCGGCCGGCGATGGCATAGGCGACGACCAGCGGTGGCGAGGCGAGGAAATTCATCCGTACCTCGGGATGGATGCGTCCCTCGAAGTTGCGGTTACCGGACAGGATCGAGCAGACGATGAGGTCGGCCTCGTTGATGGCTTCGCTCACCGGCTCGGGCAGCGGCCCGGAGTTGCCGATGCAGGTGGTGCAGCCGTAGCCGACGAGGTAGAAACCGAGCGCCTCGAGGTCGTCGGTCAGTCCGGCCTTGTCGAGGTAGTCGGTGACCACGCGCGAACCCGGCGCCAGCGAGGTCTTGACCCATGGCTTGACGGTGATGCCGCGCGCATGAGCGTTGCGGGCCACGAGCCCGGCAGCGACCATCACCGCCGGGTTGGACGTGTTGGTGCACGAGGTGATGGCGGCGATCACCACCGCGCCGTCGACGAGCTCGTAGGCGTGTTCGCCGTCGTCGACCGGCTGGCGCCCGGTATAGCGGTTGGCCTCGGCCGCCACGGCGGTGGCGCCTCCCTCGTCGGCGAAGCGTGCGGCATCCTCGCCGGAGGAACTGCAGCCGCCGCGCTCGCACTGCATCTCGTGCAGCTTGCCGACGATGGTCGCGCGTGCCTCGGCCAGGGCGATGCGGTCCTGGGGCCGGCTCGGGCCGGCGATGCTGGGCTCGACGTCGCCGAGGTCGAGATCGATGGTCTCGCTGTAGCGCGCCTCTTTGTCGCCGTCGCTGCGAAACAGTCCCTGGCGCCGCGCGTAGTCGCTGACGAGCGCGACCTGCTCGCTGCTGCGCCCGGTCAACCCGAGGTAGCGCAGGGTCTCGGCGTCGATCGGAAAGATGGCGCAGGTGGCGCCGAACTCGGGCGACATGTTGGCGATCGTGGCGCGGTCGGCCAGGGGCAGGTGGGTCAGGCCGTCGCCGAAGAACTCGACGAACTTGCCGACCACGCCGTGCCGGCGCAGGATCTCGGTGACGGTCAGCACAAGGTCGGTGGCGGTGGCGCCCTCGCGCAACTTGCCGCGCAGTCGAAATCCCACCACGCGCGGGATCAACATGGTGATCGGCTGGCCGAGCATGGCCGCCTCGGCCTCGATGCCGCCCACGCCCCAGCCGAGTACGCCGAGGCCGTTGATCATGGTGGTGTGCGAATCGGTGCCGACCAGCGTGTCCGGGTAGGCCTGCAGGCGGCCGCCGGCCTCGTTCGGGAACACCACGCGGGCCAGGTATTCCAGGTTCACCTGGTGCACGATGCCGGTATCCGGCGGCACCACCTTGAAGTTTTCGAACGCGCGCTGGCCCCAGCGCAGGAAGGCGTAGCGCTCGCGGTTGCGCCCGAACTCGATCTCCGAGTTCTTCGCCCGCGCCGCGGCGTTGCCGAAGGCGTCGACCTGCACCGAGTGGTCGATGACCAGTTCGGCCGGTGCCAGCGGGTTGACCCGGGCGGGGTCGCCGCCGAGAGCGCCCACCGCGTCGCGCATGGCCGCGAGGTCGACCACGGCCGGCACGCCGGTGAAGTCCTGCAGCACCACCCGGGCCGGGGTGAAAGCGATCTCGGTGGACGGTTCGGCATCCGGGCTCCAGCCGATCAGCGCCTCGATATCGTCACGGGTGACGTTCTCGCCGTCCTCGTGACGCAGCAGGTTCTCCAGCAGGATGCGCAGGCTGAAGGGAAGTGCTTCGAGGGCCTTTCCATCGGCTGCGCGGCCGAGTTCGAATATTTCGTATTCTTTGCCGCCCGATTCCATGGTGGTGCGGGCGTCGAAGGAATTGCTCATGCGGATGCTCCCTCGCCGTGAAACAGGAGCTCATACCATAACACCGGGGTGGCTCCGAAAGCACCCGGTCGCCGCGTGGCGCCCGCGCTCGGGCGCGATCAGCGCTTCAGCGTCATGCGCAGCGGGCAGTGGTCCGAGCCCATCTGCCTGTCGAGATACTCGACCTCGGCGACGTGCCCGAGCAAAGAGCGATCGGCCAGGAAGTAGTCGATGCGCCATCCCACGTTGCGTTCGCGGGCGCGAGTGACGAGGTCCCAGTAGGAATACACGTCCGTGACCCCGGGATGCAGCGCGCGCCACACGTCCACCCAGCCATCGGCGGTGACCCGGTCCATCCACGCGCGCTCGTCGGGATGGAAGCCGATCTTGCCGTCGTTTTCCTTCGGCCGGGCGATGTCGATCTCGGTGTGGGCCACGTTCATGTCGCCGCCGACGATGACCACGTGGCCGGCGTCGCGCAGGCGGTTCATGTGGTCGTGGATGCGGTCGTAGAAAACGAGCTTCTCGCGCCAGGCCTGCTCGCTCTTGCCGCCGTTCGGAAAGTAGACCGACAGAAGATCGTGCACCTTGCCGTCGAGCGCGAACGACAGCCACGACACGCGCCCCTCGTCCGCGGCGGGCATGTGAGGCACGTCGGTATGAAACTCGACGGTCTCGAGGCTCTCGTAGAGCGCCCTTGCGACCCACAGCCCGGATCCGGCATAGCCCTTCTTCTCGGCGCTGTGATAGAACTGCGCGTAGCCGGGATGGTCGGTGAGATACTTGCTGAACTGCTCGACGTTGCCCTTGATTTCCTGCACCAGGAAGAAATCGGGTTTTTCGGCGTCGACCAACGCGGTCAGTTCACCCTTGCGCTCCACGGCGCGGATGCCGTTGACGTTCCAGGTAACGAGTTTCATGGCCATGGCAGGTCATTGCGCGCCGCCGCGCACGCGGCGGGCGCGGCGGCGGGTCGGGTTCAGCAGTCGCCCAGGCGGCGGGCGGTCCAGTTCATGTCCATGGACATCGTCATGCCGCCCATGTTCATGCTCATGTTCATGGCGCCGTTGCCCGTCTGTCCGTCGGTCTGGAAGCGGCCCTTGATGTCGGCGCTGCCCGCCCCTTCGACCGTGCAGGCCATGGCGAAGGTCAGGGTGTCGCCGGAGAGGTTTTCCTCGGTGAGCTGGCAGCCCTGGGCGTCCTGCATCATCTCGCGCGGATCGAACGACTGCTCGGTGACGCACTCGGTACTGGTCTCGGTGGTCGGCGTCCCGGTCATCGGGTTGGTGCGGGTCATGGTGGTTTCCCACATCCCCGGGTTGATCGTCAGCGATGCGCCGTGGGCGGCCAGCGGAGCCAGCACGGCGGCGACGACGAGAAGCTTCCTGGTGAACATTGAGTCTCTCCGGATGTACAAAATTGGCGGGGACGGGTAGCGCCCTCCGTGGTGCGTCCCGGGCGCGGGGATGGTACCACGAACGGCGCCCGCGAGGCCCTTTGCCGGGCTCTCAGCGTCGCGGCGTCGGAGCGTGGTGGGCGCCGGCGAATCCGTCGATGAAGCTTGCCAGGTTGGTGCCGAGTTCCGGGCACAGGTAGCCGCCTTCCTGGACCAGCAACGTCGGCAGATCGAGGGAGCCGAGCGCGGCGCCGATGCGGCCGAAGCCGTCCGTCGTGACCGCGAGACCGCCGAACGGATCGCCGGCGAAGGCGTCGAGACCCAGGGCGACAACGAGGACGTCGGGGTCGAAGGCGGCGACCCTGGCCAGGCCGACCTCGAGCGCCTCGAGAAAGCCGTCGTCTCCCGTCCCCCTCGGCAGCGGCAGGTTGAGATTGCAGCCCGTGCCGTCGTCTTCACCGCGCTCGCCGGCATGCCCCCAGAAGAACGGGTAGTAGCGCACCGGGTCGGCATGCACCGACACGGTCAGCACGTCGCCGCGCCGGTAGAAGATTCCCTGGGTGCCGTTGCCGTGGTGCAGGTCGACGTCGACGATGGCCGGCCTCATCCCCCGCGCGCTGAACAGCTCGGCAGCGATGGCGGTGTTGTTGAAGTAGCAGAAGCCGCCGGCGAGGTCGCGAAAGGCATGGTGTCCCGGCGGTCGGCACAGTGCGTAAGCGGCCGTTTCGCCGGCCAGAACAAGCTTCGCGGCGTGCACGGCGGTGTTGGCGCTCCAGCGAATCGAACCGAAGGTGTGCTCCGAGATCGGGCAGGCGGTATCCATCAGGTGATAGCCGGCCTGGCCGACCGCCGACTTCGGATAGCCGACCCGGCGGCTGTCGGGATGAATGTTGGGCACCACTTCCTCGGAGGCGCCGGGTATGCGACGCCAGCGCTCGTGGATGTGCTCGAGGAAATGAATGTACTCGGGCGAGTGCACCGCCGCGACCGGCGCCAGGCCGTGGTCGGACGGCTCGATGACTTCGAGACCGGCATTGCGCGCGCCCTCGAGCAGCGCGTCGGTGCGCTCCGGCTGCTCCGGGTTCGGCTGCGGCGCGCCGCTCGAGAGGAAGTGCCGCGGGTAGTGAATGCGCTGGTCGGGATGGAATACGGCCTTCATTGCGTAGCTGTCGGTGATGGTCCTTCGTCGGGATGCAGGGTCACTGTCCGGCAAGGCGCTGCAGGCCGTCGCCGTCGAGCAGCATCACCCGGTTGTCCGGATCGGCGGTGAAGCCGAGCACGCGGTAGAAGTCGAGGGCGTCCCGGTTGAGCACGTGCACTGCAAGGCGCAGGTAGGCAGCGTCCCACGCCTCGCGGGCGTGCCGCAGGGCGGATGCGAGGAGTGCGCGTCCCGTGCCGCGGCCGCGCGCGGCGCCTTCGACGTACAGGTCCTGCACGTACAGGCCGCTCGCGCAGCGCCAGGTGGAGAACTCGGGAAAGTAAACGACGATGCCGATGTCCTCGCCATCCTCGGCTGCTATCCGGGCGTGATAGACCCGGGTGTCGCCGAAGCCGAAACGCTTCAGCCGCGCGACGTCGGCGGCAAACGCAGAGGCGTCGCCGAGCGCCTCGGCGAGACCGCCGAGCAGGCGCACCATCGACGGCAGGTCCTCCGCCGTAGCCTGCCGGATCGCGGGTCGGTTCATTGCGTGATGCTCCCGGCGCGCATTCAGAACGTGGTTTGGTCGGCGCCCTTGAGCTTCAGTATACGGCGCGCCTCGGCCGGCGTCGCCACCTCGCGGCCGAGCTCCTCGACGATGCGACGCACCTTCAGGACCTGTTCGGCATTGGACTCGGCCAGGCGGCCGCGGGCGATGAAGATGCTGTCCTCGAGTCCCACGCGCACGTGGCCGCCCATGCTCGCCGACGCTGCGGCCATCGTCATCTGGTGGCGCCCGGCGGCCAGCACCGAGAACAGGTAATCGTCACCGAACAGCTTGTCGGCGATGCGCCGCATGTGCACGAGGTTGTCGACGTCGGCGCCGATGCCGCCGAGAATGCCGAACACGAACTGGATGAAGTACGGCGGTCCGACCAGCCCGCGGTCGGCAAAGTGCGCGAGCGTGTAGAGGTGGCCGACGTCGTAGCACTCGTACTCGAATCGTGCGCCGCGCGCGTTGCCGAGTTCGTCGAAGATGGTCTCGATGTCGGCGAAGGTGTTCCTGAAGATCAGGTTGCGGGTGCCTTCGAGAAAGGGCTTCTCCCAGTCGAACTTCCAGTCGACGTAACGCTCGGCCGCACCGAACAGGCCGAAGTTCATCGAGCCGAGGTTGAGCGAACACATCTCCGGGGCCGCTGCCCTTGGCCCCGCGAGGCGCTCGTCGAGGCTCATGACGGCGCTGCCGCCGGTGGTGACGTTGGCCACGGCGTCGCAGCCTGCCCTGATCCGGGCGAGAAAGTCCATGAACAGCGCCGGTTCGGCCGAGGGGCGCCCGTTGTCCGGGTCGCGGGCGTGCAGGTGCAGGATCGCCGCTCCGGCCGCCGCGGCCTCGATGCCCGAGGCGGCGATCTCGGCGGGCGTGATCGGCAGGTGCGGCGTCATGGTCGGCGTGTGCACCGACCCGGTGACGGCGCAGGTGATGATGATCTTCGACATCAGCGCGCCCCGGCGGCGAGAGCGCGGTCGAGTCCGGCAGAGGCGGCGAAGCGGTCGAGGCTCCTGCGCAGCTTGCCCATGATCTCGTCGATATGCGAGGCCTCGCAGATGAGCGGCGGGCAGACCATGAAGTGATCGCCCTCGACGCCGCCGCGGGTGCGACGCGAGTAGATGATGAGGCCCTCCTGGTAGGCGATCTCCACCAGCTCGTTGAAGGCGTTCAGTGTGCGTGGCAGGGGCGCCATCGTGTCGCGGTCGGACACGGTCTCGAAGGCGAGCAGGAGGCCGAGTCCGCGCACGTCGCCGATGAACGGGTATTCGTCCATGAGGTTCTCGAGTTCCCCCTTGAGCCGCGCGCCGGTGCGCTCGGCGTTGCCGACGAGGTCGTTGCCGAGAATCTCGTCGATCACCGCCAGGCCGGCGGCGCAGGCCAGCGGGTTGCCGGCATAGGTGTAGCCGTGGATGAAGCCGCCGGCGTCGAGCACCGCCTCGACGATGTCGTCGCGCGCGGCCATGGCGCCCAGCGGCACGTAGCCCGCGGCATAGCCCTTGGACAGCACGATGATGTCCGGTTCGGCGCCGAAGTGCTCGGCGGCGAGGAAGCGGCCCGTGCGACCGGCCCCGGTCATCACCTCGTCGTAGATCAGCAGCACGCCGTGGCGCCGGCAGATCTCGCCGATCCGTTCCATGTAGCCGGGAGGCGGCACAAGGGCGCCGGTCGAGGCACCGCCGACGGGTTCTACGATGAAGGCAAGCACGGTCTCGGGGCCCTGGCGCAGGATCTCCGCTTCCAGCATGTCGGCGTAGCGGCGCGCGCGCGCCGCCTCGTCGAAGTCGTCGCGATCGAGGTAGACGGTTGGCGCGGGAATCTTCGCCGACTCGACCATCATCGGCGCGAACGGCGCGGTCATCGGCGTGTAGCCGGTTGCGCCGAGTGCGCCGAGGGTGGCGCCGTGGTAACTGGGGTAGCGCGAGATGATCCTGTAGCGCTGGCCCTGGCCGACGGCAAGTGCGTACTGGCGCGCCAGCTTCAAGGCGCTTTCCACCGCCTCCGAGCCCCCCGAGACGAAGAACAGGCGGTTGATTCCCTCGGGCATCAGCGCCGCCGAGCGCGCGGCCAGTCGTTCGGCGGCCTCGGTCTCGAAGTGCAGCCGGTAGCCGAAAGTCGACTTTTCCATTTGGCGTCGCATCGCATCGAGCACGCGCGGGTTGGAATGGCCGATATTGCAGACCATGGCGCCCGACGATCCGTCGAGATAGCGCTTGCCGTCGACGTCCCACAGATACATGCCGCTGGCGCGCTCCAGCACCGGGCGGCGCAGGCGCGACTGGTAGAACAGGTGCGAGGCGGGCCTCATGCGTCGACGGCCAGCAGGGCGCACTCGCGCGGCTTCAGGTCGAGCGCCACCTCGGCGCCCTCGGCGAAGGGGTGTCCGTCGATCATGTTGATGGCCTGCAGCTGGCGCTCGCCGACCCGCACGAAGTAGCGCACCGCCTGGCCCTGGTAGTCGACGGTCTCGACTCGGCCGTCGATGCGTACCGTGCCTTCGGCCACCTGCGTGTCGGGCCGGCGCAGGGTGAGGTGCTCCGCCCGCACCACCAGCTTGCCGGGCGTCCCCGGTCGTGCGCCGCGGGCGCGGTCGGTCGCAACGGGCAGGTCGCCGAACGGGTCGGCGTCGACGATCACGCCGTCGTCGTCGACGCTTCGCACGGCGGCCTCGAAGATGTTGGACGCGCCCAGGAAGCGCGCGACGAACTCCGAGGCCGGGGCGTTGTACACCTCCTCGGGCGCGCCCACCTGCTCGACCACGCCGGCGCTCATCACGACGATGAAGTCGGACATCGCCAGGGCCTCGGACTGGTCGTGGGTGACGAAGATGGTGGTCACGCCGAGCTGGTCCTGGATGCGCTTGAGTTCGACCCGCATGTCCTCGCGCAGGTTGGCGTCGAGCGCCGACAGCGGCTCGTCGAGGAGCAGCACGTCGGGCTCGATGACGATGGCGCGGGCCAGGGCGATGCGCTGCTGCTGGCCCCCGGAGAGCTGGCGCGGGTAGCGCTCGCCGAGATGCGGCAGCTGCACCAGTTCCAGCGCGGCCTTGACCTTCGGCGCGATCTCGGACTTCGGCACGTCGCGGTAGCGCAGGCCGAAGGCCACGTTGTCGAACACGGTCTTGTGGGGAAACAGCGCGTAGTTCTGGAACACGAGGCCCAGGTTGCGCTTGTGGATGGGCACCTCGTTGACCCGCCGGCCCTTGATGCGGATCTCGCCTTCCGAAGGGTCGAGCAGGCCCGCCACCATCCGCAGCGTGGTGGTCTTGCCGCAGCCGGACGGACCCAGCAAGGTCACGAAACTGCCCTCGGGGATCGACAGCGACATGCGGTGCACGGCGGTGAAGGCGCCGAACTCCTTGACGATGTCGGTCAGTTCAACGGCCGGTGTGGTCACGATTTCGTCCCTTGTTCATTATGGATTCGAAGGCCCTGCGCGGCACCGGCATCACCGGCGCCGCGCAACCCGCCCCCGTTCAGTACCCGCGCTGGATGCGGCCGAACTCCTTCGACCATTCCTGCTCGTTGCCGTTCCAGTACGCCGGGTCGGCGAATGTCAGCGACTCGAGCGTGCCGGTGGGATCGAAGGCGGGCAGGGTGGGGATCTTCTCGCCCAGGTCTACCTTGTTCGGATCCAGCGCCGGCGGATAGTTCTGGCCCTCGGCGACGGCGATCGACGTGGCCGGCTCGAGCATGAAGTTGAGCAGTTCCTCGCAGGCCTCCATCGGGCTGCCCTTGATGACGAAGATGCATTCCTGCCAGCCGTAGCCGTTGGGCGGGTCCATGTAGCCGATGTCGTGGCCCTGTTCGCGCAGGGCGTAGATGCGGCCCGACCAGCCCTCGGTGGTGTAGATCTCCTCCTCGGCGAGCAGGCTCATCAGCTCGGCACCCGATCCCCAGTACTTCAGGGCGAGGTCGCGGTGGGTGCGAATCGCGTTCCAGACGGCCTCCATGTCGGTGGCGCCGTTGGGGTCCTGGCCGGACTGCAGGGCGCCGTACCATATGCGCGTGCGCCAGTCGCCCCAGCCGCCGATCTTGCCCTTGAACTTCTCGTCGATCAGCAGGCTGGCGCCCTTCTCCTTCGCCTCGTCGTCGCTGATGTGCTTGCGGTTGTACGCAACGCCCGTGGTGCCGTAGTCGTACGGCACGCACGAAAGCGCGCCGTCGCTCACCTTGCGGAACACGTCGATCAGCTTGGGGATCACGTATTGCAGGTTGGGCACGTTGTCCTCGTTGATGGTCGTGGTCAGCCCCAGCCCGTGGTAGCGGGCGTAGTCGAACACTCCCGACAGGTGCGCGAGGTTGTACTCGCCGGGTTGGCTCGAGCGCACCCGCGCAAGGTACTCGTCGCCGCCGCCGAAGGTGCCGTCGACGACCTTTATGCCGGTTTTCTGCTCGTAGGGATTGAAGGCGTGCTCGCGGAATGCCTCGGAGACCACGCCGCCCCAGCCGTCGAAGCGAACCTGGTCGGGCGTGGCCGCCGCGGCGTAGCGCGAGAACGGCGAGACGACGCCGTAGGCGACGCCGGCCGCGCCGATCAGACCGAGAAAGGTGCGGCGGTCGATGTCGCCGTTCTTGTAGCGTTCGAGCAGTCGTTGGTAGCGTTTGCTGTTTTCCATGGGTATCTCCAGGTGTAACGATGGTTGAAGGGCGGCGGACGTGTTCCTAGCCGCCCCGTCGGCTCGCGATACGGCGCGCCAACGCCGCACCTATCAAGGGAAGCCCCACGGTGAGCACGATCATCACCGTGCCCAGCGCGTTGATCTCGGGGCTGATGGAGTTCCTGAGCATGGCGAATATCTGCGTCGGCACGGTCTCGACGCCGCCCGGCTTCCAGAACAGCGTGCCGGTGATGTCGTCGAACGAGATCGTGAAGGCGAACAGGGCGCCTGCGAATATCGCCGGCGCCAGCAGCGGCAGCGTGACGGCGAAGAACGTCTGCACCGGCGAGGCGCCCAGGCTCATCGACGCTTCCTCCACGTTGCGCGTGATGCCCACAAGGCGCGCCTGCACCACCAGCACCACGAAGGGCATGGTGAAGATGACATGTCCGAGCAGCAGCAGGGCAAAGCTCTTGGGCAGGCTCAGGAACTGCAGGAACAGCAGCAGCGCCACCGCCAGCACCACCTCGGGCACCAGGATCGGCGCGACCAGGATGGTGGACATGAACTGCTTGCCGGGAAAGTCGTAGCGCACCAGCGCCAGCGCCGCGAGCACGCCGATCGTGGTGGAGATGACCGCGGTCAGGCCGCCGAGCAGGAACGACACCTGGAAGGCGCGGATGATGGCGTCGTTGTTCCACAACTCGACGAACCAGCGAAACGAGAAGCCGGTCATGGGGAAGCTGCCGAACTGGCTCTCGTTGAACGACAGCAGCACCACCACCGCCACCGGCAGGAACATGAACAGGTAGACGACGATGGCGTGCAATCGGATCAGGCCCCAGCCGCTCATGTCTGCCGCCTCGTCATGAAAAACTCTTGGCGATCTGGCCCATGCCGATGAAGCGGTTGTACACCGCCACCAGCGTGCCGAGCACGATCAGCAGCACCAGCGACAGGGCCGAGCCCAGCGGCCAGTTGAGCTGAACGATGATGGCCTCGAAGACCAGGTTGGCGAACATGGCGTCGCGCGGTCCGCCGAGCACCATGGGCGTGATGTAGGTCCCCGCGCCGAGCACGAAGCACAGCAGCGACCCGGCCGCCAGGCCCGGCAGCGACAGCGGCAGCGTCACTTCGAGGAAGGCGCGCCAGCTCGTGCATCCCAATGAGCGCGCCGCGCTCTCGAGGCTCTCGTCTATACCGTCGAGGCTGACGTAGACGTTGAGCACCATGAACGGCAGCAGGAAGTGCACAAGGCCGAGGATCACGGTGGCCTCGTTGTACAGCATCTGGATGGGCTCGGCGATGACGCCGAGGCTGAGCAGGGCGGAGTTGAATGCGCCGCTGACGCCGAGGATGTTGATCCACGACATGGTGCGGATGATGTAGCTGATCCAGAACGGCAGCACCAGCATCAACAGCAGCAGGGTCTTGAAGCGGGTGCGCGAGCGGGCGATGAAATAGGCGGCGGGGTAGCCGAGCAGTGCGCAGACGATCGTGGTGATGGCCGCGATGCGCAGGGTCGCCAGCAGGATGTCGCGGTAGAAGCGGTCGGTCAGCGCCTCCTTCCAGTTGTCCAGGAAGAAGCCCACTTGCTCGTCGCCGACGGCAGTGCGCAGCCAGAACGAGTAGACGATGATGAAGATGATCGGGATGACCAGCAGCAGGAGGATCGCCGTCAGGGCCGGTGACAGCAGGATCCACGGTTGCCGCGCTTCGCGCGCCTCGACGGTGCTGGCCATTTCCTCCTCGTCTCTCCCGGCCGTCTTCGCGGCACTCGGGTGTTCTGTGGGAGCCAGTCTAGGACGGGCCCGATCATTCATCAAATAGATGTTGAAAATACATCCTATAGTTTGTAAGAATGTTCTGGTGAGTCCCGATTTCTACACTCCCGAGCAGCGCGCCGCGCGCTTCGCGCGGCACCTCGACTGGAACCTGCTGCGAACGTTCATGGTGATCGTTGAATCGCGCGGTATCACCGCGGCTGCCGAACGGCTCGGCCTGCGCCAGCCGAGCGTGTCGAATGCGTTGAGGCGGCTCGAGGAAACCGTGGAGACGCGCCTGGTCGTGCGCGGACCCAACCGCTTCCGCGTCACCGGCGCCGGGGAGAAGCTCTACCGCGAATGCGTCGAGATCCACGGCGCCATCCTGCGCCTCGCCGACGAGTTGCGCGACGTCACCGACGAGATCGACGAACACGTGCAGATCGCCATGGCCAGCCACGTCGTGGCGCCGCTTCTCAACGACACCCTGTCGCAGTTTCACCGCACCCATCCGAAGGCCACGTTGTCCGTCGACATCCTGTCGAGCCGCGACGTCATCGAGCGCGTCCTGCATCGCAGCGTCTCGTTCGCGGTGTGCCTGGTCAACGAGATGAATCCCAGGCTCGAGTATCGCCGCCTGTATCGCGAGTACTTCGGCTTGTACTGCGGCCCGCCCCATCCCCTGTTCGGCTGCCGCGGCCTGGCACTGGCCGATCTCGCCGGGCATTCGTCGGTGTCGTTTACCACCGACCAGTTCTCCGACGTTCTCAGGCCGGTGGCGATGATGCGCGCCGAGGCACGCCTGGACGAGCGCATCGTCGGCGTGTCATCCAACCTCGAGGAGGTGCGGCGCATGATCGTTGCCGGCCTTGGCGTCGGGCCGCTTCCCATCCACGTCGTCACCCGCGACGAGCACGACGGCCTCTTGTGGCGCCTGCCTCCCTACGAATCCCCGCCCGCCATCGACGTCTACGTGGTGTACAACCCGTCGACCCGGCTCAATCGTGCCGAGTCGCGCCTGCTCGAGATGCTGTTGGAGGCGATTCGCACGACGCCGATCGAGGAGCGCACCTATGCCGGCGGACACGGCGCCGACGAGCCGGCCCGGCCGTCGCGGTCGCGCGGGAAACCGATCGCATCCGGCAGCGGGTGATGGAACTCGACCACGTGTTCATCGGCGTCGCCCCGGGTGCACCGGAGGCCGATCTGCTCAGGGACTTCGGCCTGGACGAGGGCTCCGGCAACCACCACCGCGGCCAGGGCACCGCCAACCGCCGCTTCTTCTTTCACAATGCCATGCTGGAACTGTTGTGGATCGAGTGCGAAGAGGATGCGCGCGCGGCGCCTGCCGACGTGCTGGCGCTGGCCGCGCGCTGCGCGGCCCCGCGCGGGCGCGCCTCGCCGTTCGGCGTGTGCTTCAGGTCGGCGGCGAACGGGTCGCGGCCGGATTTCGCCACGCGGCCGTACCGACCGGCCTACCTGCCGTCCGGCTGGTCGATCGAGATCGCCGATCCGTCGCCCGTGGACGAGCCGCTGCTGTTCGTCATCGATTTCTCGTCGCGGCCCGACCGCGACCGGCTCGAGCCGCTGGACAACCGCGCCGGGCTGCGCGAGATCACCGCGGTGACGCTGCACGGCCCGTCGCATGCGTCCGCCGGCCTGCGCGCGATCGAACGCGCGGGGCTCGTGTCCACTGCAACCGGCGCCGACCACCTGCTCGAGATCGGCTTCGACGGCGAGGGGCGGGGGTACCGCCACGATTTTCGCCCGAGGTTGCCGCTGGTGTTTCGCTGGTAGGTTCGGCCATGCCCGCAGCCGAGTCGCCTCAGGCGTTGCGGACGATCTGCACCTGGTGAGGGTAGGGGATGGAGATTCCGCCCTTGTCGAACGCGGCCTTGACCGCCTTGGTCACGGCGAACTTCAGTTCCCAGTAATCGGCCGCGTTGCACCACACCCGAACGCCGATGTCGACCGAGGAATCGCCCAGGTTGACCAGCCGGACCCACGGCTCGGGATCGCGGTGAACGCGCTCGTCGGCCTCGACGACCTCGCGGATCAGCGCCATGGCCTGGTCGGAGTCGTCGCCGTAGTCGATGCCGAAGGTGAAATCGACGCGGCGCGTGTCGTGGGCCGAGTAGTTGGTAATGATCTGGCCCCAGGCCTTGCCGTTGGGCACGATGATCGAAACGTTGTCCGGCGTGACGAGTTCGGTGGTGAAGATGTTCAGGTCCTTCACCGTGCCGGCGGTGCCGGCGATATCCACGTATTGGCCGATCCTGTACGGCCGGAAGATGATCAGCATGACGCCCGCGGCGATGTCGCTCAGGGTTCCCTGCAGCGCCAGGCCGATGGCCAGGGAGGCGGCGCCGAGCACGGCCACGAGGCTGGTGGCCTGGAAGCCGAACACCTGCAGCACCGCGATGACGACCACGGCCAGGATCGCGTACCGGGCGATCGAAGAGAAGAATACGCCGAGCGTGGCATCGATGCGCTTGCTGCGCTCGATCTGGCGGCGAATCGCCCGCGACACGATGCCGGCGACGATGTAGCCGGCCACCAGGAAGACGATCGCCTTGCCGGCGTTGATCAGCATGGGCGTGTAACTGTCGATACCGGCCAGCATTTCATCCATCGCGCGTCACCATCTTGTTTCGTGTTTCCGGGACATCAACGGTAACACAGGCCGTGCAACGCAGTTAATTTCGTCGGTCCGACTTCGCCCTCGACAGCGCATCGAGGGCGCGCCGACGCGCGAAGCCGTGCTCAACCGCGGGATGCGGGTAGTTGCGACCAAGCCTGACGTTTGCCGCGGCGAGGACGTTGGCGGGCGCGTCGAACGGCGCTTGCAGGTGACGGTCGGGCAGGGCGGACAGTTCCGGCACCCAGCGTCGCGTGTAGTCGCCCTCCGGATCGAACTTGCGCCCCTGCAGCACCGGGTTGAAGATCCTGAAGTACGGTGCTGCATCGGCACCGCAGCCGGCCACCCACTGCCAGTTGCAGGCGTTGTTGGCGAGGTCGGCGTCGACCAGAGTGTCCCAGAACCAGCGCTGCCCCTTGCGCCAGTCGACGAGCAGGTGCTTGACCAGGAACGATGCCGTCACCATCCGCGCGCGGTTGTGCATCCAGCCCGTTCGCCACAGCTCGCGCATGCCGGCGTCCACCAGCGGATAGCCGGTCTCGCCCCGAGTCCAGCGCTCGAACGCGTCCTCGTCGTCGTGCCACGGGAAGCGCGCGAAGGCGTCATTGAACGGCCGCTCGGGGAACGCCGGCCAGTGGAACAGAAGGTGATGGCAGAACTCCCGCCACAAGATCTCGCGCAGCAGGGCGTCGCCGCCGCGGGTTGCCGCCGAATCGGCGGCCTGGCGCTCGCGCACCGCGTGCCAGGCCTGGAGCGGCGAGATCTCGCCGAAGGCGAGGTGCGGCGAAAGGCGCGACGTGCCACGTCGTCCCGGTCGGTCGCGCCGCTCGTGATAATCGCAGAGGGCCTCGTCGAGGAACGTCTCGAGCGCCTCGCGGGCGCCGGCCGCCCCGGGACGCCATGTCTCGCGCAGTCCCTCGGCCCAGTCGTGACGGGTAGGCAAGAGGCCGAGATCGGCGAGATCGATGCTCTCGACGTCGGGTGGGGGCGGCGCGAGGCGACGCGGCGCCGGCTTTGGCGCGGCCGGTTCCGGCAGGCGCAGGCAGGCCTTCGAGAACGGTGTGAATACCCGGTACGGCTCGCCGCTGGCGTTCGAGATCCGCCCGGGCTCGTTGAGCAGCCGGCCACTGAAACGCCGCACCTCGAGACGGTCCGCGAGTGCTTCGTGGACCCGTTCCTCGAGTTCTCGCTCGAACGGCTCGTAGCGCCGCTCGAAGTACAGGGCGCCGGCGGCGTGGGTGTCTGCGATTTCGCCGAGTACGGCCACGGAGTCGCCGCGACGAATGACGAGCCTGCCGCCGATGCGCTCCACGTCGTCCGCGAGGCTCGCGAGCGAATGGTGCAGCCACCAGCGGCTGGCGCCGCCGGCCGGCCAGGGATTGACCGGGTTCTCGTCAAGCACGAACACGGCGATGACGGGGGCATCGCGACGCGCGGCGGCGGCGAGTGGGGCGTGGTCGGCAATCCGCAGGTCGTTGCGGTACCACGCGATCACCGGGGTGGACGGCATGTCACTTGATGCGGCGTGAGGATGGATGTAAAAGCAGTGTACAGCACGCACGCGAGGTGCCACCATGAAGACACTCGTCGCCGCCTTCTCCCTGCTCGCCGCCGCGGCGTTCGCCGCGCCCGGCGTGCTCGCCGCCTGCACCGAACTGCTCGATCACGACGTCCGGCCGCTTGGCGAAAGCGAGCCCGTCAACCTGTGCGAGCACTACGCCGGCCAGGTGGTGTTGGTCGTCAACACCGCCAGTCGCTGCGGCTTCACGCCCCAGTACGAAGGCCTCGAAAGGCTGTACCGACAGTATCGCGACCGGGGCTTCGTGGTGCTCGGCTTCCCGTCCAACGACTTCGGCAACCAGGAGCCCGGCACAGAGCAGGAGATCAAGTCGTTCTGCCGCCTGACCTACGACGTCGGCTTTCCCATGTTCGAGAAGACCCGCGCCGCGCGCGCCGACGCCGACCCCGTCTACCAGCGGCTCGGCGCCGCCAGCGGCGTGTACCCGACCTGGAATTTCTTCAAGTACGTCATTGGCCGCGACGGCAGGTTGGCCGCCGTGTTTCCGAGCAAGATCGAGCCTGAGAGCGCCGAGGTCGTGGAGATGATCGAAGGTCTGCTGTGAGGGCACGGAAAAATGCACGGAGGCATTTTCTGAAAGCGAACGCCTCCGTCCCTTTTCTCATTGGTGGCGATTCTATTTTGCGCCGTGCCCGCCGCATCAATCGCCTGCAGGCAGGCTCCTACAGTGCCAGGGCTCAATGCTGAAGCCGCTGTAGGAGCCTGCCTGCAGGCGATCCTTGGCGGCCGATTCTCACACCAGGTCCAGCGCGTGGCGCTTGAGGTCGTCGATGTCGATGATCTCGAGGCACCGTTCGTGGGTTGCCGACAGCACCACGCGGGGCGCGACGCCTGCCTCGAAGGCCTGCTGCCAGCGGGCGGCGCACAGGCACCAGCGATCTCCCGGTTTCAGACCCGAGAATCCGAACGCGGGCACCGGCGTCGACAGGTCGTTGCCGACCGACTTGCTGAAATCAAGGAACTCGGCGGTGACTTCCACGCACACCGTGTGTGAACCGAGGTCCTCGGGGCCGGTTTCGCAGCAGCCGGTGCGGGTGAACCCGGTCAGCGGCTGGGTTGAACAGACGGCGATCGTCTCGCCGAAGATGTTGCGCTGATCGGTCATGGGCTATACGTGATTTCGAAGCCGCAGCGAATCCGGGTGAGGCGCGAGATACACCTGCCGCTCGATGTAAGGGTCCGGATGCACGCGGAAATAATGCCTGAACAGGGTGATGGGCACAACGAGCGGCACCTCCTCGCGCCGGTAGCGCTCGATGGCGTCGGCCAGCTCGACCTTGTCGGCGGCGTCGATGCGGGTCTTGAGGTAGCCCATGACGTGCTGCAGCACGTTGTAGTGGCGCTTGCGGTTCGCGCGCCGTGTCAGCGCCTGCATGAGTTCGGCGAAGTAGGCGGGAGCGGCCTCGGCGGCGCGTTCCCGCGAGAGGTCCGACAGCATCCTGCCGAGGCGCTGGTAGGCGGCGGCCGAGTGGGCCATGACGAGGTACTTGTGGCGGGTATGGAAGTCGATGAGCGCCCGGGCCCGGACCGGCTCCATTGCAAGCGCGCGCCAGCGGCGGTGGACGAACACGCGGGTGACGAAGTTCTCGCGCAGCACCGGGTCGTTGAGCCGGCCTTCCTCCTCCATGGGCAGGTTCGGCAGGCGTTCGCGCAGCACGCGCGCGAACACGCCGCTGGTGTTGCGTGTCGCGGGACCGCCGCCCTCGTGGTAGAGCTTGACGCGCTCCATGCCACAACTCGGCGAGTCCTTCTTGAGCACGAAGCCGTCGTACTCGCCGAGTCCGTCTGCGACCGCGGCAGCGTAGGTCTCGAGGCGTTCGGTCACGTCCAGCGACTGGTCGCGCACGCCGACGGCGCGCGGCCGCGCCGGGTCGTCGCCGACCAGCCGGATCGGCGGCCGCGGCACCGGCAGGCCGATCGCGATCTCGGGACAGTACGGTACAAGTTCCATGCACGTCGCCAGCTCGTCGACGACGAAGGTGTCACGCTTGTGGCCGCCGTCGAAGCGCACGGCGTGGCCCAGCACGCAGGCGCTGACGCCGACGCGCGGAAGATTCTCCGGGGCTGCCCGGGTCGTGGCACTGGCCGTGTTCATGGACAGGAATCGCGGTCGCCGCACCCACGGCGGCATCGCGGGCATTGTACAAGTCCCGTAGAATGCCGGCCATGAAATACCGGTCCGAGAAAGATTTCGCCCACGACCGCGCGCCGGCCACGGGCGTGCTGATGGTCAACCTCGGCACCCCGGAGTCGCCGGACCGCGCCGCCGTCAGGCGCTACCTGCGCGAGTTCCTGTGGGACCCGCGGGTGGTGGAGATGTCGCGGCCGCTGTGGTGGCTGGTGCTCAACGGCATTGTGCTCAATACCCGCCCGGCGCGTTCCGCGCACGCCTACGCCTCGATCTGGCGCAATGACGGCTCGCCGCTCCTTGTCGTCTCCCGGGCGCAGCAGCAGGCGCTGGCCGCGCGGCTGGCGTCGTCGACGCCGCCCGTTCACGTGGCCCTTGCCATGCGCTACGGCAACCCGTCCATCGCCGAGGGCCTCGACGAACTGGCCAGGGCCGGCGCGCGTCGCCTGCTCGTCCTGCCCATGTATCCGCAGTACTCGGCAACGACCACCGCCAGCGTTTTCGACGCGGTGACCGCGGAGCTTCGGCGCTGGCGCTGGGTTCCCGAGCTGCGCTTCGTCAACCAGTACCACGATCATCCGGCCTACATCGATGCGCTGGCGGCCTCGGTGCGCGCCTTTCGCGCCGAGCACGGCACGGCCGAGCTGCTGCTGATGTCGTTTCACGGCATTCCGCGGGAGTATTTCGACGCCGGCGACCCGTACCACTGCCACTGTCGCAAGACGGCGCGCCTGCTCGCCGAGGCGCTCGGCCTCGTCGAGGCCGATTACCGGGTGTCGTTCCAGAGCCGCCTCGGTCCCAGGGAATGGCTGAAGCCCTACACCGACGAGAGCCTGAAGTCGTTGCCGGGAGAGGGGGTGCGCCGGGTGCAGTTGATCTGTCCCGGCTTCAGCGCCGATTGCCTGGAAACGCTCGAGGAGATCGCCATGCAGAACCGCGACCTCTTCATGGCCGCCGGCGGCGAGGACTTCCAGTACATCCCCTGTCTGAACGACGATCCGGCACACATCGACGCTCTCGCCGATATCGTCGCCACGCATACCCGCGGCTGGCACCAGGAATCATTCGACGGCACCGCAACCCGCGAACGTGCCGTCGCCCTCGGTGCGTTACGATAGCTCGACCGACATCCCGATGGAGCGCCGATGAATACCCTTTTGCTCGTTGCCCACGGCAGCCGCCGCGCCGCCTCCAACGACGAGGTGCGCGAGCTGACCGAGACCGTCAGGCGCGACACCCGCGACTTCGACGCCGTCGAGTGCGCCTTTCTGGAACTGGCCGAACCCTCGATCCCCGACGCTCTGCGCATGCTCATCGCGCGCGGCGCCGAGCGCATCGTGGTGCTGCCCTATTTCCTGTCGGCGGGCCGCCACGTGGCCGAGGACATCCCGCACGAGATCGACATCGTCGCGCGCGAGCACCCCGGTGTCGAGATTCGCCAGGCGCCGTACCTCGGCGCCTCCCCCGGCGTGGTCGATCTGCTGCTGAAGCAGTCGGCGCGCTGAAACGAGGCGCCTTCAGCGCTGGCTGTCGCGCCAGCGCGGGTTGATCCACGGCTCGCCTTCGAATGGCGGCAGCGGCGCGCGGCCGAGAATGTGGTCGCTGCCCTTCTCGCCAACCATGATCGACGGCCCGTTGAGGTTGCCGTTGGTGATCCTGGGGAAAATCGAACTGTCCACCACGCGCAGCCCCTCGACGCCGATCACCCGGCACTCGGGATCGACCACGGCCTGCGGGTCGTTGGCCGCGCCCATGCGGCAGGTGCCGCACGGGTGGTAGGCGCTCTCCACCGCCTCGGCGATGAAGGCGTCGAGGTCGGCGTCGGAGGTGACGTGCGCCCCCGGCGTGATCTCGTCGCCGAGGTAGGGCTTGAAGGCGTCCTGCGCGAAGATCTCCCGGGCAAGCCGGATGCAGGTGCGAAAGTCCTCGAAGTCCGATTCCGCCGACAGGTAGTTGAAGCGGATCGCCGGCTTCGCCGCAGGTTCCGGCAAGGTCAGCCTGACGGTCCCGCGCGAAGCCGAGCGCATCGGCCCCACGTGGACCTGGAAGCCGTGGCTCTTCGCCGGCGACTTGCCGTCGTAGCGGATCGCCACCGGCAGGAAGTGAAACTGGATGTCGGGATACTCGACGCCGGCGCGGCTGCGCACGAAGGCGGCGCTCTCGAAATGGTTGGTGGCGCCGTGGCCCGACTTGAAGAGCAGCCAGCGCGCACCGATCAGCGCTTTGGAGAACAGGTTCAGCTGGCTGTAGAGGGTGATCGGCTGCAGGCACTTGACCTGGATGTACAACTCGAGGTGGTCCTGCAGGTTGGCGCCGACGGCGGGGCGGTCGGCGAGCACGTCGATGCCGTGTGCGCCGAGGTGATCCGCCGGCCCGATTCCCGACAGCATGAGCAGTTTCGGCGAGTTGATCGACGATGCCGATACGATCACCTCGCGCGTCGCGCGCAGCGTCTCGATGCGCCCGCCGCGCTCGATCTCGACGCCGATCGCGCGCCGCCCCTCGAACACGATGCGGCGGGCGAAGCAGCGCATTAGCCGCACGTTGGGGCGCTTGAGGGCATCGCGCAGGTAGGCGTTGGCGGCCGACCAGCGGCGGCCCTGCCACACCGTCATCTCCATCGGCCCGAAGCCTTCCTGCCGTTCGCCGTTGTAGTCGTCGGTGAGCGCGTATCCCGCCTGGCGGCCCGCCTCGACGAATGCATGGTAGAGCGGGTTGCGGCGTGACCCGCGGGTGACGTGCAGCGGACCGTCGGTGCCGCGCCAGCCGGGCTGGCCGCCATGGGCGTTCTCCATGCGCATGTAGTACGGTACCACGTCGGCGAACGACCAGCCGGCGGCGCCCGACTCGGCCCAGTGGTCGAAGTCGCGCGCGTGTCCGCGCACGTAGACCATGCCGTTGATCGACGACGAGCCGCCGATCACCTTGCCGCGCGGGCAGGCCAGGCGCCGGCCGCCGAGGTGCGGTTCGGGTTCGCTGACGTAGCCCCAGTCGTACAGCGGCATGTTCATGGGATAGGACAGCGCCGCCGGCATCTGGATCAGCGGCCCGGCGTCGCTGCCGCCGTATTCCAGCACCAGTACCCGGTGGGTACCGTCCTCGGACAACCGGCTGGCCAGGGCCGATCCGGCGGAACCCGAGCCGATGATGATGTAGTGGGGTGAAAAACCTGCTGCGTCCGTCACTGTGCGAGCCGACCCGGGTTGATTGGTTGTGGTTCGTGCATTAGGCATACCGTGCGCCGGTGCGATAATATCAATCCCGACCAGGGCGATCCGAGTCTGCCGCGCCGCCGACATTTCCGTGCGCGCCTCGGCGGCGGTCGTTCAACAGATATTCACAAGGCGGAGGTCGGTATGTCCAACGTTGAAGGCAGCGCGCTCAAGTACCAGGTCAACGGCAGCACCCACGTCGGGTTCTTCGCCGCCGATGCCGACACCAAAGGTCCGCGACCGGGCGTCATCGTGGTCCACGAATGGTGGGGCTGCAACGACTTCGTCCGCGAGCGTGCCCGCCGCCTGGCAGAGGCCGGCTACGCGGCGTTTGCCGTGGACATGTTCGGCGGTGGCGCGACCGCCGACAGGCCGGACCAGGCCGCCGCCCTGATGAATGGCGTGCTGCAGGACATGGAGACCGGCACCCGCCGCCTGCAAGCGGCCTACGACGTGCTGCTCGAGCGGCCCGAGGTCGACGGTGAGCGCACCGCGGCCATCGGTTACTGTTTCGGCGGCGCCATGGTGCTGCACATGGCGCGCATCGGCATGCCGCTCAAGGCCGTGGTCAGCTTCCACGGCTCGCTCGGCTCCTTTCGCAAGCCGGAGCCCGGCTCGGTGAAGCCGCGAATCCTCATCTGCCACGGCGGTGCCGACAAAATGGTGTCCATGGACGACCTGGAAGCGTTCCGCAAGGAGATGGACGAGGCGCGAGCCGACTACGAGGTCATCGTCTACGACGGCGCCCTGCACGGATTCACCAATCCGCAGGCCACCGAGCGCGGCCAGAAGTACGGCCTGCCGCTGGCCCACGACGCCGAGGCCGACGCCGCATCGTGGAAGGCGATGCTGGCGCTGTTCGAAAAGGCGCTGTGACTGCCTGACCGGGTGAACGGAACTGGCGGCGACGATCCTTGCTGGCGCCGTGCTCGCCGCACCAATCGCCTGCAGGCTTGCCTCCTATAGCGGTTTCGTGTCGCCGTGGAGCCGGGTTCTGGCACTGCAGGAGCCGGCCTTGCCGGCGATGCTTTTGGGCGGTGTGCTCGCCGCACCAATCGCCTGCAGGCAGGCTCCTACAGCGGCTTCGTTTTGCCGTGG
>CBFGVH010000053.1:0-23248 GCA_965652415.1 uncultured Gammaproteobacteria bacterium | reverse complement strand
CTGCCCAAGCTCCGAGGCAAAACAAAACCGCTGTAGGAGCCTGCCTGCAGGCGATTGCATCAGCGGGCACGCCGCCAGAAAGCATCGCCGGCAAGGCCGGCTCCTACAGTGCCGGAACCCAGCACCACGTCAAAACGAAGCCGCTGTAGGAGCCTGCCTCGCAGGCGATTGCATCGGTGTGCACGCCGCCAAGAGAGAATCGCCGGCAAGGCCGGCTCCTGCAGTGCCGGGGCTCCATGTCGAAGCAGCATCTCGCAGGCGATCGGCTCCATCAGCCACCGATGTACGACATCTCCACCTTCTGCTCGACCTTCACCTTCGACCGAAGCTCCGAGTAGCGGTCCTCGCGGTGCGCCCAGATGCCGCGCACGTGTTCCCTGAGCGCGTCGTCGTCACAGCCGGCGCGAAGCAGGGCGCGCAGGTCGAAGCCGTCGCGGGCGAACAGGCAGGTATACAGGGTGCCGATGGCCGACAGCCGGGCGCGCGAGCAACCGCGACAGAACGGCTGGGTGACCGACGAAATGATGCCGATCTCGCCGCCGCCGTCGACGTAGCGCCAGCGCCGCGCGACCTCGCCGGGGTAGTTGGGCTCGAGGGACTCGAGCGGCATCTCGGCGTTGACGAGGTCGTGGATCTCGCGCGCCGAGAACACGTCGTCGAGTTTCCACTCGTTCGTCGAGCCGACGTCCATGTACTCGATGAAGCGCAGGATGACTCCGCTGCCGTGGAAGTGTCGCGCCATGGGCAGGACGCTGTCCTCGTTGAGCCCGCGGCGCACGACCATGTTGACCTTGATCGGGTCGAACCCGGCCGACTTCAGTTCGGCGATGCCGTCGAGCACCCGGCTGACGCTGCAGCCGACGTCGTTGATCCGTACGAAGTCCTCGTCGTTCAAGGAATCAAGACTGACGTTGACCCGCGCCAGCCCCGCCTCGCGCAGCTCGCGGGCGCGCTCGGCGGTGATGAGCGACGCGTTGGTGGTCATGCTGATGTCGTCGATGCCCGGCACGCCGGCCAGTCGCCGCACCAGCTCCGATACGTCGTGGCGCAACAGCGGCTCGCCGCCGGTGATGCGCAACTTGCGCACACCGAGTTCGGCGAAGATCGTCGCCACGCGCTCGAGTTCCTCGAATGACAGCAGCTCGCGCCGGGCGAGGAACTTGTGGCCGCGCCCGAACTTCTCTTTCGGCATGCAGTAGACGCAGCGGAAATTGCATCGGTCGGTGATCGAGATGCGCAGGTCGTGAATGGGCCTCGCCAGCAGGTCGACCACCGGGTGCTGCCGCGTCATCGCCGCGCGCTCCCCGCCCCGCCACTGCCGTTTGTCATCATCTCTATCCGCCACCCTTGTGGAACGATCGTTGAAACATCTCGTAAAAACGGCGCCTCTGTAGAGGATCGAGTCCCTCGAAATGAAAATCAACCTCCAGCAGCGGCAGTACCAGGGAGGCGATGCGCCGCTGCCGGTCGTCGCCCAGTCGAATGGACACCCGCCCGCCACCAACGGGTACTTCGACGGTTCGACCGTTGTCGGCGTGCCGCGGTGCCGGACCGAATGCCGCGTCGAGCGTGGCAAGGAACTCGGCCCGCGTGTAGCCCATCTCCAAGGCGAGTCGCTCCGGAACCTCTCGCACCGCGTCGCTCAGCCGCCGGCCACTGGCGGCCATACCGCCACCGTGTCGCCTTCCCTGAGCATGGGCCGATCACGCTCTGACGGGGCCTGGAACACGCCGTTGACCAGCACGAGGTGAGCCATCTCGCGCGGCACGCGGAAGCGGTCGAGCAGCGCGTTGAGACTCGCGTCGTCGTCCGCCTCTATGCTCACCGCGTTTTCCTTCGCCCCCGACGGCAGGTAGTCGCCGAGGCTGGCGTAGAGCTTGAACGTGATGCGCATCTACAGCGACAGCGTCGTGCCCTGGCTGGCCTTCAGGTACGCCTCCATGACGTTCAATGGGTTGTCGAGCAGTTTGCGCCTGCCGGCGGCGCCGAGGCGCAGCCGGGTCTGGATCAGGCCGCGCAGCACGCCGACATGCTGGGTGAGGCCGAGAGTGTTGGCCCCGACCAGCACATCGTCCTCGAACTGCAGGTTGATGTAGCGGAAGCGCTCACCGTCGAACAACTCGGCCGACTCGCCGCCGTCCACGCCCTGCCAGTGGCCGAACGAGGCCGACACGAGCCCCATGGTATCGAGCACGTTCATGTTCAAGCTGCCCTGGTGGACGATCTCCTGGCCGTGGACCATGTTGGCGGCCGCCACCCGACCGTGCTCGACCGCGGTCGGCTGGATCGCCTGCACCGTGTACTCGCCGGTGGAGAAGTCCCGCCCGCGCGCCACGTCGCCGGCAGCGTACACGTCGGCGGCACTGGTGCGAAGGGTTCGGTCCACCACCACGCCGCCGTCCACCTCGATGCCGCTGCCGTCCAGGAAGGCCGTGTTGGGCCTCACCCCGGTGGCCGCGATAACGAGGTCCGCCTGGCGCGTGCCGCCCGAGCCCAGGTGCACGGTCAGCGCGCCGCCGTCCGGCTCTATCGACTCGACCCGGGTCGAGGTCAGCACCTCGACGCTCTTGTCCTGGCACCACTGCTTGATCAGCCCGCCGGAGCGCTGGTTCATCATCCGCGGCACCATGCGGTCCTCCATCTCGATCACCGTCAGCTTCACGCCGCGTGAAGCCAGCGCCTCGAGAATGATGCAGCCGATGAATCCCGCCCCCATCAGCACCACCCGCGCGCCGGCGGAAGCCCGCTCGATGATCTCGCGGGCATCGGCCAGGGTCCAGCAGTTGTACACGCCGGGCGAGTCGACACCGTCGATGGGCGGCTTGACCGCCGAGGAACCTGTGGCGATCAGCAGCCGGTCATAGGCCTGGCGCGCCCCGGAGGCAAGCGCGAGGCTCTTCGAGGCCGGATCCACCGACGTGACGCGGTCCCTCACCACGTCTATGCGCTGCGACTCGAACCAGCCGTCGCGCTTTCTGAGGTACGTGCCCTGCTCGGCGATGTTGCCGACCAGGTGGTAGGGGATGGCCATCCGCGAGTACGGCGGCTCGTCCTCCTCGCCGATCAGGCGGATGTCGGCGTCGCCCGACAGCCTGCGCAGGGTCTCGGCGGCGATCACCCCCGCCGGCCCGGCGCCGATAATCACGTGTTGCATGTCTCGTATCCGGTGGCGGCCGGGGCGCACCCCGGCCGCGTGTACGGGCGCCGGCCGGCGCCGGTCAGGCCGGCAGGTTGAAGCGCGAGCGCACCTCGCCGGTCAGCTGGCCGTCGGCGGTCCAGCCGCGAAGCTGGTAGTACTCCGGCAGCATGTCCGACAACCCGCACACCTTGCCCTCGGCAGGGCCGGTGTTGGCCGGCTCCTCGAGCAGGCGCTTGGGCAGGTTGTCGTCGGCCCCGGTGAGGCCCGCCTTCATGTTGAAGTCGCGCTCCAGGTTCCAGATTCGCTCGCCGACCTCGAGCAGCCGCTCGGGCGTCCACTCGCCCTCGCAGGCGGCGTCGATCTGCGGCGCGATGTTCTCAAGCGACCAGGCGAACGTGGTGAAAACGCACAGCCCGCTCGAGTCCACCGCCGCCGTGGCGTCCTGGAAGGCCTTGACCAGGCCCGCCTTGCCCTCGGTGACCAGCGGATCGGTCTTCTCGGGAATGCCGAGCACCTCCGAGGCCACGGTATAGCTCCTCAGGTGGCAGGCGCCGCGGTTGGAAGTTGCATAGGTCAGGCCCATGCCCTGTATGCCGCGCGGGTCGTAGGCCGGGAATTCCTGGCCCTTCACCGTCATCGACAGCTCCGGGCGGCCGTACTTCTCGCACAGGCGCTTCGAGCCTAGCCCCAGGTCCTTGCCGAAGCCCTCGCCCTTGCAGGTGACCTCGGCCGCCCACGCCAGCGCCTTGGCGCTGCCGAACTCGAGCTCGACGCCGCCGGTGTGCTCCTTCGTGATCGCCCCGTCCTTGTACAGTTCCATGGCCGCGGCCACGGTCGAGCCGAAGGAGATAGGGTCGATGCCGTCCTCGTTGCACAGGAAATTCACGTAGGTCACCGCGTCGAGGTCGTCGACCCCGGTGTCGGTGCCCATGGCCCACGCCGCCTCGTACTCGAGCCCGCCGGAGTTGCCCCAGTACTGCGGCTTGTTTTCAACCGTGAAGTGGCCCCTGTCGACGGTCGAGATGCGCCCGCAGGCGATGGTGCAGGCGAAGCAGCCGGCGTTGGTGGTGAGATTCGCCTTGCCGTCGCTCTCGCGCGGCTCCAGCATCGCCTCGCCCGAGATCTTGTGGGCGCCCTCGAACTGCACCTCGCGCATGTTGCGCGTCGGCAGCGCGCCGAGCTCGTTGATCACGTTCATCAGCACCTGGGTGCCGTAGGTCGGCAGGCCCTGGCCGGTGACGGCGTTATCCGCCAGCACCTTCTTCTGCTCGGTGGTGACCTGCATGAAGCGCTTCGGATCCTTGATCCCGCCGACCCCGCGGGTGCCGCGAACCGCCACCGCCTTGAGGTTCTTCGAGGCCATTACCGTGCCCACCCCGGAGCGCCCGGCGGCGCGGTGCAGGTCGTTGATGACGGCCGAGTACAGGCAGCCTGCCTCGGCCGCACGGCCCACCGCGGCAATGCGGATTTGCGGGTCCTGGTGTTTCTTGTGGATCAGCTCGTCGGCCTCCCACACCGACTTGCCCCACAGATCGGAGGCGTCCAGAAGCTCGGCCCTGTCGTTCTCCAGGTACAGGTATACCGGCTTCGGCGCCCTGCCCTCGAAAATGATCATGTCCCAGCCCGCGTTCTTCAGCTCGGCGCCGATGAAGCCGCCCGAGTTGGAACAGGCCACCGCGCCGGTGAGCGGGCTCTTGGTGATCACCGAGTAGCGGCCCCCGGTCGAGGCCATGGTGCCGGTGAGGGGACCCGTGGCCATGATCAGCTTGTTGTCGGGGCCGAGGGCGTCGCACTTGGGGTCGACTTCCTCGACGAGATATCGCGTCGCCAGCCCCCGCTGGCCGAGATACTCGGCCGCCCACTGCATGTTGAGGGGCTCTTCGGCGCAAGTCCCCTCGCTCAGGTTCACTCGCAATACTTTCCTGGTCCAGGCCATGGTTCTGTCCTCCTGTTGGTTCAGCTCGCCGCGCGCGCGTTGTCGGTCTTCTCGGCCCACATGCGCATGCGGGAAAGACCGGTGGCGTCGGCGTCGACGTAGGTGATCGCCTCGGTCGGGCAGGCCGCGGCGCAGGCCGGGTCTCCCCCGCACAGGTCGCACTTGATCACCTTGCCCGTGTCCTGGTTGTAGTTCACCGTGCCGAACGGACAGGCGATGGTGCACACCTTGCAGCCGACGCACACGTCCTCGAGCACGTCCTTCGAGCCGGTCGCGCGGTTCAGCACGATGGCGTCCACCGGGCACGCCTGCATGCACCACGCCTCGTCGCACTGGGTGCACGTGTAGGGCACGAAGCGACCTTCCTCGTGAAACGTGAATACCTTGATGCGCGACTTGGCCGGGTTGAACACCCCCTCGTTCTCGTACGAACAGGCCATCTCGCACTGCAGACAGCCCGTGCACTTGCCCGCATCGATCAATAACGATTTCATCATTGTTCGAGTTCCTCCTGCATGTTGACGGGCGGCGCCGCAGTGCCGAGGCCGGCGCGCCGCCCGGAAAGCGGGTCACGAATGCCCGGCAGAAGAACAACCGGGGACTCGTCCACGGGCCATACTATCTCAGTATCGCGGCGGTAATGGCAAGCGCGCTACAGCCCGGCAAGCCGTTTCATCGCCCCGGTGATCCGGCTCAACTGGTCCGCCTCGACGATGTAAGGGGGCATGGTGTAGATCAGCCGGCCGAACGGCCGCAGCCACACGCCCTCGTCGAGGAGCGTGGCGGTGGCACGGGCCATGTCCACCGGTCGGACCATTTCGATGACGCCGATGGCGCCCTTGACCCGAACGTCGACGACCCCGGCGATGTCGCGCGCAGGGGCGAGTTCGTCGGCAAGCTGCCGCTCGATGGCGCCTACGGTCGAGCGCCAGTCACCGGCCAGCAGCAGGTCGATGCTGGCAACGGCGGCGGCCGAGGCCAGGGGATTGGCCATGAACGTCGGGCCGTGCATGAAAACCCCGGGATCGGCGCTGCAGATGGTATCCGCCACCTCCTTGCTCGCCAGCGTCGCCGCCATGGTCATGGTGCCGCCGGTCAGGGCCTTGCCGACGCACATGATGTCGGGCGAGATGCCGGCGGCGTCCGAGGCGAACAGGGTGCCCGTGCGGCCGAAGCCGGTCGCGATCTCGTCGGCGACGAGGAGCATGTCGTACCGCTCGCTCAGTGCCTTGAGGCCGGCGAGGTACTCCGGCTGGTAGACGCGCATGCCTCCGGCGCCCTGCACGACCGGCTCGACGATCAACGCGGCGAGGCGGTCGGCCGCGGCCGCGAGCAGCGCCTCGGATTCGGCGAGCTGGCCGGGTTCGAACGGACCGGCCGAGGCCGGCGGCGGCGCCGGCAGGTGCAGCTGGTCGGCCAGCAACCCCGTGAACAGGCCGTGCATGCCGTTTTCCGGGTCGCTCACGGACATCGCGCCGATCGTGTCGCCGTGGTAGCCGCACCTGAGGCTGGCGAATCGGGTGCGGCGCCGGTGGCCGCGCGCCGCCTGGTACTGGCAGGCCATCTTCATCGCGACCTCGACCGACACCGAGCCCGAGTCGCACAGGAAGACCCGCTCGAGCCCCGCCGGGGTGATTTCCACCAGCCGACGCACCAGCTCCGCCGCCGGGCGGTGGGTCAGGCCGCCGAACATGACATGGGACATGCGCCCGACCTGGTCGGTGATGGCCGCGTTCAGTGCCGGGTGGTTGTAGCCGTGGATGGCCGACCACCACGAGGACATGCCGTCGATGAGCCCGGTGCCGTCGGCGAGGCGCAGGATGACGCCGCTCGCCGAGTCCACCGGCAGCGGCGCCACCGCTGCCGGCAGCGCCGCGTAGGGATGCCAGGCATGGCGGCGCTCGAAGTCGAGCCAGTCGTCGGCGAAGCGCCCCTCGCCACCGCTCATCCGGCGCCCCCGTGCGACGCGTTCCTACGCAATTTCGAGCCGGTCACCATTGTCCGTGAGCCATTGCCGGCGGTCCAGGGCCCGCTTCTTCGCCAGCAGCATGTCCATCAGCTTCACGGTAACGTCGAGGTCGCCGACCTCGAGGCGCACCAGCCGGCGGGTTTCCGGTGCCATGGTGGTTTCACGCAGCTGCAGTGGGTTCATCTCGCCGAGGCCCTTGAAGCGCTGCACGTTGACCTTGCCCTTGAGTCCCTCGGCGGCGATGCGGTCGAGAACGCCCTTCTTCTCGTTCTCGTCGAGGGCGTAGAAGGTGTGCTTGCCGACGTCGATGCGGTACAGGGGCGGCATCGCGATGCATACCCGGCCCGCCTCCACCAGCGGGCCGAAGTGGCGCAGGAACAGGGCGCACAACAGGGTGGCGATGTGCGCGCCGTCGGAATCGGCGTCGGCCAGCACGCAGACCTTGCCGTAGCGCAGCTTGCTGAAGTCCGAGGAGCCGGGATCGACTCCCAGCGCCACCGCGATATCGTGAACCTCCTGGGAGCCGAGCACCTCGGATGGGTCGACCTCCCAGGTGTTGAGGATCTTGCCCCTGAGCGGCATGATGGCCTGGAAGTCCTTGTCGCGCGCCTGCTTGGCCGAGCCGCCGGCGGAGTCGCCCTCGACCAGGAACAGCTCGGTGCGGTCGAGGTCCGAGCTGCTGCAGTCGGCCAGCTTGCCGGGCAGCGCGGGGCCCATGGCGACCTTCTTGCGCGTGACCTGGCGCGCGGCGCGCATGCGCCGCTGGGCGCGCTCCAGCGCCGTGCGCGCGATCCGCTCGCCGTCGTCGACGTGCTGGTTCAGCCACAGGCTGAAGGCATCCTTGACCACCCCGGAGACGAACGTGCCGGCCTCGCGCGAGGACAGCCGCTCCTTGGTCTGGCCGCTGAACTGCGGGTCCTTCAACCGCACCGACAGCAGGTAGGCGCAGCGGTGCCAGACGTCGTCGGGGGTGAGCTTGACGCCCTTCGGTATCAGGTCGCGGAACTCGCAGAACTCCCGCACGGCGTCGGTCAGGCCGCCGCGAAAGCCGCTGACGTGGGCGCCGCCCTGGGGCGTCGGGATCAAGTTGACGTAGCTCTCGCCGAACACCTCGTCGTCGTCCTCGGCGAGCCAGGTCACCACCCAGTCCGCTTCCTCGTCGTTGCCCTTGACGTGGCCGGCAAACGGCGGGCTCGGAACCGACTCGGCACCCTCGAGGGCGCCGACGAGGTAGTCGGTCATGCCGTCCTCGTAGTGCCAGGTCTCGTCGTTGTCGCCGGCCGCCTCGTCACGGAAGTTGATGGTCAGTCCCGCGCACAGCACCGCCTTGGCGCGCAGCAGGCGCTTGAGGCGCGGTACCGAGAACTTCACCGAATCGAAGTACTTCGGATCCGGCCAGAACCTTAGCGTGGTGCCGGTGTTGCGCGCACCGACGGAGCCCGTCTCGCGCAGGGGCGACTTCGGCACGCCGCCGGCGAAGGTCATCGCGTATTCCTTGCCGCCGCGCCTGACCGTGACCTCGAGCTTCTTCGACAACGCGTTGACCACCGACACGCCGACGCCGTGCAGGCCGCCGGAGAAGGTGTAGTTCTTGTCGGAGAACTTGCCGCCGGCATGCAGCCGGGTGAGGATGACCTCGACGCCGGATACCTTCTCCTTGTGGTGACGATCCACCGGCATACCGCGGCCGTTGTCGCGCACGGTCATGGAGCCGTCGGTATGCAGGACGACGTCGATGCGATCGCCGTACCCGGCCAGCACCTCGTCGACGCTGTTGTCGACGACCTCCTGGGCAAGATGATTGGGACGGTCGGTCTGGGTGTACATCCCCGGGCGCTTGCGCACCGGCTCGAGTCCGGTGAGGACTTCGATGGAGGACGAATCGTACGTTCGGGACATTCAGAACTCGGCGGCAGGACGAAAGCGGCTCGCCGCCGGCGGCGGCGAGAGCCGGCCGAATGATACAACAGGTTGCGGGCTGGAACCGGGCCCCTTGGGGAGCGGGTGTCGCCCGGGATCCTCCAAGGGGCGTGCCCGCCGACGCAATCGCCTGCAGGCAGGCTCCTACAGTGCCTTCGTTTCGCGAAGGAACCGGGGGGACACTGCAGGAACCTGGAAACCTGCTGCTAGTCGAAATCGGCGACCAGGGCCGCCTTCTGCTCGGGCGACAGGTCCTCGATGACGTGGTGGTAATGCTCATGGTCGACGCCGACGCTGATGGCGGCGCCATCCTTCGCGCGCCTGACGGCCTCGTCGTCGAACTGGAACCTCAGGAAGTGCACCGAGGACGTCTTGCCCGCATCGGCGCGCTCGAGATCCTCGTCGGCGATGGCGTACACCGGCTCGAGGTCGTCGACCTTGATGAATACGCGGTTCTCGATGCCGATCAGCTGCGACAGGGCCTGCTTGCGCTCGTCGACATCGGCGTACTCGAGCATCATGGTCGCCTTGAGGTTGTCGCCGTCGGGAATCAGCGGGTTGTAGGCGCCGAGTTCGTCGTCGATGGCCTCGGGCTCGAAGATGCGCTCGATGCGCAGCATCTCCTGGACCTGGTACTGCATCGTCAGCCGGTCCTCGAAATACAGGTTGAGGTTGGAACCGAGCGACACCCGGCGCGGCTTCTTGTGCTCGATCACCCGGGCACGGAACTCGCCGCGCAGGCGGGCGTACTGCTCCAGCGAATACAAGTTGTCGTGGGAAAGCTTTTCCATGGGACGCGAATTCTCGAGGTGGGAATTGATTGACGTTCGCGCGCTTCGGCTACAACGAAAACGGGGCCTGCCGGCCCCGTTTCCGCGCGTCGAATCGGTCGAGCGATCAGGCGTCGAGACCGTCCAGCGCCTTCTGGAAGCGATTGGCGTGGGACCGCTCGGCCTTGGCCAGGGTCTCGAACCAGTCGGCGATCTCGTCGAAGCCCTCGTCGCGGGCGGTTTTCGCCATGCCCGGGTACATGTCGGTGTACTCGTGGGTCTCGCCGGCGATGGCCGCCTTGAGGTTATCGGAAGTGCCGCCGATGGGCAGGCCCGTCGCCGGGTCGCCGGACTGCTCGAGGTATTCGAGGTGGCCGTGCGCGTGGCCGGTCTCACCCTCGGCGGTGGAGCGAAACACGGCGGACACGTCGTTGTAACCCTCGACGTCGGCCTTCGAGGCGAAGTACAGGTAGCGACGGTTGGCCTGCGATTCGCCGGCAAACGCTTCTTTCAGGTTCAGCTCGGTTTTGCTGCCTTTAAGTTCCATCATTGATCTCCACGGTCAAGTTTGGTTGTTGCACTGCAAGTGGGCTATGATTCGCGCCCGTTTCCTTAATCGGACGCGGGCGCATTACGCCATATATTTAGACAAAGTCTAAATCATCAAGGCGATACTGTCAACACCGCAGCAATGTACACCTGAACGATGGCCGGCAGAAAACCCGGATCGAGCATCGCCGACTTCGAGAAGCGCTTCGCCGAGCTGGAGAAGATCGTCGCGCGGATGGAGCGCCCCGAGCAGCCCCTGGACGAGTCGCTGGCGGATTTCGAGAAGGGCATGGCGCTGTGCCAATCGCTGCGCGAGGCGCTCGCCGAGGCGGAGCAGAAGGTGCAGATGCTGGTCGCCGGGGTCGCGGGCGAACGCCTCGAGCCGGCCCCGGACACGGACGACCCGGACGTCGCGGACGAGGGATCGGCGGGGCCGCAATGACCAGCAGCGCCATCCCCCGCTGGGCCGAACGGGCCGAGCGGGCGCTCGAACGTTTCCTGCCCGACGGCAGCGGCCCGGCCGGGACCCTCGAGGCGGCCATGCGCTATGCCTGCCTCGGCGGCGGCAAGCGGCTGCGCGCGACGCTGGTCTATGCCACCGGCGACATGCTCGGCACGCCGCCGGAACTGCTCGACCGGCCGGCCGCGGCCATCGAGATGATCCACGCCTATTCCCTCGTCCACGACGACCTGCCGGCGATGGACGACGACGACCTGCGCCGCGGCAAGCCGACGTGCCACCGGGCGTTCGACGAAGCCACCGCGATTCTCGCCGGCGACGCCCTGCAGAGCCTGGCGTTCGAGGTCCTGTGCGCCGATCCGTCCATCGCGCCGGGCGCGCGCGCCGCGATGGTCCGGGTGCTTGCCGAGGCCAGCGGCGCACGCGGCATGGCCGGCGGGCAGGCGCTCGACCTCGGCGCGGTCGGCACCATGCTCGACGTCGATGCCCTTGCCGCCATGCATGGCCTGAAGACCGGCGCACTGATCCGCGCGGCCGTGCGCCTCGGCGCCCTGTGCGGCGACAATGCCGACGCGCAGACGCTGGAACAGCTCGACGCCTATGCCGGCAACCTCGGCTTCGCCTTTCAGATCGTCGACGACATACTCGATGAAGTAATGGACAGCGGAACCCTCGGCAAGACCGGCGGCGCCGACCGCGCCCGGGGCAAGCCCACCTACACCAGCATGACCGGCCTCGACGAGGCACGGGCGACGGTGGACGCGCTGCATCGCGCAGCCCTCGAAAGCCTGCGCACAATTCGTCATAATACCGGCGTAATGGGCGAAATTGCCGATTTCGTGACCCGACGGACCCATTGAAGCCCGGTCCACGCTCGACGGCCGTGCCTTTCGCCGTGACCCGTCGGGACGCACGCGGCCACGAAACGACCTGATCTCCCGACCGCAACCAACGCACTCGGCGCACCGCCGTACCCGGATGGCACCTGAAACCGAATTCAAGCTGCTCGCGCACATCGACTCGCCGACCGATCTCAGGCGGCTGTCCGTCGACGAGTTGCCCCAACTCGCCGCCGAGGTCCGGCGTTTCCTGATCGAGACCGTCTCGGAAACCGGCGGTCACCTTGCGCCCGGCCTCGGCACGGTGGAACTGACCATCGCCCTGCACTACCTGTTCGATACGCCCGACGACCGCCTCGTCTGGGACATCGGCCACCAGGCCTACCCGCACAAGATCCTCACCGGGCGCCGCGACCGGCTCGCGACTATTCGCCAGTACGGCGGCCTTTCCGGGTTCCTCAAGCGCAGCGAGAGCGAGTACGACTGCTTCGGCGCCGGGCATTCCAGCACCTCGGTCAGCGCCGCCCTCGGCATGGCGGTGGCCGCCGCGCGCGAGAAGTCCGGCCGAGAGGTGGTGGCGATCATCGGCGACGGCGCGCTGACCGCCGGCATGGCGCTGGAGGCGCTCAACAACGCCGGCGACATCGACGCCAACCTGCTGGTCATTCTCAACGACAACGAGATGTCGATCTCGCCCAACGTCGGCGCGCTGTCGAACTACCTCGCCAGGATCCTGTCGGGCCGCACGTACACCTCGGTGCGCGAGGGCAGCAAGACCGTGCTCGGCACCCTGCCCCCGGTGAAGAACCTGGCGCGGCGCTGGGAAGAGCACATGAAAGGCATGGTGATGCCGAGCACCCTGTTCGAGGAGCTCGGCTTCTACTACATCGGCCCCATCGACGGCCACGATTTGCCGACGCTTCTTTCGACGCTGCGCAATCTCAAGGCGATGCAGGGCCCGCGCTTCCTGCACGTGATCACCCAGAAGGGCAAGGGCTACGAGCCCGCCGAGGGCGACCCGTGCGTGTATCACGGCGTATCGCCGTTCGATCCGAATACCGGCAAGATCGAGAAAAAGGCCTCCTCGAAGACCTATACCAGCGTGTTCGGCGACTGGCTGTGCGACATGGCCGAGCGCGATGAGCGCCTGGTGGGCATCACCCCCGCGATGCGCGAGGGCTCGGGACTGGTGGCCTTCTCGCAGCGTTTCCCGGACCGCTACTTCGACGTCGGCATCGCCGAGCAGCATGCCATGACCTTCGCCGCGGGACTGGCCTGCGAGGGCGCCAAACCGGTGGTGGCGATCTACTCCACGTTCCTGCAGCGCGCCTACGACCAGCTGATCCACGACGTGTGCATCCAGAACCTCGACGTCACGCTCGCCATCGACCGGGCCGGCCTCGTCGGCGCCGACGGTGCGACCCACGCCGGCGCATTCGACCATACCTTCCTGCGCTGCGTGCCCAACATGGTCGTCATGGCGCCGGCCAACGAGGCCGAGTGCCGCGACATGCTCTATACCGCGTTCCAGCACCCCGGCCCGGCGGCGGTGCGCTATCCCCGCGGCAGCGGCCCGGGCGTGCTGCCGGGCGAGGCAATGAACGCAATCGAGATCGGCACCGGCGAGATCGTCCGGCGCGGGCGGCAGGTGGCCCTGCTGGCGTGGGGCAACGTCGTCGACGCTGCCGTCCGGGCCGCCGAGGAACTCGGCGCGACCTGCGCCAACATGCGGTTCGTCAAGCCGCTGGACGAGAACCTGGTGACGCGCCTGGCCGCCGGTCACGAACTTCTGGTGACCATAGAGGAGAACGTGGTCGCCGGCGGCGCCGGCAGCGCCGTGAACGAGTTCCTCGCCTCCGCGGGTATCGACACCCGCGTGATCAACCTCGCCCTGCCGGACCGCTTCGTGGATCACGGCTCCCAGGCGCAGCAGCTGGCCGAGTGCGGCCTCGACGTGAACGGGATCGTGCGCGCCGTGCGCCGCATTGAACCGGCGAAGATCGCCCGTATATTATAAAATTCTAAAATCAAGCGAACCCCCCGATCCCAAGGAACCGAAGATGGCGACTCCCATCGACGCCAAGGCGTCCTCGACCCCTCCCATCGAAGACGTCCAGGCCCGGCCGGACAGCCGCAAGCTGGCCATCAACAAGGTCGGCATCAAGGAGATCCGCCACCCGGTGCGCGTCTCGGACCGCAGCGGTCACGAGCAGCACACCATCGCCACCTTCAGCATGTACGTGGAGCTGCCGCACAATTTCAAGGGCACCCACATGTCTCGCTTCGTGGAGATCCTCAACGGCCACGAGCAGGAGATCTCGGTGCGCACGTTCCGGGTCATGCTGCAGGAGATCAGCGAGCGCCTCGACGCCAGGGTCGGTCATATCGAGATGAACTTCCCGTTCTTCATGAACAAGTTCGCCCCGGTCACCGGAGTGCCCAGCCTGATGGACTACGAGGTCGGGCTGCACGGTCGGATCGAGAACGGCAAGGCGGTGACCGAGGTGCGGGTGCTGGTGCCGGTCACCAGCCTGTGTCCCTGCTCGAGGAAGATCTCCGCCTACGGCGCCCACAACCAGCGCTCCCATGTCACCGTCACGGTCACGCCCAACGCCTTCGTGTGGATCGAGGAGCTGATCGAACTGGTCGAGTCCGAGGCGAGCAGTGAGCTGTACGGACTGCTCAAGCGGCCCGACGAGAAGCACGTCACCGAGCGCGCCTACGACAATCCCAAGTTCGTCGAGGACATGGTGCGCGACGTCGCCAGCCGGCTGATCGAGGACGAACGCATCGAGGCCTTCACGGTGGAGGCGGAGAACTTCGAGTCGATCCACAACCACTCCGCCTACGCCATGATCGCCCGCGACAAGCGCGACGACGAGTGATGGTGCGCGGCGCGCGGCGCCGCTACTTTCTCATGAGCTCCATGCGCTGACCGGCGCGCTGCATGTCGACGTGGTTGAGAAAGCTCGCCCCGAGGAGCGGAACGTCGGGCTCGTCGCCGTCCAGCACCCCGGCGTCCACGTTGTACAACGTGATCGACCCCACCGAAACTTCGTCGAGGGTCACGCCGACGATCCGCACCACGCCGCCGGCAGTGCGCGCCAGGCCCGGCTTGCCGCGAGACAGGTCGATTCCGATCTCGCGCGCGGTGCGTTCGCTCAGCGCCACCGTGTTCGCGCCGGTATCGACGAGGAACCGGACCGGATTGCCGTTGATGGTGCCGTCGGCGTGGAAGAATCCGCGCGGATCGGCCCACAGCACCACCCGGCCGCGATCGACGGTTCCGGGAACGATGCCGATCGGCGCGGTCACCGGGCCCGGCTCCAGGCGTTGCTCGCGGCCCCCGATCTCGATCAGTGCGAAGGCGCTTGTGGCCTGCTTCAGGAGCACGCCCTCGGGGCTGGACTCGCCGACCTCGAGAACGCGCCGCACGCCGTCAATGGACATGATGGCGCGATCGCGCGTGAGGGCCAGTAGCTGCAACGACTCCACCGCCGCGGCCGGTTCGCCGCCGAGCACCATCGCCGCCAGGACCAGCACCGCGCGGCCGCCGCCCGCTCCGCGGAACCGCGCGGGAGGAGCCGGCGCAGCGCTGGCGTCCATCTCGCCTACATCCGCTCGAAGATCGCCGCGATGCCCTGGCCGCCGCCGATGCACATGGTGACCAGGGCGCGCCGCCCGCCTGTGCGGGCCAGTTCATGCACGGCCTTGACGGTGAGAATGCAGCCGGTGGCGCCTATCGGGTGACCGAGCGACACGCCGCTGCCGTTGGGATTGGTGCGCTCCATCGGCAGGCCGAGATCGCGCGCCACCGCCAGCGCCTGGGCGGCGAATGCCTCGTTGACCTCGAACAGGTCGATATCGTCGATGGCAAGACCGGTCCGCTCCAGCAGCGTGCGTACCGCCGGCACCGGTCCGATTCCCATGTACTTCGGGTCGACGCCGGCAAAGGAATAGCCGACCAGTCGCGCCATCGGCTCGAGCGAGCGCGCCTCGGCCGCGCCGCGCTCCATGAGCACCACGGCCGCCGCCGCGTCGTTGATTCCCGAGGCATTGCCCGCGGTGACCGTGCCGTCCTTGCTGAACACCGGCTTCAGCTTGGCTAGCGACTGCGCGCTGACGTCGCGGCGCACATGCTCGTCGGTAGTGAATTCAACCGTCTCGCGCCGCTGGCGCACGGCGACCGGCAGGATCTGGCTTTTGAAGCAGCCTGAATCGATGGCCTGTGCGGCGCGCCTGTGGCTTTCCACCGCGAGGGCGTCCTGGTCCTCGCGGGTGATGCCCCACTTGACCGCGACATTCTCGGCGGTCACGCCCATGTGACAGGCGTCGAACGGATCGGACAGCGCGCCGACCATGGCGTCGACGAGCACGGCGTCGCCCATGCGCTGGCCGAATCGCGTCCCCGGCGACCAGTACGGCACCCGGCTCATGGACTCTGCGCCGCCGGCGACAGCGGTTTTCGCGGCGCCGGTCTCGATCAGCTGGGCCGCCGAGACGATGGCCTGCAGGCCGCTGCCGCACAGCCGGTTCAGGGTGAAGGCCGGAGTCTCCCGGGGCAGGCCCCCGGAGATGGCTGCGACCCTGGACAGGTACATGTCCCGGGGCTCGGTGTGCAGCACGTTGCCGAACACGCAGTGATCCACCTCGGCCGGCTCCAGGCCTGAGCGCTTCACGGATTCGGCCACCACCTGCGCCGCCAGATCACTCGGCGGCACGTCCTTGAGACTGCCGCCGTAGTCGCCGATGGCGGTTCTCACGGCGCTCAGCACGACGACTTCGGCATTACGGTTCATGGAAGACTTCCCCGGCGAAGGTGATTGAATTCAGTGGCGGAAAGTATAGCGGACCCGCCGGCAACCGCTAGCGCGTGCGGGTGACGCCTTCGGCGATCATGGTCACGGTGCGCTCGGGCACTTCGCCGACCACGGTGATGACGTGTCCGTCCACCCGCCTGACATAGGCCGATACCGCCCCCATGCGGCTGAACCCGACGGCTCCCGAATCGTCGCGAGCCTCCTTCACGAACAACGATACGCTCGACAGCCCGTCGCTGTAGACGTGGTGCTCGACGATTTCCTCGTCCATCGGCCCGCGGCGATTGATACTGTGGGAAAGCATGAATCCCGGCGGCAGTGTCTTCGAATCCCACTGCATCGGCCGGTCGGTCTCGCCGCGGCTCTCGCCCGGCTCGTCGATGCCGAACCATTGCAGGCTGTCGCGGTCCGTTCGCGGCTGAAGTTCGCGATCGGGTATCGGAACGCCGATTTCGATATCCACGAACATGTACCGCTCGACGATGGCATCGGATTCGTCGACCAGGTCGGTGCGCAGCAACAGCGCGGTCTCGGCGTCCGCCCACAGCGTGTAGCCGTAGCGATAGGCGTCGCGCGGCATCACCTCGATGACCCGGGCCTCGCGGTCGGCGATGCGCTCGGTGCCACCGAGGATGAAATCGTAGTAGTTCTCCAGGGAGGCGATCTGCTCGCCGCGAATCTCGAGGAAGCTGTTGCGGGAAGACTGGCGATATTCGTGCACGCCGATCTTCTTGTCGGGCAGGAAACACCACACGCTCTCGTTGTCGCGGATCACCTCCCTGGGCGAACCGGTGAGCGAGAACAGCCGCTGGCGGAAGCCGTCGGCCCGGGCGCGGTGGGCGACCCTCATGGTCTCCATCCGCCCGTCGTGCTCGAAGATGAAGGAGCCGGTGTAACTGACCTTGTCGGTGGCCATCTCCACCCGCATCAGCCAGTCGGTGACGTCACCGGCGGCCTGCGCGGGCGACGCGGCGGCCGCCAGCAGCAGGAGGCAGAGCGCGACCCCGACCGCCCGACGGCCCGCAGCGGCGATATTGCCCCCGGCGCGCGTCACTCGCCGCCGCTGCTCACGAACTTGGCATAGGCGACGAGGCCGTTCAGGCCCGCCGAACCGGTGAACTCGCCGTGCTCGACAAGCAGCGAACCGAGCTCGTCGCGATCCATGGCGCCGGCAACGGGAGCCACGTCGGCGGCGGCCAGCGGCGCCGGCGCCGGGTCGACGGTAGTAAGGGGATCGGAGACGAAGGTGGTGACGGCGACCACGGCGATAGCCGCCGCCGCCGCAAAACCGCCGGCGAACGCAGCGAACCTGGACGTCGGCCTGGCCCCGCGGCTGCGCCGCCTGTCCGCCCCGGGCAACAGCCATGCCGGCTCGCGCTCGATCACCTCCGCGATCCGCGTCGAGACCCGGTTGCGGCACACCGCCACGGCTGCATCGCTGGCCTCGCGGCGCATCAGGACGCCGATCATCTGGTAGCGCTCGACGGTCCGAAGCTCGTCGGCACCCAGGGACGACACCGCGGCCTCGCGTTCGCGCCGGCCGAGGTCGTCGTCAAGGAGTCTGGAAATCGTCTCGTTCATGGTCGTGCACCCGCGAGGGCCGTGGTTCCGGCGCCGGCACGGTACAGGGGCCGCGGCGCCGATTGGTTCAAGAAGCGGTCGGTTGGAAATTCACGTCTATAGACAGCCCGAGGCCCCGGAAATTCCGGCCCCGGCGAGAAATATTGCCTGTCGAGCATCATTCCAGCAGTTCCTTCAGTTCCCGGTCGATGGCGTCGCGTGCGCGGGAGATCCTCGATCGCACCGTGCCGATGGGACAGCCCATGGCGACGGCGATCTCCTCGTAGCTCATGCCCTCGATCTCGCGCAGGGTGATGGCTTCCCGCAGTTCGTCGGGCATCGCTCTCAGGGTCCGATCGATCACCGCCGCCATCTGCCGCGTCATCATCGTTCGCTCGGGCGACTCGTTCTCGTGAAGTCGTGATCCGGCGTCGGTGTTGACGATGTCATCGGCATCGATGTCCTGCCCCGGCGGCCGCCGTGCGGACGCGACGAGGTGGTTCTTCGCCGTGTTCACCGCGATGCGGTACAGCCACGTGTAGAATGCGCTGTCGCCGCGGAACCCGTCCAGGGCACGGTAGGCCTTGACGAACACCTCCTGCACCACGTCCTCGACCTCGGCGGAGTCGTACACGTATCGCGATACCAGCACCGCCACCCTGGCCTGGTACTTGCGCACCAGCAGGTCGAAGGCATGCTTGTCCCCGCGCTGTACGCGTTCGACGAGATCGGAATCGAGCGATTCGTTCACGCCGTCAACCGACCGGGCGGCACCGACAGGAGACGATGCGGGCGTGCCGCAGCCGCCGCGCCGGCGAAAGGGTTCAATTCTGCCCGCATCGTTACCTTTCAGGTACGCCTGGATCGATCACACCGCACACGGTGCCGTCCGCCAGGTGCGCGTATCATCGGCAACCGTCACCGCCATGTTGGCGCGGTAGTGTAACATGCGCCCCGGCCCTTCCACCGATGCCGGGCACCGACTGCGCGGCGTATATAATCCGCTGCGGACAAACGCGCCTGCAACATCCCGATCGAATCTCCCGATGCCAGAAGACGACAGCATGAGAACCGGTACGCTCATCGTCGGCGGCGGCGCCGCCGGATTGAGCCTGGCACTGCATCTCGCCGATGCCGGCCAGCGCTGCACCCTGCTGGCCAAGGAGGCGCTCACCGAAGGCGCCAGCCTGTATGCCCAGGGCGGCATCGCGGCGGTGATCGACGCCGCCGACAGCTTCGACGCCCACATCGCCGACACCGTGCGCGCGGGCGCGGGCCTTTGTCACCTCGACACCGTGGAGATGGTGGTCGGCAAGGCGCCGGATGCCATCGCCTGGCTGCGCCAGCGCGGCGCGCACTTCAGCGAAGACGCCAATTCCAGCACCGGGCTGCACCTGACCCGGGAAGGCGGACACAGCGAGCGGCGCGTAATCCACGCCGCCGACTCCACGGGCCGCGAGGTCGAGAACACTCTCGAGCAGCTTGCGCGCAAGAACGGGAACATCGAGGTCATTGAACACCACGTCGCCATCGATCTCGTCACTACCGCCAAGCTCGGCATACCCGGTCCCACCCGCTGCCTGGGAGTCTATGCCTACGACAAGAGAACGCGCCGGGTGGTGACCCTCGCGGCCGATTGCGTCGCTCTTGCCACCGGCGGGGCTTCCAAGGTGTACCTTTACACCAGCAACCCCGACACATCCACCGGCGACGGCATCGCCATGGCATGGCGCGCCGGATGCCGGGTTGCGAACATGGAGTTCGTCCAGTTTCATCCGACCTGCCTGTACCATCCCCACGCCAAGTCGTTCCTGCTTTCCGAGGCGCTGCGCGGCGAAGGTGCGCACCTGGTGCTTGCAGACGGCGCGCGCTTCATGCCGGACCACGACGAGCGCGCGGAACTCGCCCCGCGCGACATCGTCGCGCGGGCGATCGACTACGAGATGAAGAAGCGGGGCATCGACTGCGTCTACCTGGACATCTCCCACAAGGATGCCGATGAAGTCGTCGCCCTGTTCCCGAACATCCATCGCCAGTGCCTGAAGTTCGGCTTCGACATTACCCGCGAACCGGTGCCGGTGGTGCCGGCCGCACACTACACCTGCGGCGGCATCGTCGTCGACCATGCCGGGCGCACCGACATCGCTGGCCTCTACGCCCTCGGCGAGTGTTCGTTCACGGGACTGCACGGAGCCAACCGGCTGGCCAGCAACTCGCTGCTTGAATGCCTGGTGTACGCGCGCACCGTCGCCGACGACATCCTCGCCCGGGAGAAGAAACGCGAAAACGGCGCGGTTCACCTGCCGGCATGGGACGAAAGCCGCGTGACCGATCCCGACGAGCAGATCGTGGTGTCGCACAACTGGGACGAACTGCGCCATTTCATGTGGGACTACGTGGGCATCGTTCGCACCAGCAAGCGGCTGCAGCGGGCGGCCAACCGGCTGCGGCTGCTGGACGAGGAAATCCGCGAGTTCTACTCCAACTTCAGGATCGACAGCGACCTCGTGGAACTTCGCAACCTCGTGGTGGTGGCGGACCTGATCGTCCGCTCCGCCAAGCTGCGCCGCGAGAGTCGCGGGCTGCATTACACCCTCGACTACCCGGACCGACTCGAGCACGCCGCCGATACGGTGCTGACACCCTACGGCTGAGTCAGCGTTCGAGGAGCAGCCGCACGGCGGCGGCGCAATCGCGGGGATAGTCCGACCGCCGCTCCATCAGCCAGTCCATGACGTCCGGGTCCTGGCACTCGAGCAGGGCCGCGAAACTGGCGCGCCCGTCGGTGTCGATGAGCGGGTAGCGTTCGTCGAGGAAGCGCGTGAGCAGGATATCGAGTTCGCGCACCCCGCGCCGGCAGCGCCACCTGAGGCGCTTGACCTCGGTCTCGTCCACTAGCCGCGCAGGAACAGCAGCTTCTTGATCTCGGCGATCGCCTTTCCCGGGTTGAGATGCTTGGGACAGGTGTTGGTGCAGTTCATGATGGTGTGGCACCGGAACAGCTTGAACGGGTCCTCGAGGTCGTCGAGCCTGTCGCCGGTCGCCTCGTCGCGGCTGTCGGCAATCCAGCGGTACGCCTGCAGCAGGGTCGCGGGGCCGAGGTAACGGTCGCCGTTCCACCACCAGCTCGGACAGCCCGTGGTGCAGCAGGCGCACAGGATGCACTCGTAGAGGCCGTCGAGCTTTTCGCGGTCCTCGACCGACTGCAACCGCTCGCGGTCCGGGGCCGGGCTGTCCGTCTTCAGCCACGGCTCGATCGAGGCGTACTGGGCGTAGAAATGAGTGAGATCGGGGACAAGATCCTTGATGACCGGCATGTGCGGCAGCGGGTAGATCTTCACGGGACCCGACATGTCCTCGATGGCCTTGATGCACGCCAGCGTGTTGGTGCCGTCGATGTTCATCGAGCACGAGCCGCAGATGCCCTCGCGGCACGAGCGCCGGAAGGTCAGGGTCGGGTCGATCTCGTTCTTGATCTTGATCAGGGCGTCGAGAACCATCGGCCCGCAGTCCTTGAGATCGATCTCGTAGACGTCCATGCGCGGATTGTCGCCGCTGTCCGGGTCGTAGCGGTAGACGTGAAACTCCCTTACCGAGCCGGTGGGCGTTTTCGCCTTGTAGGTCCTGCCGGCGGTGACTCGCGAGTTCTCTGGAAGGGTCAGTTCGGCCATTGCTGCTCTCTTGACTAGTAGACGCGGGGCTTGGGCGGCACTACCTCGACCTCGTCGGTAAGGGTGCGGTAATGCACGGGCCGGTAGTCGATGACCGGCTCCTCGCCGTCGCGAAGCCAGATCAGGGTGTGCTTCATCCAGTTGTCGTCGTCACGCTCCGGGTAGTCCTCGCGGGCATGGGCGCCGCGGCTCTCGGTGCGATTGAGCGCCGCCGCCGTGGTCACGAGGGCCTGGTCCATCAGGTTCTGCAACTCCAGCGATTCGACGAGGTCGGTGTTCCAGATCATGGAGCGGTCGGACAGCTTCAGCGCGCCAAGGTCGTTGCGGATAGGGCCGAGCTTGTCCAGCCCCTCGCGTAGCACGTCCTCGGTGCGGAACACGGCGCAGTGCTCCTGCATGGTGTGCTGCATGGCGAGGCGCAGTTCGGCCGTGGGAGTGTCGCCGTCGGCGTGGCGCAGCCGGTCGAGGCGCTCGACGATGTCGTCGCCGGCGCCGTCCGACAGCTTCTGCCGGCGCCCCTTCTTCGGCCCGACCAATTCCGCGGCGCGCATGGCGGCGGCGCGGCCGAACACGACCAGGTCGAGCAGCGAATTCGAGCCGAGGCGGTTGCCGCCGTGCACCGACACGCAGGCCGCCTCGCCGATCGCCATCAGGCCGGGCACCACGTGGTCCGGGTCGCCGTCCTTCAGGGTGACCACCTCGCCCATGTAGTTGGTGGGGATGCCGCCCATGTTGTAGTGCACCGTCGGAATCACCGGGATCGGGTCGCGGGTCACGTCGACGCCGGCGAAGATCTTCGCGGTCTCGGAGATGCCGGGCAGGCGCTCGCGCAGCACCTCGGCGCCGAGATGTTCCAGGTGCAGGTGAATATGGTCGCCGCGCTCGCCGACGCCCTTGCCGGCGCGGATCTCCATGGTCATCGAGCGGCTGACGACGTCGCGCGAGGCGAGGTCCTTGGCATTGGGCGCGTAGCGCTCCATGAAGCGTTCGCCGTCCTTGTTGGTGAGGTAGCCGCCCTCGCCGCGCGCGCCCTCGGTGATCAGGCAGCCGGAGCCGTATATTCCCGTCGGATGGAACTGAACGAATTCCATGTCCTGCAGCGGCAGCCCCGCGCGCAGGACCATGGCATTGCCGTCGCCGGTGCAGGTGTGTGCCGACGTGCAGGAAAAATAGGCGCGCCCGTAGCCGCCTGTCGCCAGCACCACCTGGTGAGCGGCGAAGCGGTGCAGAGTGCCGTCGTCCAGGCACCAGGCCATGATGCCCTTGCACTCGCCGTCCTGCATGATCAGGTCGAGCGCGAAATACTCGATGAAGAATTCCGCCTTGCGCCGGATCGACTGCTGGTACAGGGAATGCAGCATCGCGTGCCCGGTGCGATCGGCGGCGGCACAGGTGCGGCGGGCGGCCTGGCCTTCGCCGAAGTGCGTGGTCATGCCGCCGAAGGCGCGCTGGTAGATCCTGCCCTCGGCGGTGCGCGAGAACGGCACGCCGTAGTGTTCCAGTTCGATCACCGCGTCGGGCGCTTCCTTGCACATGTACTCGATGGCGTCCTGGTCGCCGAGCCAGTCCGAGCCCTTGACGGTGTCGTACATGTGCCAGCGCCAGTCGTCCTCGC
>CBFGVH010000052.1:0-23521 GCA_965652415.1 uncultured Gammaproteobacteria bacterium | reverse complement strand
GCTTCGTACCCTGATTCATTGATTCTCATTTTTCGGATATCACGACATGACCGACGACATGCTGCGCCAGAAGGTGATGGCACCCATCTCGACGCAGGAACTCGAGCGGCGCTGGGCCGCGGTGCGCGACCGCATGGCCGAGCACAAGGTCGACTTCCTGGTCGTCCACAATCACAACGACTACCTCGGCGGCTATGTCAAGTGGTTCACCGACGAGCCGGCCATGCATTGCTACCCGATCTCGGTGATCTTCCCGGTTGACGACGAGATGACCACGGTGTGCCACGGCTCCAGCGACCCGGCCCTCGCGGGGCCGCCGGCGTGGGCGCTTCGGGGCGTGAAAAAGCGCATGAGCACACCCGTGATGCATGCGCTGAACTACGCCGCGACGCTCGACGCCGAGCTCATCGCGGCCGAGCTCGCGGCCTATCCGAACGCGCGCATCTGCCTGGTCAACGAGGACGCCATGACCGCCGGCTTCGTGCGCGTGCTGCGCGAGCGGTTGACCTCGGCCGAGTTCGTCGACATCACCGACGAGATCGACCTGCTCAAGGCGATCAAGAGCGAGGAGGAGATCGAACGCATCAAGGAGAACGCGCTGCTCCACGACGAAGCGCTCGCCGCCTGCTTCGCCGCCATCGAACCCGGCGTGCGCGAGTTCGAGGTGGCCGCCGCCGGCCGCAGCAGGTGCCTGATGCTGGGCAGCGAGCAGCAGATCATCTTCGTCGCCAGCGCCCCGCCCGGCACGCCGTTGCCGTTCAACATGCCCCACGCCATGAACCGACGCATCGAGAAGGGCGACCAGGTCGGAATCCTGGTCGAGGTCAACGACGCCTCGGGCTTCTACACGCACCTGTCGCGCATCGCATGTCTCGGCGACGTCCCGGACGAGCTGCAGCGGCACCACGAGATCGCGCTGGCGGCGCAGAACCTGAGCCTCGGCCTGATCCGGCCCGGCGCGGACCCCGTGGAGATCCTCAAGGCCAACAACGACTTCCTGCAAGGCCACGGCCTTCCGCCGGAAACCCGGGTGTACGCCCACGGCCAGGGCTACGACATGGTCGAGCGGCCTTCCTTCCAGCCGGGTGAAACCATGAGGATCGCCGCCAACATGAACATCGCCGTGCACCCCGCGGCCAGCGGCAAGCGCGCCTCGGCCATTCTGACCGACAACTACATCGTCACCGAGACCGGCGTCAGCGACTGCATTCACAAGACGCCCAAGCAGATCTTCTCCCTGTAGTCATTCCCCAGTCATCGATACCGGCGCCTGCCGGGGCATCATTCAATGAACAAGAAAACGATCATCGGCATCATCCCCGGCGACGGCATCGGTCGTGACGTCACGCGCGCCGCGCGCATCGTCCTCGACGCCGTCGTCGCCACGCACGGCCTCGACTTCGAGTTCCGCGACATGGACGTGGGCGAGGCGGCGGTGGCGCGTTTCGGATCGGCTTTCCCCGACGAGACCCGCGACGGCATCTCGCAGTGTGACGCGGTACTGTTCGGCGCCATCGGCGCGCCCCACGACTTCACGGTACTGTCGGGCATCCGCTACGGCTTCAAGCTGTACGCCAACGTCCGGCCGATCAAGGCGCTGGCCGGCGTCAAGGTGTTGCAGCCCGGGGCCGACCTCGTGGTCATCCGCGAGAACACCCAGGGCCTCTACTGCGGCGTCGGCTACGACGACGGCGACCACCACGTGAATCTCAGGGTGTTCACCGACGAAGGCATGGAGCGCATCATCCGCTTCTCCTTCGAATGGGCGCGCACGAACGGCCGGAGAAAGGTCACCTTCACCCACAAGGAAAGCATTCTCAGGCATACCGACGCGCGCATGAAGGACCTCTTCTACGATCTCGCGCGCGAGTATCCCGACATCGAGGCGGACGACATGGAGATCGACGCCTGCGCCATGCGCGTGGTCATGAAGCCGCAGACGCTGGACGTGATCATCGCCGAGAACGCCAACGGCGACGTGCTGAGCGACGTCGGGGGCGGCATCATCGGCGGACTCGGCTTCACGCCGAGCGCCAACATCGGCCGCGACCTGGCGATGTTCGAGCCGGTGCACGGCTCCGCGCCCAAGTACGCCGACAAGGACGTGGTCAACCCCGTGGCGACACTGATGGCGGCGCGCATGATGTTCGAGTATCTCGGACGCGTCGACATCGCGTCGCGCATGCAGCGGGCCATCGAGGCGGTCCTGGTCGACGGCAAGGTGCGCACCTACGACATCGGCGGCAGCTCGTCGACCTCGGATTTCGCGCGCGCGGTGGCCGCGCGCATGGACGAGAAGTAGACGCGCGGCGCCGGCATGCCATATCGGAAAAGGGAATAGCCTTATCTCCCGATACTATTGGACGGTTCGCCGCGCTTTGGCGAGACTTGCCGGCAACACGTGAGTCGTGCCCCGGGCGGTGTATTCGCCGCCGCCCGCCGCGGCAAGGCTCCGATCTTCAACGAGCGGGGCGCTCATGTCCCCGCGTATCGAAACACAAGGGAAAAGCAAATGGCGGTTGAAGTAGCGAAAGTGATCCTGGGCAACGTGGCCGACGCATCCGGTCTCGAGGAGTGCATCGTCGGCAAGCGGTTCACCGCGGACGAAGTGGTCGCCGTGATCGGCAAGACCGAAGGCAACGGCGGGGTGAACGACTTCACCCGCATCCTCGCCGACCAGGCGTTTCGCGCCATGCTCATGAAGTACGGCACGCGCCCCGCGGAAGAAGTGGCCGAGATCCCGCTGGTGTGGTCGGGCGGTTGCGACGGCGTGATCACTCCCCACGCGACGATCTTCGCGCGTAACGACAAGAAGGGTACGCCCGGCAAGTCGCGCCTCGTCATCGGCCAGGCGATGAGCCCGAAGATCCTGCCCGAGGACATCGGCCGGCCCGAGATGGTCGAGAAGGTGGCCGAGGGTGTGCGCGCGGCCATGGCCGACGCCGGCATCACCGACCCGGCCAACGTGCACTACGTGCAGACCAAGACCCCGCTTCTGACCATCGACGCGGTGCGCGACGCCGAGCGACGCGGCAAGCGCGTGGCCTGCGAGGTGCACGAGTCGATGGGCGTGTCCAACGGCACCACGGGCCTCGGCATCGCCGTCGCCCTCGGCGAGATCGAGATGCCGAACGCCGACGACATCTGCCGCAACTTCGACCTGTACTCGTCGGTGGCCTCGTGCTCGTCGGGCGTCGAGCTCGACCGCGCGCAGATCGTGCTGATGGGCAATGCCGACGGCGCCGGCGGCCGCTACCGCATCGGCCACAGCGTGATGAAGGACGCCCTCGACATCGACGGCATCTACGACTCCATCCGCAGCGCCGGCCTCGAGCTTCCCGAGCGTCCGCGCGCCACCGACCTCGGCGATGCGCTGGTCAACTGCTTCATGAAGTGCGAGGCCGACCGCCGGGCGCTCCTGCGCGGTCGCCGGCAGATCATGCTCGACGACTCCGACGTGTCCTGGCACCGCCACATCAAGGCCGCGGTCGGCGGCGTCGCCGCGGCCGCCATCGGCGACCCGGCCGTGTTCGTGTCGGTCGACGCCATGCACCAGGGCCCCCACGGCGGCGGTCCCACCATCGCCATCGTCGATCTCGGGGAATGATCGCGGCATGAGTGCAACTCGCAAGCAGCCGGGTGCCCGTCGAGCCAGGCAGGGTCCAGGCAGGTGTGCGGGCGCACACCGAATGCGAGTGCACGAAGTGCGATCCGAGCAGGCGGCGTGTGGGCGCACGCCGGCCGGCAATCGAAGCCACCTGGTTGCAATGCCGTCACAGTACGTCGGCGCAGTCGCTGCAGGCGCAATCGAAGCCCGCGGTTGATGCACCATGTCATCGATCGTCGTCGCTCTCGGGGGCAATGCCCTGGCATCTTCGGATGATCCGTCCGGCTATACCGCCGAGCACCAGGTAGCGCAGATCACCCGTACCAGCGAAGTGCTCGCGGAGGTGGTCGCCGCCGGACACTCGCTGGTGATCACCCACGGCAACGGTCCGCAGGTCGGCAATCTGCTGGCCAAGAACGACATCGCCCGCGATGTCGTGCCGGCGGTGCCGCTGTACTGGTGCGTGGCCCAGACCCAGGCCACCATCGGCTTCGAGCTCGCGGCCGCACTGAAACATCATCTCGCCGGCCGCGGCATCACCGTGCCGGTGGTGCCCGCGCTCACCCGGGTGCTGGTCGACGCCGGCGATGCCGCCTTCGCCAATCCGACCAAGCCCATCGGCCTCGTACATGAAAGCGAAGGGCCGCCCGACATCCCGTTGCCCGAACGTCACGCCTGGCATCCGGCCGGTCCCGGCAGGTGGCGCCGCGTGGTGCCCTCGCCGCGGCCTGTCGAGATCGTCGATACCGACGTCATCGACATGGTTCGCGCGGCGGGTGGTATCGTCATCGCCTGCGGCGGGGGCGGCATTCCCGTGGTGAGGGGCGACGGCATCCTGGTCGGCGTCGACGCCGTCATCGACAAGGACCGCACGGCGGTCACGCTCGCCGCGCGGGTCGGCGCCAGCCGGCTCGTCATTCTCACCGACGTCGACGGTGTCGCGCTCGACTTCGGTACTCCCGACCAGCACTTCCTGGACACCATCGGCGTCGAGCGATTGGCACGCCACCTCGAGGACGGCCAGTTCGGCAGCGGCAGCATGGACGCCAAGGTCTCGGCCGCCATCGAGTTCGTCCGTCTCACCGGCGAGAGCGCCACCATCGGCAACCTCGACGACGCGCGGCGGGTCATCGAGGGCCGCGCCGGTACTCGCGTGGTGCCGGGGACGGCATGAGCGCCCGCGCCGAAACCGCCACCACCCCAGCGGTTGTCGTCGCCGGCTGCGCGCTCGCCGACCTGGTGGCCGGGGAGCCCGCGGTGCTGCGACTCGTCGGCGGCCGCCGCGGCAGCCATGCCTACCTGCGGCTCGCGCCGGGACGGCGATTGCTGGCGGTCGAGGCCCACGGCGGCATCGAGCTGCCGATCGCGGTCAGCGTGCCGTCCGACGTGGTCGACCTCGTCCACGACGCCCGACGCGTCGCCATCGGCCGCGGGGCGCTCGTCGTCGACGACGCCGCGTTGCCGATCGGCCACCTGCGCGACGACCGGTCCGCGTTCGCATTCGACGCGGCCGGGGCGCGCGCCGCCGCCCGGGCGATCGAGTCGGCTCTTGGGCACCATCGCCCTCCGGCCGAGCCGCCTGCCGTGACCCGCGCAGTTGCGAGCTTCGGTGACGCCCTGGTCCGAACGCCGTGCGAGGCTCTGGATGCCGCCCGCGGCCTGGTCGGCCTCGGTCTCGGCTCCACGCCGTCGGGCGACGACGTCGTCGCCGCCGCCGCCGCGACGCTGGCCTCACTGGTGCGCGGCCGCTCGCCCCTGGCGCCGTGGGCGGTGGGCGCGCTGGCCGCCCTGGATCCGGTGCTCGGCGCGGCCGAAGCGTCCACTGCGCCGCTATCCGCCGAGCTGCTCGCCGTGGCTGCGCGCGGACACATGCTGCCGCGTCTTCGCGCCGTCCTGGCCGCCGCCGGGCACGGTGATGCCGGCAAGGCGGTCGACGCTCTCGTCGCCGTCGGCCATTCCTCGGGATACTTTCTCGCCACCGGCGCCGCCCTCGCCCTCGCGGCCGCCGCCTCGAACGACAATACGGAGAGAACGCATGCAAAGTCGCCTTGAGATTCGCCGCGGCGTATACCACGACTCGGTCGTGCTGATGCGCGCCACCAGCCGCCTGCGCGGGCTCGACGGCATTGACGAGTGTCTCGTGGCCATGGCCACGCCGCTCAACATCGGCCTTCTGCGCGACCTCGGCTTCGACGACGCCGAGGCCGGCGCGGCCTCGACCACGGACCTCGTGGTGGCGGTGCGCGGGCAATCCGACGACGTCATCGAACGCGCGCTGGCCGCCCTCGACGCCGAGTTGTCCGCGCCGTCCGCCGAGTCGGGCGGGGCAGTCGAGGCGCCCGCCAGCCTGCGCGCCGCGGTGCGCCAGTCGGAGGCCGATCTCGTCATCGTCTCGGTGCCGGGCCCGCACGCCGTGCCCGAGGCGGTGGACGCCCTGCTCGAAGGCGCCGACGTCATGGTGTTCTCCGACGGCGTCTCGCTCGACGCAGAACGCCGGCTCAAGGCCCTGGCCGAGTCCCGCGGGCGGCTGGTGATGGGTCCGGACTGCGGCACCGCGCGACTCGGCGGCGTCGGCCTCGGATTCTGCAACAACCTGGCCGGCGGCGACGTCGGCATCGTCGCCGCCTCCGGCACCGGCGCCCAGCACGTCGCCTGCCTGCTCGAGGGGCGCGACATCGGCGTCGGCCACATCATCGGCGTCGGCGGCCGCGACATGAGCGACGACATCGGCGGCGTGTCGGCATTGAGGGCGTTGGCCATGCTCGAAGCGGATCCGGCCACCGGCCACGTCGTCGTCATCTCCAAGGCGCCCGGCAGTAAGACCGCGCGCCGCCTTGAGAAGGCGGCGGCGGCCATGAAGACTCCCGTCACGTTCGGCTTCCTCGGCGGGGGCGGTGTCGACCTTACCGCGGTGGCGCGCGCCGTCGCCGAGGCCCGCGGCGCCGAGGTCGGAAAGCTGTGTGTCGAGCGCTCCGGCCGCGACGGCGAGGGCGGGCAGCTGGTGGGGCTGTTCAGCGGTGGTACGCTGGCCGGCGAGGCTGCGGCCATCGTCGGCGAAACGCTCGGCCAAGTGGCCGGTCTCGATGATGTCGCGTCGCCGACCGCGGCCGCCATCGCCGGCTTCGACTCACACTTCATCGTCGACCTCGGCGACGATCGGCTCACCGTCGGCCGGCCCCACCCGATGATCGACGCCACCTTGCGCCGCGAGATCATCGAGGCGCTGGCCGCGCGACCGTCGCCGAGGGTGCTTTTCATCGACATCGTGCTGGGCTTCGGCGCCGATGCGGACCCGGTCGGGGCCATCGCCGGCGCCCTCGGTGCGTTCCTGGCTTCCGATCCGCGTGCGCGGGTGGTGGCGACCGTGGTCGGCACCGCGCGCGATCCCCAGGGCTACGCCGCCCAGTGGCGCAAGCTGGCCGATCTCGGCTGCGACGTCTACGAATCCAATGCCGAGGCGGCCCGTGCGGTCGCCGAGCAGCTCGAGCAATGAGGAACCGCACCATGGCACAAGACTCTCTCCTGGATGGCGGCATCAAGGTGGCCACCGCCGGCATCGGACTGATCGACGAGGCGCTCGCGGCACAGGGCGTCACCGCCGCATCGGTGAAGTGGCGCCCGCCCGCCGACCCGGCCCTGGCCGGCGCGCTCGAGACAATCGCGCTCTCCGACAAGGTGCGCGAGGCCAACGCACAGGCGCTCGAGCGCCTCACCGCCGCGCGGCCGCACCTGACCGGCATCGAGACCGCGGCCAACGCGGTGGGGCTCGACGCGGGCACGTTCCTGCACGCCGGTCCCCCCATCGACTGGGAGCATGCCTCGGGACCGTTGCGCGGCGCGCTGGTCGGCGCCGCGCTGCTCGAGGGCGTCGCCGGTTCGGCCGAGGACGCCGAGCGGCGCTTCGCGCGCGGCGAGTTCGCCCTCGAGCCGTGCCACCACCGCGGCGCGGTGGGTCCCATGGCGGGCGTGGTCAGCCGCTCCATGCCGATGCTGGCGGTCGAAGACCTCACCTCGGGGCGGCGTGCCTTCTGCACCCTGAACGAAGGTCTCGGCAAGGTGCTGCGCTACGGCGCCTACTCGGACGAAGTCATCGAGCGCCTGCGCTGGATCGAGCGGGTGCTGGCGCCGGTGCTCGAAGAGGTCATACGCGCCGGCGATCCCATCGACCTCTACGCCATGGCCGGCGAGGCGCTGCAGATGGGCGACGAGTGCCACAACCGCAACCGCGCCGCCACCTCGCTGTTCCTGCGTGCCATCGGCGCGCGCATGATCGAGTCGAAGCGTCCGTCGGCCGAGGTCGCCGGCTGCTTCCGCTTCATCACCGGCAACGACCATTTCTTTCTCAACCTGATGATGCCCGCCGCCAAGGCGGCGGCCGACGCGGCGCGCGACATCCCGGGCTCCACCATGGTCGTGGCGATGGCCCGCAACGGCACCGAGTTCGGCATTCGCGTCAGCGGCACCGGCGACGAGTGGTTCACCGGCCCGAGCGGGGTCCCCCAAGGGCTGTTGTTCGCCGGCTACGGCCCCGAGGACGCCAATCCCGACATCGGGGATTCCACCATCACCGAGACCGCCGGGGTGGGCGGATTCGCCATGGCGGCGGCGCCTGCCATCGTCAAGTTCGTCGGCGGCAGCGCCGACCTGGCGCTGGCGAGCAGCCGGCGCATGTACGACATCACCCTCGGCGAGCACCCGCTGTTCCGCCTGCCGCCCCTCGACTTTCGCGGCACCGCGACCGGCATCGACGCCGCCCTCGTGGTTCGGCGCAACGTGCTGCCGGTGGTCAACACCGGCATCGCCGGACGCAAGGCCGGCGTGGGCCAGGTCGGCGCCGGCCTCGTCGATCCGCCGATCGGCGCATTCACCGCGGCGGTCGCCCGCTTTGCGGAACTCAATCGGGACACCATGTATTAAGGGGCGTGTCCCAGGTTCCGTTGTCCCAGGTCCCGTCGTTGCCCGGGGCGGCGGTCATGACGTATGTTCACGCGTTCGCATCGCCCGGCGGCGCCGCCCGGCTCCCGGCGCGACCGCGCCCGTGGGCTTTGCCATGAGGTTCGAGGCAATGAGTATCCTGGCCGACCTGTTGTCGACCCTGTTCGAACGGCGCTATGCGTCCGACGGCGAGAAGGACGACCGTCCGCTGTTCGAGTTGTTCCACGACCTGCTCACCAGCCGCGGCGACGTCTCAGGGGTCAACCTCGCGCGCCGCATCCTCGATCGCTACGCGCTGCTCGACGACGACGGCAAGCGCGAGGTGTTCGAGTACCTGTACGAGCACATGGACATCGACGTGCCGGCGGTGGAGTCGGCGCTCGCCGAGTACGCCGCCGCGCGCAGCCACGAGGCCTATCGCCGGCTCGTGCGCGCCGCCGAGCCGGACCGCCAGGAGTTCGCGCGCCGACTGAACCAGGTGCCCGGCGCCACCGCGCGGCTGGTCGAGATGCGCACCGACCTTTTGCGCTTCAGCCGCGACAACCCGTCCCTGCTCATCGTCGACCAGGACTTCCGCCACCTGTTCGGCTCCTGGTTCAACCGAGGCTTCCTGGTGCTGCGAGCCATCACGTGGTCGAGCCCGGCGAACATCCTCGAAAAGATCATCGCCTACGAGTCGGTGCACGCCATCCAGAGCTGGGACGACCTGCGCCTGCGCCTGGAGCCCGAGGACCGGCGCTGCTTCGCGTTCTTCCATCCCGCGATGCCCGACGAGCCACTGATCTTCGTCGAGGTTGCGCTCACCCGCGGCATCGCGGGTTCCATCCAGGACGTGCTCGCCGAGGAGCGCGAGATCCTGCCGCGCGGCGATGCCAACACCGCGGTGTTCTACTCGATCTCCAACTGCCAGGCGGGCCTGGCCGGAATCTCCTTCGGCAACTCGCTCATCAAGCAGGTCGTTGCCGACCTCTCGCGCGAGGTGCCGGAACTGGAGACCTTCGTGACGCTGTCGCCGATCCCGGGCCTGGCCGCCTGGCTCGAAGGCAGGGGACTCGCCGGCGCCGTCGACGACCCGGTGCGGCTCGCCGCGTTGACGGCGCGCTACATCGTCGAGGCCAAGCGCGACGACGGCAAGCCGCTCGACCCGGTGGCCCGCTTCCATCTCAACAACGGCGCCGTCGTGCACCGCGTCCATCCGCGCGGCGACCTGTCGTCCAAGGGGCTGGCACAGTCCGGCGGTGCCATGGTCAACTACCTGTACGATCTGAAGAAGATCGAGCAGAACCACGAGAACTACGCCAACCACCAGAAGGTGGCCGCGTCGAAGGAGGTGCTGGAGCTCTCCCGCTCGGCGCGGGACGTCGAACCCGCCGAAAAACGGAAAACTTCATGACCAATCCACTCTTCGACGGCCTGCTCGGCCGCCACGCGGGCAGCCGCCGCCCCTTCCTGTATCTCGCCGACGGCGCCGTCGTTACCTACGACGAGTTTCTCGCCACGACCGCCCGTTTCGCCTCGGCACTGACCGAGCTCGGACTCGTCCCCGGCGACCGGCTCGCCATGCAGGTGCCCAAGTCTCCCGAGGCGCTGGCGTTGTACGCGGCCTGCGTGCAGGCGGGGGTGGTGTTCCTGCCGCTCAATACCGCCTACACCCCGTCCGAGGTGGACTACTTCGTCGGCGACGCCGGCGCCTCGGTGCTGGTGGGCGATCCCGCCGCGGCCGGCGCGCTCGCGCCGATCGCCGACACCCACGGCGCCCGCTTCGTCACCCTCGACGGCGGCGGTCGGGGCACGCTGCGCGATATCGTCGAGGCCCGGTCGCCCGAATTCGACACCGTCGAGCGATCGCCCGACGACCTCGTGGCGTTCCTCTATACCTCGGGCACCACCGGTCGCTCCAAGGGCGCGATGCTGACCCAGGACAACCTGCTGTCCAACGCGCGCGTGCTGGCCGACTACTGGCGTTTCACGGCCGACGACGTGCTGCTGCACGCGCTGCCGATATTTCACACCCACGGCCTGTTCGTCGCCACCAACATCACCTGGCTCACCGGCAGCTCGATGATTTTCCTGCCGAAGTTCGACGCCGCCGAGGCGCTGGCGAGGATCGGTCAGGCGACGGTGATGATGGGCGTGCCCACGTATTACACGCGCCTGCTCGCCGAGCCCGGCCTCAACCGCGAGGCCGTCTCGCACATGCGGCTGTTCGTCTCCGGCAGCGCGCCCCTGCTCGCCGAGACGCATGTCGAGTTCGAACGGCGCACCGGCCAACGCATTCTCGAGCGCTACGGCATGACCGAGACCGGCATGAACAGCTCCAACCCCTACGACGGCGAGCGCCGCGCCGGCACCGTGGGTTTTCCCTTGCCAGGCGTCGAGATCCGGGTGGTCGATCCCGAGTCGGGAGGCGAGCTTCAGGCGGGCAAGGTGGGCATGATCGAGGTGCGCGGGCCGAACGTGTTCAAGGGCTACTGGCGCATGCCCGAGAAGACCCGCGAGGAATTGCACGAGGACGGGTTCTTCGTCACCGGCGACCTCGGCTTCTTCGACGAGGACGGCTACCTGCACATCGTCGGGCGGGGCAAGGACCTGATCATATCCGGCGGCTTCAACGTCTACCCCAAGGAAGTCGAGCAACTTCTCAACGAGCAGGAGGGCGTGGCCGAGAGCGCGGTGATCGGCGTGCCGCACCCGGATTTCGGCGAGGGCGTGGTCGGCATCCTGGTCGCCGAGAAGGGCGTCACGGTCGACACCGACGGCATCGCCGCCGAGCTCGCCGCGAAGCTCGCCAACTACAAGAGACCCAAGAAGCTGCTGGTTATCGACGAGCTGCCGCGCAACACCATGGGCAAGGTGCAGAAGAACGTGCTGCGCGAGCGCTACGGCGAATTGTTCGGCGAGCGAGCGTGAATGCACCGCGAAGGGGTCGCAAACGGTCGAAAACGCCCCGCCCCGGTGCGCCGAGCAGCCGCTCGCGGGCTTTATAGGTGCGGCTTATAAGACTATCGTTTTTTACGTATTGTAAGGCCCATGGCCGGCATTTACGATTATCTCCCGTTGAGGAAATCGCGCCGCCGCGAGCGGAGCCGCCAAAGGGAAACAATATTCCAGACAGCATCAATTTGTGGAGGATACCTACGATGATCACGAAGGGAAAAAGCCGCCTCGCCGCCGCTGCGCTCGCCGGCGTCCTGGCAATATTCGGAACCACTGCCGCGAGCGCCGAGCCCATCAAGCTCAAGGGCATGACGCCCTGGACCAAGGACTACCCGTCGAGCGAACCGTTTTTCGTATTTCAAAGACTCATCGAGGAGCGTCTCGGCGACAAGGTGACCCTGGAGTACCTTGGCGGTCCCGAGGTCACGCCGGCCTTCGAGCAGTTCGAGGCGCTGCGCAACGGAGTCGTCGACGTGATCCTGGGCGCCGCTGCCTACTACACCTCCCAGGTGCCCGAGGCCTCGGCGATGCTGCTGGCGCGCACCTCGCCCCAGGAGCAGCGCGAGAGCGGCTACTACGATCTCATGCGCCAGATCCATCGCGACAAGGGCGGCGTCATCTACCTGTCCAATCTCACCGGCGTGCCCAACGTGGGCTTTCGGCTCTACGTCAACAAGATGATCGACAAGGCCGACCTCACGGGCATGAAGATCCGCGTTTCGCCGGTGTATGTGCCGCTGGTTGAAGGACTCGGCGGAACCCCCGTCAACATGCCGACCACCGAGATCTACACCGCGCTCGAGCGCGGCGTGGTGGACGGTTACGGCCAGACCTACATGGGCATCATGGACTTCGCCCTGCACGAGGTGACCAAGTACGTCATCGACGTGCCGTTCTACTCCAAGGACAACGCGATCCTCATGAATGCCGAGACCTGGGACAGCCTGCCCGAGGACGTGCGCGCCGAGCTCGACCAGATCGCCATCGAGGTCGAGAACGAGATGACCCGCTTCATGGAGGAGAAGATCTCCAAGGAAAACGACCTGCTGCGCGAGGCGGGCCTCGAGTTCATCGAGCTCGACGAGGCGGAGACGAAGAAATACCTCGATGCCGCCTACGACAAGCGCTGGGCCGACATGGAGGAAGCCAGCCCCGAGTTCGCCGAGCAGCTCAAGAAGCTGGGCGGCTGATCAACGACTGACATTCGCTCACGGGCTGCAGCACCGCACCCCGTGAGCCCGGGCCGCCGTCATGCCTCTGTATCCCGTGACGGCGGCCTTTTCTTCGCGCCCGGCTTGTTTTGGGGAAGGAAATCGTGACGCGTGAATCATGGCTCGTCGCCGCCTGGGACCGGTTCGTGGCGGCGTGTGCGGCCTTCGTCGGGGTGCTGATCCTGCTGACGATGGTGCTGGTGACGGCGGACGTCGTCGGCCGCTACTTTTTTTCCAGGCCCATCGGCTGGGTGTTCGAGGTGACCGAGCACATCCTGGTCTTCGTGCCGTTTCTCGGCATGGCCTACCTCGTGCGGCTGGGCGCCCACGTCCGCATCGAGATCGTGGTCCAGGCCCTGCCGCAGCAGTGGCAGCGGTGGGCCGGGGTCCTCGCCAATGTCCTGTCGGCAGCGGCTTGCGGCATCGCCACGTGGTACGCGTTTGCCACCGCCATCGACCACTTCGCCCGCAACATCTTCACCTACGGCATCTACCCGGTGCCCAAGTACCTGCTGATCGGCGTGATGGCGATCGGCCTCGCCATGACCACCATCGAGTTCCTGCGCAAGGTGTTCGAAGCGCCGGACGCGTCGACGGGAGGCGCCTGACATGGAATGGTGGGACGTTCTTCTTCTGATCTTCTCGGCCCTCGGCGTCCTCGTCGCGATCGGCATGCCGGTGGCGTTCGCCTTCCTGCTGGTGAACATCGGCGCGATCTTCATCCTGCAGGGCGGCGGGCGCGCGTTTCACTCGCTCACGCTCAGCATGTACGACGCGGTCAGCAGCTTCACGCTGCTGCCGATCGCGCTGTTCGTGCTGATGGGCGAGATACTGTGGCACTCGAACATGGCCTTCAAGGCGCTCGACGTGCTCGACAAGCTTCTCGGAAGGCTCACCGGCCGGCTCAGCATCCTCACCGTCGCCACCGGCACGGTGTTCTCGAGCCTTTCCGGTTCGACCATGGCCAACACCGCGCTTCTCGGCACCATGCTGCTGCCCGAGATGCAGCGGCGCGGCTACAAGAACCCCATGTCCATCGGTCCCATCATCGGCAGCGGCGGCCTTGCGATGATGATCCCGCCGAGCTCGCTGGCGGTGATACTCGCCGCCATCGGCAAACTCTCCATCGGCAAGCTCCTGATCGGGGCCCTGATCCCGGGGCTGATCATGGCGGTGCTGTATCTCGGCTACATCATCGTCCGCTGCAAGATGCAGCCGCACCTGACGCCGTCGTACGACATCGCCCCGGTGCCGCTCAGGGACAAGCTCATCGGCGTGGTCAAGTACCTGCTGCCGCTCGGCGTCATCGTGTTCCTGGTCACCGGGGTCATCGTGATCGGCGTCGCCACGCCCACCGAGGCGGCTGCCCTCGGCTGCTTCGGCTCCATCGTCATGGCTGCGGCCTACGGCGGACTGACTTTCGAGTCGCTGAAAAAGGCGGTGATGGGAACGGTGCACATCTCCGTCATGATGCTCGCCATCCTCGCCAGCGCTCTCACCTTCAGCCAGGTGCTGGCATACTCCGGGGCGAGCCGCGGCTTGCTCGAGTACGTGCTGACCCTGGCAATCGAGCCGCTCCTGATGGTGCTCATGATGCAGCTCGTGGTGCTGGTGCTCGGCATGTTCATGGAGCAGGTGGCGATCATGCTCATCATGCTGCCGCTGTACATCCCGGTGATCAACGCCCTGGGCCTCGACCCGATCTGGTTCGGCGTGCTGATGCTGATCAACCTGCAGATGGCGCTGACCACGCCTCCGTTCGGCATGCTGCTGTTCGTGATGAAGGGCGTGGCTCCGCCAACGACGACCATGAGACAGATCTACACGGCGGGCATGCCGTTCCTCGCCTGCGACGCCACGGCGCTGACCGTCGTCATGCTGGTGCCGGCGACGGTGACGTTCCTGCCGGGACTGTTCTACTGAGGATGTCGCAGCCGAAGGCGCTGCACGAAACGCGAGCATCACCATGACCAACGCCGACTACGACATCATCGTGCGACGCGCGCGCCTGCGCGGGCGGGGTGATGAACTCAACGATATCGCCGTCGCCGGCGGGCGCATCGCCGCCGTCGGGCCGGCCGTGGAGGGCGCCGCCGCCGAGGAGATCGACGCCGGCGGCGGCCTCGTCACCGAGTCGTTCGTCAACACCCACCTGCACCTGTGCAAGGTGTGGACCCTGGCTCGCATGGACGAGGTGGCGCTTCGCGACTACCACGGCGAGGGCATGGGCAAGGCCATGACGGCCATCGAGCGCGCGCGCGAGGTCAAGCGCGGGTTAGATCGAGACACCATGATCGGGCAGGCGCGGCGCGCGGCCGCGCTGGCGGCGCTGCACGGCAACCTGCACGTGCGCGCTTTCGCCGACGTCGACTCCATCGCCGGCGTCGAGGGCGTCAAGGCCTTGCTCGCGGTGCGCGACGAGTTCCGCGGCATCGTGGACATCCAGGTGGTCGCCTTTCCCCAGGACGGCATCATCAAGGACCCGGGCACCGCAGAGCTGATGCGCGAGGCGATGGGCATCGGCGCCGACGTGGTCGGCGGCATACCGTGGATCGAGTTCACCGACGAGGAGGCCGCCCGTCACATCTCCATCTGCTTCGATCTCGCCCAGGAGTTCGACCGCGACGTGTCGATGCTGCTGGACGACGCCGGCGATCCTTCGCTGCGCACGCTCGAGATGATGGCCACCGAGGCGCTGCGCCGCGGCTGGCAGGGCAGGGCTCTCGCTCATCACTGTCGGGCCATGAGCCAGTACCCGCTGCCGTATTTCTACCGCCTCGTGGAGACGCTCAAGCGGGCCGGCGTCGGAGTGGTCAGCGATCCGCACACGGGACCGCTGCATGCCCGCGTCAAGGATCTCATCGAGTCGGGGGTGCTCGTGAGTCTCGGCCAGGACGACATCTCCGATGCCTACTACCCGTTCGGGCGCAACAACATGCTGGAGGTCGCGTTCCTCGCCTCGCACCTGTTGTGGATGACGACACGCGCCGAGATCGACAGGCTCTACGACCTCGTCACGGTGGACGCCGCACGCTCGATCAACGTACCGGACTTCGGTCTCGCCCCCGGTGCCGCCGCCCACTTCGTGGTGCTCGATCAGCCGGACGAACTCGAGGCGCTGCGCTTTCACGCCGCGCCCGCGCGCGTGGTCAGCCACGGGCGGCTGGTGGACGTCGAGGCCATGGAGCGGATCTACGCTCAAGGCGACGCGGGTCGATAGCTCAGCGAATCGATGAACGACTTATCCATGCGCCACTGCGACCTTGCCGTCCTCAAGGCGACGGTGCTGCCGGGCAACGGACCGGCACTCGTCGGTTGCGACATCGTGGTCCAGGGCGGCCACATCACCGCCATGGGCCCCGGCGCCGCCGACGGCCTGTCGGCACCCGCGGTGATCGACGGCCGCTCGCTGCTGATCACGCCGGGGCTGTGCAACGGCCACACTCACTCCCCGGAAACTCTGGCCCGCGGTCTCGGCGACGGCACTGTGCTCTCGGAGTGGTTCGCGAGCGTGTGGTCGCGGATGGACCGCCTCGATGACGATGCCATCCGGCTCGGCGTTCTGCTCGGCGCGGCGGAGATGCTGCATGGCGGTGCCACGGCGGTCGTGGACCACTTTCGCCAGACGCCGATTCGCCCTGAGGCCGTCGACGCCGCAGCGCGGGCATGGCTGGAGTCGGGCATGCGCGCCACCATGGCGCTCATGGTCCGCGACCGCGCGGTGCCCGACTGGGTCGAAGGCGCCCTTTCTGCCGCCGCGCAGGTCGACATTGTCGCCGCGTGCGCCGAGCGCTGGCACGACCCGTCCGGCCGCCTGCGCGTCGCCCTCGGCCCCTCCGCCGCCAACCGCGCCAGCGACGCGCTGCTGCGGGCCGGCGGCGCCCTGTGCCGCGGGCGCGGCATCGGCATGCACATGCACGTCGACGAGACCCGCGAGGAGGCCGCGCGCTCGCACGAGGAGTTCGGTGTCTCCTCGGTGGGCCGCCTGCACGAACTCGACGTGCTCGGCCCTCACGTGTCGCTGGCGCACTGCGTGTGGTGCGACGACGACGACCTCGACCTGCTCGCTGCGAGCGGTGCGGCCGTGGTGCACAACCCGGTCAGCAACATGCGCCTCGGCAGCGGCCGGGCGCCGGTCAGGCGAATGCTCGACAAGGGTGTACGGGTCACCCTCGGCACCGATGGTGCCGCCAGCAACGACACCCAGAACATGCTCGAGGCCGTCAAGTACGCGGCGCTGCTGCCGCGTGCATTCAGCGACGATCCCGCGAACTGGGTGAGCGCCCAGGCGGCCCTGTCGATGGCCACCACCAACGCCAGCGCCGCCTTCGGCATGTCCGACGGCCGCCTCGCCCCTGGCTGCGCCGCCGACTTCTCCGCCTTCGACCTCGACGCCCTGCCGCTCGTGCCGCTCAACGACCCCTGCGCGCAGCTCGTCTTTGCCGGCGCCGCCGTCGCCGCGCGCCACGTGGTGATCGGCGGGCGCGTGGTGCTCGACGACGGCGTCATCCAGGCCTTCGACGAGGGCGCCGTCGTCGCCGCCGCCCGCGAGCGCTTCGCCCGCTGAGTTACAGGGCTACCCGTTCATCGTGAGTTGCACGTCAACCGCTAGCGACCTGGTAAGAGCCAGGTAGATCGGGCAGCGTTCGAGCCAGGCATCGTACACGGCTCGGACCTTGTCTTCGCTGTCCGATGAGCGGATCCGGATGGAAAGCTCGACATCGGTCAGGTCCGGTGCGGCGCCCGGCATGGCCAGCAGGCCGCGGAAGTCCGCGCTGCAGCGCGCCTCGGCCTCGACGGCCTCGACGCGCACACCCTGCTGCGGGGCCAGGACGTCGCGGATGAACACGACCGCGCAGCCGGCGAGCGCCCCCAGCAGGAGGGCCGTCGGGCTCGCCGCCTTGTTCTCGCCGCCCAGCACGGGCGGCAGGTCGCAATGCCAGGTAAAGGGGCCGGCCTCGACGACGGCCTGCGTGCCGTCCGAGCGGGCCTTCACGAGCGGGCTTACCTTCGCCTTGTCGGGTTCCTGCGTCCACAGCATCTGCGATTGCTCAATGATTTCGGGTTTCATCGTCTTTGTCTCCTCGAGTGCGTGGGTGACGGGCCGTCACTGCATCAGCCCGAGCTGGCTCATGACGCCGGCAAGGTCGTAGGCGCGCCGCTCCTCGACGATGCGGCCATCCGGGTCGGTCCGGCCGATGGTGACCACGACGAGCCGTATCGGCTTGTCGGTCGCCGGCACATGACCGTCGGCCGTGACGAGCGGTCCCTTGTGGGTGCCCGTCATGGACCATTCCGCGGCATAGTGCGCGCCGTTCACGATGGTGCGCGTCACGCGCGCCGCAACATCCGGGAACGACACGAACCAGTCGCCGACGTCCCTGGCGATCGCCTCCGTGCCCTGCAGCGGCTTCGGGAACTGCGGGTCGACAATCGTCGCTTCGGCCGCGTAGCAGGCGGCGAACCTGGCAGGGTCGTGGCGGTTGAAGGCCTCGAGCTGGGTGCGAATGGTGTCGTTGGTGGTCACGTGCAAGCTCCTCCTGCGATGGTCGGGCAGGAAGGCTACCGCGCACGCGGCCTTGTCGCTTCCACCAGATGGGCCATGGCCGAGTGAAAAAATCGATGGCCGATTCCGGCCATGCGCCGAAGCGGATTCAGATGAGATTGCGCGATGCGGCGTACGCCGCGGCGGCCGCGCGGCTTGGCAGGGCGAGGCGGGTGAGAATGTTGGCGACGTGGCGGTGTACGGTGTGCTCGCTCAGTCCGAGGGCCGCCGCGATGTCGCGGTCGCTTCCCCCCTCGGCGATGAGCCGGAGGATCTCGGCCTGCCGCGGCGTGAGCACGCCCTTGTCGGCCGCGCCTTCGTCGCTTTCGCGCCGCTCGATATCTCTCACGAGCGCCCTGGCGCGTCCCGCGTGGAAGCGTGAGCCCAGCCGTTCGAGGCCGTCGCGGGCCCTCTCCGCTTCCCTGCGCGCGCGCCGCAGCCGGCCGAGAGGTACGAGCACGCCGGCGAGCTCCAGGCGTGCCCGCGCGGCTTCATAGGGCGTGCCGCTCTTCTCGCACAGGTCGGCGGCATCCTCGAGACAGGCGCGCGAGCGCTCGTAGTCGCCGGCGGCGACGGCTTGCATGGCCGTCGAGAAGCAGCACGCCGCGCGCAGCGGCAGGGTGGCCGCCCTCTCGCTCAAGAGCTCGATCTCGCCGAGCGCCTCGGTCACGCGCGCGTGCCGGCCGAGAAGGGCGGCCGCACGCACCACCAGTTCCAGCGCGTCGACGCGCAGGTAACGCGCACCCTCGGGAATCTGGCGCAGCAGTCGCTCGCAGAACTCGTCGGCATCGCGCGGCCGGCCCTTGTCGAGCGCAAGCTCGGCGAGTCCCAGCAATGCCAGGGGATGCCATTCGACCTCGCGAAAAATACGCTCGGCCTCGTCGAAGCGCCCCTGGCGGCGACGCAGCTCGGCAAGGCGCGCGCGGCACTCCGCCGCCCACGGCGGACGGCTGGCGCGAAACAGCGCCTCGGACTCGGCAAGCTCGCTTTCGGCCTCGCGCCATTGTCCGCGCAGGATCAGCACCCCCGCGTAGTGGACGCGGCAGATGCCGCGCGGGAACATGAAGGAAAGGCGGTCGGCGACCTCCCGCATCTTCTGACACCACTGCGCGGCGCGGTCGAAATCGCGCACCCGCTCGCAAGAGTAGATGAGGTAGCACAGGATCCAGATGGGCGCCGACTGCCTCGTCAACTCGCCGCTCGTCGCCGCCGCGGCAGCCTCGTCAAGGCACTGGATGCCGGCGGCGACGTCGCCTTCGCAGACGAGGGTGAATCCCTGGACCGCGAGCGCCATCATCATCAGGTCGAATTCGCCGAGAGTGCGGCCGATCCCGGCAGCCGCGGCCGAGGCGCGGCCGGCGGTGGTCACATCGCCGCTGAGCGTAAGTGCGGTATCGGCCTCGATCAGTCGCAGCCAGCCGTGCTCGGGCGCCGGCGGCAGCGCTTCGAGCAGGCTCTCGGCGCGGCGCAGCCAGCCGCTCGTTATCGCCTCCTCGCCGCGAAAGTCGCTGTAGTCGCTCGCCAGCCAGATCGCCATGCGGGCCGCGCCGCGGTCGTCGTTCTGCCGGCGATAGAGTCGAAACGCCGCCTCGCGCGCCCGCACCACCGGCTCGAAATCGTCGAGCCACCAGCACGCCCAGCTCAGGGCCTCGTGCGCCTCGGCGGATTCCTCGCGTGCCAGCGCCGTCTCGAAGCAGGCCCGCGCTTGTGGCCACGCCGCCTGCCGCATCGCCGCCTGTCCGGCGGCCAGCGGATCACCCTTGAGAGCATCGATGTCGTTCATGTCCCGAACGAACCATTTCTCGCGACCATCCCAATATATACGCCCGGCGATCAGTGAGGAAGCCTGATCGCAGCGGCAGCCGGGCGGTCGAAGTGCGTTCGCCGGCGGCTCCTGGCCGTGTCGGGCGGCGCAGAGCCGAACGCTTCCGCTCAGCGCATGACGGGCGGTGCGTACTCGCGCCCGTAGGCCTCCTTCTGGCGCTTGAGCGCGACCAGCGTGTTGCTCATCAGCATGGCGACAGTCACCGGCCCGACGCCGCCCGGCACCGGCGTGATCCAGCCTGCCACTTCGCTCGCGCTTGCATAGTCGACGTCGCCCACCACGCGCTCGCCGTCGGCGGTGGTCTCCACGTTGATGCCGATGTCGATCACCGCCGCCCCCGGCTTGATCATGTCGCCGGTGATGAGCCGCGGCCTGCCCACGGCGACGAAGATGGCGTCCGCGCGCCGCGAGTGGATCGGCACGCTGCGGGTCATGTGATGGCACACCGTCACCGTCGCGCCCTCGGCCATGAGCAGGAATGCGATCGGCTTGCCGACGATCTCCGAGTGCCCGATGACCACCACCTCGAGCCCCTCCAGCGGCAGCCCTGTGCGCCGCAGCAGCTCCACCGACGCCGCCGCCGTGCACGGTGCGAGGTCCAGCTCGTTGTAGACGATGTTGCCGATCGACGCCGGGTTCAGCCCCTCGACGTCCTTGAACGGGTGCACTGCCGACTGCAGCGCCTTGATCGAGATCTGCGACGGCACCGGCCGCTGCAGGATGATGCCGGTGACCCGGGGATCGACGTTCATCGCCTGGATCCCGACGCGCACCTCGTCCTGGGTCACGTCCGCCGGGTAACGCCGGTTCTCGAACGCGATCCCCACCCGCTCCGCTGCGCGCCGCTGGTTGCGCACGTAAACGTCGACGTCCGACTCCTCGCCGATCGTCACCGACACCAGCTTCGGGCTCCATCCCTGCCCGGCCAACTCCTCGAAGCCCGCGGCAATCTCGGAAAGAATACGGTCGGCAACGGGCCTGCCCCTGAGATCTCTGTCACCCATGGTTGTTGGTTCCGGTAGCGATTGGGAAAACGCTGAAGGATGCCAGTACGATGGGGATTTCGCCAGTGTTCGTGCTGCATGTGGGAGACGGACACATGGACTGACGCTTGAGGCACGACTATCAATCGATAGGCGCAGGCTCCGTGGCAATCGCAGAACATTTCTGTCCACCTTGTGGCGGACAGTTACGTCTCACGCGCTTCGGGTTTACACCCGGGCGAGGTCGCCGTTGCAGCATTGACTATGGAGCGGCCCGGTACAGAGAAAACTGTCATGCCAGCAGCCAAGGCGAAGTGTGAATTGCGGTTGACAGCCATGAGAATTGCCAACTATAGTTGACAGGTGTTGGAAGTCAGGAAGACGGCACAATTCACGAAGTGGTTCAAGTCCCTCAAGGACCGGAGGGCAAGGGCACGAAGCCTGGCCAGGATTGACCGACTGGCGACGGGTCACTTCGGTGATGTCGCACCTGTGGGTGAGGGCGTCAGTGAATTGCGAATCTTCTACGGTCCCGGCTACAGGCTCTATTTCGTACAAAGAAGCGCTGTAGTCGTGATACTTCTAACGGGCGGCGACAAGAGTTCTCAGTCGGCAGATGTCGCCAAGGCCAAAGCGATTGCCAGGAAGTTGGAGGTGTAGGTGATGGGTATCAAGACAACTCCTTGGGATTCAGCGGAGTTCCTCCAGACGGACGAAGATATCCGACTGTATCTTGAGGCGTGTATCGAGGAGGCGGGCGACGACCCCGCGTTCATTGTGCATGCATTGGGTGTTATCGCGCGCGCCAGGAACATGAGCCAGCTTGCGCGGGACACGGGCCTGACCCGAGAAGGTCTCTACAAGGCCCTGTCACCGGAGGGAAATCCCACGTTCAGTACCGTCGCGAAGGTGGCGAAAGCACTCGGCTTGCGGATAACGCTGCAAATGCCCCATAAAAAACGCTCCAACAATCGATTGCACGTGTCCAGCTGAGTCGCTGCGTGCTTAGGACACCGGCATAAACCGCTGCATTGGCCCGATTCAGTCGGAATAGAACTGTTGTTCGTGACCGGTGATACGCACCTCATGTGTGCCTGCATGAACAACCGCGACAGTAATTGTATTGGGACTGCGCACCTTGTGGGCACGCAGTTTGTGCGTCGTGACCTGCGGCATCCATCGCTTCGAAGCCTGTTAGGTTCTCGCCACGCCCGCTTTCGGGATTCCGGCTCAGGAGGCATAATCAGCCGCTGAGTTCGACCTGAAAAGCCAGAACGATGGATGAGGCGGAAAAAGAGAAACTGAAGGGGGTGCTGCTTTCCGGCGTTCCATACGACGGATCTATCGGCAACAAGAAACTGCGCGAGTCGTTCATCGCCGAGGCGGCCGGCGCCGGGTATATCGTGGACGAGACCATCTTCGAGACGCTCAAGAGTGATCTCGTCGCCGGCGGTGTCCTCGTGCGCGGGAAGGGACGCGGCGGCTCGGTCCGTCGGGCCGAGGGCGGAGGCGACGGACCGGTGCTGACGGTCCAGAGCGCACCCGACGAATCGAAGGAGCCCGGGGCCGCGCCTCGCCGCAAGGCCGCGTCCCGCAAGAAGAAGAGCGGTCGCCGGAGCGGCTCGGAAACCACGATTGCCAGCTACGCCCACGACGACAAGCGCCGCAACAATCCCGAAGTCGGCATGGTCAACCAGGCCAACGACCCCGACAAGGGAACCGATCGCTGGTGCTACGACCCCCATATCGACCCCGCTCTGCAGTTCGACTTCGGCCGCGCCCAGGTGGAGAAGCTCATCGACGACGCCCTGAAGAGCGGCGATGCCGAGGTCATGCGCGAGGCACTCGCCGAGCTGAGGCGCTACTCCGCCCCCTACCTGAACTGGACCGGCAAGGCCGAGCGCACCACCTTCGACGTGGATACCGTGTCGCTGCACGTGCACGAACGCATCGCCCCGGCCACCATACTCGCCGCGGTGCGCAAGCGGATGAAGGAGGCGAAGTCGGACGCGTCGAGGCAGCAGGATATGTTCGTCGCGCCGTTCGAAAACCTGCCGCTGCGCGACGCCATCGACTTCTACAAGTACGACAAGGACTGGGCCAACCGGCTCATCGCCGGCGACTCGCTGCTGGTCATGAACTCGCTGCTGCAGAAGGAGGGCATGGCCGGCCGGGTGCAGATGATCTACATCGACCCGCCCTACGGCATCAAGTACGGCTCCAACTTCCAGCCCTTCGTCAACAAGCGCGACGTGAAGGACCGCAGCGACGAAGACCTGACCCGCGAGCCGGAGATGATCAAGGCGTTCCGGGATACCTGGGAGCTGGGGATCCATTCGTACCTGACGTACCTGCGGGATCGGTTGTTGTTGGCGCGGGAGTTGTTGAATGAATCGGGGAGCGTGTTCGTTCAGATCTCGGACGAGAATCTGCATCATGTACGCGAATTGATGGATGAGGTATTTGGTTCCGGTAACT
>CBFGVH010000051.1:0-23565 GCA_965652415.1 uncultured Gammaproteobacteria bacterium | reverse complement strand
TGATCCAGCCCGGCGGCTCGATGCGCGACGACGAGGTCATCGCCGCCGCCGACGAGCACGGCATGGCCATGGTGTTCACCGGCATGCGTCATTTCCGTCACTAGCCCGGATATCTGGCGACATGAAAGTCCTGGTGGTCGGCGGCGGCGGCCGCGAACACGCCCTGGCCTGGAAGCTGGCCTCGTCGCCGCGCGTCGACCAGGTAATGGTGGCGCCGGGCAACGCCGGCACCGCGCGCGAGGCGGGCGTCGAGAACGTGCCGATCGGCGCGGGCGACATCGACGCCCTCGTGGCCTTCGCCCGAGACGGCGCGATCGACCTCGCCGTGATCGGGCCCGAAGCGCCGCTGGTCGCCGGCATCGTCGACCGCTTCCGCGACGCAGGCATTGCCTGCTTCGGGCCCGACCGGCGCGGCGCGATGCTCGAGGGCTCGAAGCGCTTCTGCAAGGAGTTCCTCGACAGGCATGCCATCCCCACCGCCGCCCACGCCGCGTTCGGCGATGCAAGGGCGGCAATCGACCACGTGCGCGCGCACGGCGCCCCCATCGTGGTCAAGGCCGACGGCCTGGCCGCCGGCAAGGGGGTCGTGCTGGCCGCCACTGTCGAGGAGGCGGAAGGGGCGATTTCGGACATGCTCGAGCAGGACCGCTTCGGTGACGCCGGGCGCGAGGTCGTGATCGAGGAATACCTCGAGGGCGAAGAAGCGAGCTTCATCTGCATGGTGGGCGGCGGCGACGTGCTGGCCATGGCTTCGAGCCAGGACCACAAGGCACGGGACGACGGCGACACGGGCCCCAACACCGGCGGCATGGGCGCCTACTCCCCCGCGCCCATCGTCGACGCGGCCATGCACGACGTCATCATGGAGCGGGTGATCCACCCGACCGTGCGCGGACTCGCCGCCGAGGGCATCGACTATCGCGGATTTCTTTACGCCGGTTTGATGATCGGCGCCGACGGCGTGCCGCGAGTGCTGGAATACAACTGCCGGCTCGGCGATCCCGAGACCCAGCCGATCATGATGCGACTGCAATCGGATCTCGTGGACCTGTGCCAGGCTGCCCTGGAAGGCGGCCTCGGCGACGTCGAGGCACGCTGGGACCCGCGCGCCAGCCTGGGCGTGGTCATGGCCGCCGAGGGCTACCCGTTCGAATACCGCAAGGGACATGTCATCGAGGGACTCGAGCAACCCTTCGGCGACGCGACCCGCGTGTTCCACGCCGGCACGCGCATAGACGACGGCAAAGTGGTCACTGACGGCGGACGGGTCCTGTGCGTCACCGCCCTCGGCGACAACGTGTCGGCGGCGCGCGACACCGCCTACGCGGCCTGCGCGCGGATCAGTTGGCCAGGCGCCTTCTACCGTCGCGATATCGGCCATCGCGCCGTCGCGCGCGAACGCTCCGCGCGCCGGTAACGCCGCCGCCATGCCCGACGACGGCATACTTCGGGCGGCACGGGTGATGCGCGCCGGCGGTGTGGTAGCCTACCCGGCGGAGGCATGCTTCGGACTCGGCTGCAACCCGCGCGATCGCGGCGCCGTGTACCGCATCCTGGCGCTGAAACGGCGTCGCGTGGAGCAGGGACTGATCCTGCTGGCCGCATCGCTCACCCAACTGCGGGAATACCTCGACGCCGCCGCCATGGACCTGATGGATGCGCCGCGCGAGACCTGGCCCGGCCCTGTCACCTGGCTGCTGCCGGCATCGCACTGGGCACCGCGCTGGATCACCGGAGGCCGCGACACGATCGCAGTGCGCGTGACCGCGATGCCGCTCGCCGCAAGGCTGTGCGACGCCTACGGCGGCGCCATCGTCTCCACCAGCGCCAACCCTCACGGAATGCCCCCCGCGCGCACGTTCGCCCAGGTGCGGTTCTATTTCGGCAGACGTCTCGACGACGTGGTGCGTGCGCGCATAGCCGGACTTGCCAGGCCGAGCGAGATTCGCGATGCTGCAACGGGCGCGGTACTGCGCCACGGTTGAACAGGGGCACGAAGGCGACATGTCCGACAGCGAGCATCCCGATCCGCGCGTCGTGGCCGACGCGATGCAGGAGCGGCAGGACCGGATCTGCACCGCCCTCGAGCGTGCCGACGGCGGTGCGTTCCGAGAAGACCTGTACGAGCATCCCGGCGGCGGAGGAGGTAGGACCCGCGTGCTCGAGGACGGCATCGTGATCGAGAAGGGCGGGGTCAACTTCTCCCGTGTGCAAGGCGCGTCGCTGCCGCCCTCGGCCAGCGCGCGCCGGCCCGGTCTCGCCGGTGCACCGTTCGAAGCCATTGGTGTGTCGCTGGTGATCCACCCGCGCAACCCGTACGTGCCCACCGCCCACATGAACGTGCGCTTCTTCATCGCCGAACCCGCCGGCGCCCGGCCCGCCTGGTGGTTCGGCGGCGGTTTCGACCTCACGCCCTTCTACCCCTTCGAGGAGGACGTCGTGCACTGGCACCGCACCGCCAGGGAGGCGTGCGACCGCTTCGATCCGGGTTACTACGCGCGCTTCAAGGCCTGGTGCGACGAGTATTTCACGATCCGCCACCGGGGCGAGGCGCGAGGCGTCGGAGGACTGTTCTTCGACGACCTGGCGTCACCCGGCTTCGAGCACTGCTTCGGCTTCACCATGGCGCTCGCCGATGCCTTTCTCGACGCCTACCTGCCGATCGTCGAGCGTCGTCGCGACACCGCCTACGGACCGCGCGAGAGAGACTTCCAGCTCTATCGCCGCGGCCGCTACGTCGAGTTCAACCTGGTCTATGATCGCGGCACGCTGTTCGGACTGCAGTCGGGTGGTCGTACCGAGTCGATCCTGATGTCGCTGCCGCCGCTGGCCGCCTGGCGCTACGACTTCAGGCCCGAACCGGGCAGCCCCGAAGCCGAACTCTACGATCGCTACCTTCCGCCTCGAGACTGGCTCGGCGGATAACGCACGGGGCCTTGCAACCCGGCGGATCGAACAACTTGAGCGAAGCGACCTTGCGCCTGATCTACAACATCGTCATCACGCTGCTCCTGCCTTTCGTCTTCATTCGCCTGTTTCTTCGGGCCTTGAAGAACCGGGCCTACGTGAGTCGGATGGGCGAGCGGTTCGGGCGCTACCGCGGCCCGGCGCGCAGCTACGACGTGTGGATCCATGCCGTGTCCGTGGGAGAGGTCAATGCCGCCGGGCCGCTGGCGCGCGCACTCGCGCGCCGAAATGCGAACTGGCGCATCCTGGTCACCACCATGACGCCTACCGGTGCCGACCAGGCGCGCACCACCATGGGGGCGCGCATCGATCACCTGTACCTGCCCTACGACTATCCGTTCGCCGTCGCGCGCTTCCTCGACCACACCGACCCGAAGCTGGCCATCATGATGGAAACGGAGATCTGGCCCAACTTCGTGACCCACTGCCACCGGCGCAGGATTCCGCTGGTCGTGGCCAATCTTCGCCTGTCCGAGCGCTCGTACCGCGAGTACGCCCGTCTCGCGCCGTTCACTCGATCGATCTTTCGCCGCATCAAGTGGTTCGCGGTGCAGACCACGACCGACCGCGATCGCGTCGTGCGGCTGTCGGGTCGCAGCGACAACCTCTCGGTCACGGGGAACATCAAGTTCGAGATCGCCCTGCCGGCGAGCCTGCGCGAGGTCGCCCAGGTGGTGCGGCGCGAGTGGGGTAACGAACGCACGATCTGGGTCGCAGGCAGCACGCACGAGGGCGAGGAAGAGATCATCGTCGACGTGTTCAGGTCCGTGCGCCGCGATCATCCCTCGTTGCTCCTGGTGCTCGTTCCCAGGCACCCGGAGCGATTCGAGAGCGTGCACCGGCTGTTGCAGCGGAGCCGACTGAAGACCGTGCGACGCAGCACCCATACCGGCCCCATCGGCGACGACGTCGAGGCGTTTCTCGGCGACACGATGGGCGAACTGCCCGTGTTCTTTGCCGCATCGGACATCGCGTTCGTCGGCGGAAGCCTCGTGCCGACGGGCGGCCACAACATTCTCGAGGCGTGCGCACTGGGCAAGCCGGTGATCTTCGGTCCGCACATGTTCAACTTCCTGGAGATCAGTCGCATGGCTCTCGACGCCGGCGCAGGGATACAGGTGCAGGACGCACACGCACTCGAGCAAACGGTTCGGCAACTCGTGGAAGATGCCAATCATCGCTTCTCCTGCGGCCAGAACGGCATCGCCCTGATCGATGCAAACCAGGGCGCGCTCGCCAGGACACTCGAAGCGCTGGATCCGTTCCTCGGTGAGATGCGACAGTCGTGAACGCGTCGATGACGACGCTATCGATCACGGTTCAACTGCTCGGCGAGACAGTGAGCCGACACGACGACACGTGAACGACAGGCATCGAATGCACAGACATGATCACTCAACACGCACCACGTTGAGCGTCCGACCCGTTTCATACTTTTCGAGTTTGCGCAAGATTTACTCTTGACTTTTGAACTTGTGCATATATAGTTCGCCCTGACATCGTAATCCGATGCAACGTGTACTTGTGTACCTTGTGAGGTTATAGCGTTGACGGTTCACGTTCCGCAGGCAGGAGTTGGCAGACGTGAACGACATTTACCCAACAGCACTCTAGATATGGAGGAGCGATATGGCGGCACGAAAGAAGACGGCTAGCAAGAAGGTTGCGAAGAAGAAAGCCACCAAGAAGAAGGCAGCCAAGAAGAAGGTAGCCCGAAAGGCGACCAAGAAAAAGGCAACGAAGAAGAAGGTAGCCCGAAAGGCGACCAAGAAGAAGGCCACCAGGAAAAAGGCGGCCAAGAAAAAGGCAACCAAGAAAAAGGCAGCCAAGAAGAAAGCCGCGAAGAAGAAAGCGGCCAAGAAGAAGGCAACCCGGAAGAAGGCCACGAGGAAGAAGGCCACTCGCCGGAAGACAACCGCCAGGCGGTAAGGGTTCGCCTCCGCGGAACCAGATCAGAAAAAGGGCAGCTTCGGCTGCCCTTTTTTCTCCCGGCATCCCGCTCGTGGCGGGGGTGGGGGAACTTGCTCCCCCATCGGCCGCAACCGCCCGCCGACGCGGGATCTGCGGTGACGCTCCCCCGCCGTCACCGCGACGCACTGTCGCGGGTTCACGATCCGCAGCCGAATGAGGAACACCAGCAGGAGTGTTCCGTTCACCGCTGAATTCTCGCAGGTTTCAGGCGTCGGGAGTCGCGTGTGCGGGCGATCGCGCCGGGTCCGTCACGATGAAGGACATCTCGTAGGTTCGTTCGCTGAGGTGGAAGCACGCGAATCCGAGTCGTTCCAGCTGCTGCACGGCGGCGATGGTGCGCGACAGCGGAATGGTCGCGTAGGAGTGGTGGAACTCGACGACCAACTGCCCCACCGGCACGCTCATGGCTGCCATGTCCTCGATGACCGCGTATTCGCCGCCCTCGATATCCATCTTCATGAGCGCGATCCGCTCGTGACCGAGCCGGCGGGCGATGCTGCCAAGCCTGAGTACCGGCGCCCTGATGACTTCGCCCGATGCAGCTCTTCTGTATCTCGCCACCGGCGAGAAGTGGGACGACGCCGCGCGGCGTGGCGGGTGGAACTCGATCTCGCCGTCGGCACCGCCGATTCCGAACTCGTGGAACCGCACCTTCTCGGGCAGATCCTGGCGCCGCATCCACTCGATGGATCGCGGCGTCGGGTCGAAGATGTGAACCTCGGCCCCGGTCAGCCGATGCAGTTCCAGGTCGAAGCTGATGTCGGTGCCGGCGCCGAAGGAGTACACCACGCTGCTCTCGCCAATCCCGTCGAGGCACACGGTCCAGGCCCCACTGCCCGAGCCGACCAACGCCTTCGGGCACAGCTGCCTGGCGACGACGCCGTGGCGCTCGAGCCTTCGCCGGCGGTACGCCTGCTTGGCGCGGCGCAGCCAGGAGGCGCGCTCAGTCAATGATTTCCCTGAGCGGCCTGCGCCCGGTTACGCTGACCACTTCGTACCGCCAGCGACGCTCGCCCTCGACGGCGCTGCGCCTTGGCGACACCGGCTGCTCGAACGGTCGAGTGGAACGCATCGGCACGTGGACCCGCACGCGCTCCTCGACTTCGGACACGGTGGTGCAGCCGTCGGACGTCGAGCCGACCGGGCAGTCCTCCAGTACGAACCGGATCACCAGCTCGGTGAGGTCGAAGTGTTCGGAGCGATTCGAGATGTTGCCGTCGGCCCGGAATGCGCCGGCGTAGTACGGCACCATCGTCACGTTCTCGATGACCACCTCGGACGTGTCCAGATCCCTCGGAATGCCCTCGGCCGGAGGATCCGACATGTAATACAGGCCCGCAGCCACCGCGATCAGCACCACGAGCAGCGAGTAGGCGAGCCTGGGATAGCGCGACGCCGCCAGGATCAGCAGGAGCGCGAGAACGGCGAGAAGGAGCCAGTGCATCGGTGCCCGGGAGTTGCGCGAACAGGTTTGAACCGTGGCCGATTGTAGCCGAATCATGCCGGCGGCATGACCACGGGTGTAGAATCGGACATGATGCCCCGCGCCACGGTGCGGCGGCGCAGGGCTTGATGCACTTCGCGCCGGCCCCATTTTACCGGGAAGCAGCAACCATTTTGCCCGCAGCCGTCATGAGCACCGACCATCCACTGTCCGAATCGTTGACCGTCGCGATAGATCGCGAGGCCGAACAGGCCCGCCACGTCGTCCACGCTGCCCACGACGCCCGCGACGAAGAGCAATTGCGCGAGCGGATCAGGCGGGAACTGGTTCGCCAGGACGCGGTGCTGGTCGCACACTACTACGTCGACGAGTCCATCCAGGATCTCGCCGATGAAACAGGGGGCAAAGTCGCCGACTCGCTCGAGATGGCCCGTTTCGGCTACGAGCACCCCGCGTCCACGGTGGTGGTCGCCGGGGTCCGCTTCATGGGCGAGACGGCAAAGATCCTGAGCCCCGAAAAGCGCATTCTGATGCTCGATCACGAGGCGACCTGCTCCCTGGACATCGGCTGCCCGGCGGACGAGTTCGAGGCGTTCTGCGACGCCCATCCCGACCGCACGGTGGTGGTGTACGCCAACACCAGCGCGGCGGTGAAGGCGCGCGCCGACTGGGTGGTCACATCCAGCATCGCGCTGAAGCTGGTCAGGCACCTGCACGAGAAGGGAGAGAAGATCCTCTGGGCGCCGGACCGCTTCCTTGGGTCATACGTCCAGCGCGAGACCGGCGCCGACATGGTCATGTGGCAGGGCTCCTGCATCGTGCACGAGGAGTTCAAGGCTGAACTGCTGGCGGACATGAAGCGCAAACACCCCGAGGCGAAGGTGCTGGTCCACCCCGAATCACCTCCGGGCGTCATCGCGCTCGCCGACGTCGTCGGCTCGACCAGCCAGATCATCCAGGCGGCGCGGGACCTCGACGCACCGATGTTCATCGTCGCCACCGAGGACGGCATCTTTCACAAGATGAAGGAAGCCGCGCCCGGCAAGAAGTTCGTCGCCGCTCCCACCGGCGGCGCCGGTGCGACCTGTGTCAGCTGCGCCCACTGTCCCTGGATGAAGATGAACGACCTCGACCGGCTGCTCAACGTCCTGGAGCACGGCGGCGTGGAGATCCGCATCGACGAGGACGTTCGCCGGCGCGCGGAGCGCTCGATAAAGCGCATGATCGAGTTCGGCAAGGCGCACGCCAACCCCTCCGGGGATTGACCGGGCCGAGCGGCCGCGCCATAGTCTGCGCGCGCCGGGTCGACGGGTTGCAGGCTCGCGCGATCCGAATCGACAACCCGTTCTGCGGACCGGCTGCCGTGACATCCGACCCGACATTCGCCATTCGCCCGACGAGGTCCGAGGATATCGACCAGGTCGCCGCGATCTACGCCATCGAAGTGGCCACGGGCAAGGCGTCGTTCGAGATCGTTCCCCCCGATGCCGGACAGATGCGCGAGCGGTTCGAGCGAATCACCCGCGCCGGCTACTCGCACCTCGTCGCCTGCCGCGGCGAGGAAGTGCTCGGTTATGCCTACACCAGCGAGTACCGCCCGCGTCCGGCGTATCGCTTCACGGTCGAGGATTCCGTCTACGTCAGGCGCGACGCCCGCGGACTGGGGGTGGCGACGGCACTGCTCAAGGCGCTGATCGAGGACTGCCGGGGCAAACCGTTCCGCCAGATGATCGCCGTCATCGGTGACAGTGCCAACGCGGCATCGATCCGCCTGCACGAGCGGCTCGGTTTCTCAACGGTGGGTGTGCTCAGGCGCGTCGGCTACAAGTTCGACCAATGGATCGACACGGTGATCATGCAGCGCGAGTTGTAGTCCCGACTACAACGTCGCCGCGGTGAACGTGTCGCAATCGGCCAGGGTACTTCCCTGCATGCCGCGGCGGAACCAGCGGGCGCGCTGCTCGGACGTTCCGTGGGTGAAACTGTCCGGCCTTACGCGACCCGTCGTCTGCCGCTGCAGCCGGTCGTCGCCTATGGCTGCCGCGGCGTTGAGCGCTTCGTCGACGTCTCCGGGTTCGAGAATTTCACGGCTGCGGTGGGCATGCGATGCCCACAGACCCGCCAGGCAGTCGGCCTGCAGCTCCAGGCGCACCGACAGGTCGTTGGACTCGGCCTGTCCGAGGCCCTGGCGGGCCTGGTGCACCTGCGGCAGGACGCCGAGCAGGTTCTGAACATGATGGCCGACCTCGTGGGCGATGACGTAGGCCTGGGCGAAATCACCCGGGGCGCCGAACCGGGACTTGAGGTCGCGGTAGAAGGCGAGGTCGATGTAGACACGGCGATCACCCGGGCAGTAGAACGGGCCAACCGCGGCCTGGGCAAAGCCGCAGGCCGATTGCACGTATCCCGAGAACAGCACCAGCGTGGGCTCCTCGTAACGTTCGCCGGCGGCGGCGAACAGCGTGTGCCAGCTGTCCTCCGTGTCGGCCAGCACTACCGACACGAATTCGGCGAGGCGATTGTCCTCCGCGCTCAGTTCCTGGCCGGAGCCGGGAACCGGCGCGCCGCCTGGACCACCCTGCATCAGGATGGACGGGTCGACGCCGAAGTAGAGCATGGCGAGGATGAGGATCACCGCACCGATGCCACCGCCGGCTGTCTTGCGTCCGACGCGGATGCCGCCTCCGCGCCCACCGGGAAACGGGAACGCACCGCCGGCGCGCCGGCGGTCCTCGACGTTGCTGCTGCGCCTGCCGCCGCGCCATCGCATGGTTCCCGGCCTCCGAACGTTTCCGAGAGGGTTTGAGCTCCGCCTTGACTACTGGACGCTGCCGAACGAGGCGTCGACGGAACCGGCCGGCGCCTTCAGTCCCGCCAGGCGGCAGCCCTGGGCAACCGGACCGCCGGGCAGGATGCGATAAAGGTAACGCATGCCCCCGGAAGCGTGGAAATGCTCGTCGAAGGCGTCGTGGATGGTCCGCACGCTGACCTCGGGGTCGCGGTCGAAAATCCTCTGCAAGGCCCGGATGACCTGCCAGTGGTCGTCGGTCAGCGCGAGGTTCTCCGATTCGGCGATTCGCTCGGCCACGGCCTGCGACCACCCTTCGGGCGCATGGGGGAACCCGGCATCCGGCTCGGAACCGGGATGCATGATGTCGTTCATGGTCCTGGGCATCAGCGATACCTCCCGCCAACCCGTCTGTTGGCTTGCCGCGGTCGGCACACTATAGCGCCGCCGCACGAGGGCGGCAAACGACATCACATCGCTCAGCCGGGCGTGTTCCGGGCCACCCAGCGCTGCCCCGTCTCGAGCTCTTCCTTCTTCCAGAACGGCGCCCGATGCTTGAGCGACTCCATCACCGCCCGGCACACCCTGAAGGCCGCCGCCCGGTGACCGCTGAATACCGCCACCAGGACGATGTGCTCGCCTGGCTCCACGCGGCCCACGCGGTGCAGCACCAGTACCTCGAGCACGTCGTCGTCGCCGGCCGATTCCTCGCACAGCGTCCCGAGCTCGCGTTCCGTCATGCCCGGATAGTGCTCGAGGAACATGGAGCTGACGGCGTCGCCCTCGTTGAAGTCGCGCATGCTGCCGACGAACACCGCGTTGGCTCCGCACCGGCCGGCGAGATCCCGGCGCTCGCGCGTGAATCGCGCCAGCTCGTCGAAGGCATCGAAAGACGAATCGCGAAGCTCGATGATCATCGGCTCAGCCCCCGGTTACCGGCGGAAAGAACGCCACCTCGTCGCCGTCGGCGACGGGATCGTCCTGGCCCGCGTAGGACTGGTTGATGGCGACCAGCACGTGCGGATCGAGCGGCCGACCGGTGGCACCGGCCCACACGTCGCGCACCCGCGCCTGCGGGACGGGCTCGATGTCGATCTCTCCGGCGCCCACCTCGTCGCGGACGCTTGCGAAAAACTTCACTTTAATGGCCATGGCACATGTACTTCGGCGTGAAACCGGTATCATTGCGGCTTCGTTCACGGGCCGCCCGGCGGGCGGTCGACCCCTATTTCACCACGACGCGGCGCCCGTTTTCGAGTCGCGCCGCGACACTCGAGGGAACCTCCTGGCATGAAACGCGAATTCATCCCGGTCACGGTGTCGGTGCTCACCGTCTCCGATTCGCGCACCGAGTCCGAAGACAAGTCCGGCAAGCTGCTGGTACAGCGCCTGCTGGATGCCGGTCACCGGCTGCACGAGAAGGCGCTTTGCCGCGACGACATCTACGCGATTCGCGCCATATGCTCGCGCTGGATCGCCGATCCCGAGGTGCAGGTCGTGCTCACAACCGGCGGCACCGGCGTCACCGGCCGCGACGGCACCCCGGAAGCGGTGACGCCGCTGCTCGACAAGCAGATCGACGGCTTCGGAGAGATGTTTCGCATGATCTCCCATGATGAGATCGGCACCTCGTCATTGCAATCCCGCGCCCTCGCCGGGGTGGCCAACGGCACCTACGTGTTCGTCCTTCCGGGCTCCTCCGGTGCCTGCGCCACCGGCTGGGACCGGATCATCACCAACCAGCTCGACTACCGCACCCGTCCCTGCAATCTCGTGGAACTGATGCCGCGCCTGCTGGAACATCGGGACTGAAGCCGGCGCGCCGGCCATCGTTCATCCGCCCTCGGGCAGACGGTGCCCCAGGCGGTCGAAGAACTGGTGCAGGAAGCGATAGGTGAGCCCCCAGACGACGCGCGGGTCGCGCGCCCCCAGCCGCACACCGGGGAATCGCCGCGAAGTCTCCTCGCGCCAGTCGACGTGCACATGGTTGCCGGCATCGACGAAATGCGACAGCGGCAGCCGCGCCACCGCCGCGACCTCGTGGTTCAACGTGGTCGCAACGGCCTCCTCGAAGGCGTAGACGAAGCAGGAAATCACCATGCCTTCCGAGGTGCCGCCGCGGCGACCCTCGAGATCGTCGAGCCGACCGACGCAGTGCGCCGCGGACAGCTCGACGCCGATTTCCTCGCGGGTCTCGCGTACCGCCACGGCCTGCTCGTCACGATCGCACGGGTCTCGACGGCCGCCGGGAAGCGCGATCTGCCCCGACCAGGGATCGTTGTGGCGGCGTGCGCGCTCGATCAGCAGGACGGTCGGTTCCTCGGCACCGGCTTCGAGAATCATCGCCACCGATGCGTGGCGCTTCGGGACCACGGGACGAATTTCCGCTGGACGCGCGCCCAGCTTCGGGATGATGTCGTCGAGGAGGATTGGAACGCGGAGTGCGCCCGCGGACCGGCTCACCAGTGGAAACCCGCCCCCAGGATGAAGCCGTTGCTTTCCGAGGTGCCGGTGCCGCCGGCCTCGTCGTAGTCGAGCCGGAAGCGGCGGTAGCCAAGGCGCACGGACATGGATGGCGCCGGGTCGAAGGTCAGGCCCGCTTCGATGCCCTGCCCGGTGAGATTGGAGCGCCCGCCGACATCATCGAGTTCCGGGAGCCAGCTCGTCTGGCCGTACAGGGACAGGGTGTCGCCTATGCCGAGGCGTCCCTCGGCCATGAAACGCAGCCCAGTGGAGGTCGCGCCGTCGTCGAGGTCGATGGACTCCCAGCCCGCGCCGAGTGCCACGAAGCTGCTGTCGGTCAGGGAGAAGAAGCGCCGCTTGACATCGACGCTGGTGTGACCGGTCGCCTCGTCGCCGAAATCGGACAGCGTGGTCTCATAGCGCGAGCCGCGGATGCCCCACTTGTCGGTCCACCAGGTTTCGGTGTACCCATCGAAGTCGGAGGAATCGGAAAGGAGGTCGGTATCTTCGAAATCGAACGGCACCGACCACCAACTCAGCGTCGGGGACCTGCCGTCCGGCTCGGCCGCCTGCGCGGAGCCTGCCCCGACCCACAAGGCCACCAGCGCCACCAGCGGAGCGAACCGGGCAAGGGACTTTGAGACGGTCTGCGTCATCGATCGGCTATCGGCTAGTGTCAGCTCGTTCGTTAGTTTACAGTAAACTACGCGGACTTTCTAACCCGAATCGCTACGATTTTTTCAATAACCGGGCGCCATGTCCATCACGCTACAGGCTTGAAATTCAAAAGGTTGCAGCAATCACCCGGCCTGACCCAGGACATGCTTCCCGGTCGTTCGCCCGCATGCGGACACAAGGCGTCGTCCGCGGGTCCGTGAACACCCGCCAGGAATCTGCCGACCGGTCCGAGGCCGGCGAAGTCCGCATCGATCGCTGGCTCTGGGCGGCGCGGTTCTTCAAGACGCGGCAGCTCGCCGTCGCCGCGCTCAAGGCCGGCCACGTCGAGCACAACAGTCGCAAGGCCAAGCCTTCACGCCCGGTGCGCCCGGGGGATATGCTCGTCATTCGCCGCGACCAGGTGCGCTTCGAGGTCGAGGTGAAGGAGGTTCGCGAAAAGCGCGTGCGTGCAGAACTGGCCCAGGAGATGTACTCGGAAACCGAAGAAAGCGTCGCCCGCCGCGAACTGGTTGAAACCCAGCGCGCAGCAGGTGCGCGCGCCGTTCGCTACAGCGACGGCCGGCCCGGCAAAAAGGATCGTCGTGAACTCGCCCGCGTCAAGCGCGGCGGCCTGCCATGAGTGAAGCAATGACGAGCGTGTTTCTCGATCGCGCCAGTGTCGACCAGGGCGATCTCGACTTTGGGGCCCTCGACGCGGAGCTGCCCGGCATGGCGTCGTTCGACGGCACGCCAGCGGAGCTGACCCGCGAGCGGATCGCCGACGCCGAGGTCGTGATCTCCAACAAGGTTGTCGTCGACGCAGACGCAATTGCCGCCTCGCCGCGACTGAAGCTCATCGTCATAGCCGCCACCGGCACCAACAACGTCGACCTCGAAGCCGCCGCCCGGAGCGGCATCGCCGTGTGCAACGTGCGCGACTACGCCACCAGCAGCGTCGCCCAGCACGTGTTCGCGTTGATCCTCGCCCTGGCGCGCAGCATCGGCCCATACGGTGCCGCCGTGAAGAGCGGACGATGGAACGAAAGCCCGTTCTTCTGCCTGCTCGACTACCCGATCGTCGACCTCGAGGGGCTCACGCTGGGCATTGTCGGACACGGCGTGCTCGGCAGCGCCGTGGCGCGACTCGGCGAGGCGTTCGGCATGAAGATCATCGTCGGCGCCCGCCCGGGTGCGCCGACGGCGAACGGCCGCGTGGCGCTGCCGGAACTGTTCTCCACCGCCGACGTGGTCAGCCTGCACTGCCCGCTCACCGACGAGACCCGGGGACTTGTCGGGCGCGAGGAACTGGCGATGATGAAACCGACCGCCATCATCATCAACACCGCCCGCGGCGGCATCATCGACGAGACCGCCCTGCTCGATGCCCTGGCCGCGGGCGAGATCGGCGGCGCCGGCGTCGACGTGCTCTGCACGGAGCCGCCCGACGGATCCAGCCCCCTGCCCTGCGCCGACCTGCCGAACCTCATCGTGACGCCGCACATCGCCTGGGCAAGCCGCCGCTGCCGCCAGGTCCTGGTCGACCAGGTGACGGAGATCGTCCGGGCGTTCAAGCGCGGCGAGGCCATCAACCGCGTCGCCTGACTCATGGCCAACCCGGCCTTCGCCGAAATTCCCCTGTCGCTGTACGTGCACTTCCCGTGGTGCGTGCGCAAGTGCCCGTACTGCGACTTCAACTCCCACGCCCTGCGCGACAACCTGCCCGAGGATCGCTACCTCGAGGCATTGACGGCCGACCTCGACGAGGAATTGGCCGCCTGCGAAGGGCGGCCGCTGTCGAGCATCTTCTTCGGCGGCGGCACCCCGAGCCTGGTCTCACCCGGGGCCATTGCGGCGGTGATCGATCGCGTCGCCGCCAGCGCGGCGCTCGTCGACGGCATCGAGATCACGCTGGAGGCCAACCCCGGCGCCAGCGACCGCGCCCGCTTCGCCGGCTATCGCGCGGCTGGCGTCAACCGCCTGTCGATCGGCGTGCAGAGCTTCAACGACCGGCTGCTCAAGAACATCGGGCGCATCCATGACGCGCGCGGCGCCCGTGCGGCGGTGGAGGCGGCGCGCTCGGCCGGGTTCGACAACTTCAACATCGACATCATGTTCGGCCTGCCGGGCCAGCGCCGCGACGAGGCCGCCGCCGACATCGACACCGCCATCGCGCTTCAACCCGAGCACATCTCGTACTACCAGCTCACCCTGGAGCCGAACACGCTGTTTTACGAGCAGCCGCCCGAGCTGCCCGACGAGGATGAGACTTTCGCCATGCAGGAGTACGCCCTGTCACGCCTGCGCGACAACGGCTGGTTTCGCTACGAGGTCTCGGCCTTCTCCCGGCTCGGGCGCGAGTCCGTCCACAACCGCAACTACTGGGAATTCGGCGACTACCTCGGCGCCGGGGCGGGCGCCCATGGGAAGACGACGGCGAGCACGGGCGTGGCCCGCTACACCAAGCCGCGGCACCCTCGCGACTACATGGCTACGAGTGAAGACTTTCGCCGCTCGCAGAAGGACATCGGCGGCGACGACCTGCTGTTCGAGTTCATGCTCGGTGCCTTGCGCCTGCGCGACGGCGTGCCGCTGGCCATGTTCGAACAGCGTACCGGGATCGCCGCAGACGTGCTCCAGCGGCGCCTTGCACCGATGATCGACAGGCGCCTCCTGCGCTGGGCCAATGGTCGGGTGCGTACCACCGAACGCGGGTTCCTGTACCTCGACGACATCCTGGCAACGCTCCTGCCGTCGTCGGCCGGGCGATAGCGGGCGGGAGAACGCACCGCAATGCGAAAGGGCCGCGCGAGCGGCCCTTCGATGCGCACGGTCGCGTCCGGGAATCAGCCGGCGAAGTTCTCCGCCACGAAATCCCAGTTGATCAGCTGCCACAACGCGGCGACGTAGTCCGGGCGCGCGTTGCGGTAGTCGATGTAGTAGGCGTGCTCCCACACGTCCACGGTCAGAAGGGGCCTGGCGTCCGAGGTCAGCGGCGTGCCCGCGTTGGAGGTGTTGGCGATGGCGAGACCGCCGTCGGCCTTCCTGACCAGCCAGGTCCAGCCGGAGCCGAAGTTGTTGGCCGCGTTGGTGGCGAACTGTTCCTTGAAGGCATCGAAGCTGCCGAACGCCTTGTCGATGGCCTCGGCCAGGGCCCCGGACGGCGCATTGTCGTCGCGCGGCGAACGCAGGCAATTCCAGTAGAACGTGTGGTTCCAGATCTGCGCCGCGTTGTTGAACACGCCACCATCGGACTTGCGGATGGTGTCCTCGAGAGACATGTTCTCGAACTCGGTGCCGGGGATCAGTCCGTTGAGCTTGGTGACATAGGTCTGGTGATGCTTGCCGTAGTGATAGGAAATGGTTTCCGCCGAGATCACCGGCTCCAGGGCATCCTGGGCGTAGGGTAGCGGGGGCAATTCATGCGCCATGACGACAGTCTCCTGTTGTTGTGAAAAGTGTTTGAATGATCTACATAAGGCGCCGGCGCCGCCTTCTCAAGCCCGACGCCGGGCCCGTTCCGTGCCCGTCGGGAATCGGCGGGCGCCTCAGTAACCGGTCAGCTCCATGTATCCCTCGCCGGAAACCGGTCGATTGTCCACCGCCCCCGCCACGTCCACAACCCCCTCGTAATAGCGGAAATCGAGGTCCAGTTCCTGGTCGTCGAAGGCCGCGCCGACCTCGAGGTCGACGCCGGCTGCGGGGATCGCCAGGCGCCATCCGACCGGGTAGCGGGCGCCGCTGTCACCGCTGGTCCACCAGCGGCGGGGCTCGACGCGGACCGCGTCGCCGGTGAATCGCGTCTGCGCACCCTGCCCATCCACGACCACGGCGTAGCGATAGCCTCCCGACCCGCGCACCTGGAACACCATGATCGCCGAGCCGTCGCTCGTCCTGAGCGCGAACCAGTCCCAGCCGTCGAGGTCGCGCGAGAGCACCCGCGTGGACCATTCGCGGTCCATCCAGGCACGGCCCTCGACCTCGAACGTCTCGCCGTCGACGCTGAGCGTGCCGCGCGCGACGAGGTCGGGGAAACTGTAGTAATACGACGCCGTCGCCCCAGAGGCGTCCTTGACGCTGTAGCCGTCCTCGCCCTGGAGCAGCGGCGCGGCGTCGGTCGACACCTCGATATCGATGGCGGCGGCATCACCACTTGCCGATAGCCGGGCGGCAAAACCATCGCCGTGCCGCGCCGGGGCGCGCACCGACCAGCCGTTCACCCACACACGGAACGGATCGGCCACGGCCCCGGCCAGGGCGAGCGCGTCGCGGGCATAGTCCTGCGCGGCGAGGAGCTGCTTGCCGGCAACGTCGCTGACGGCGAAATGCGCCATGTAGCTGTGCTCGTGCTGCCAGGCCGATTCGCGGTACTCGTCGTGGGCGCCGTGGGCGAATCGGAAGAATGTCAGCTGGAATCCGAAGCGCCGTCCCGACGTGGTGGCGACGTTGCCGGTGAAATACCACCACTCCTGTCGAAACTCCGGGTGCGGCCCGTGATCGGCCGGGAAGACGACAGGCACCCCCGGCAACACCTCCCGGTAATCGCCCCCATCGGCGGCGGCAAGAAAGTCGACCACGTCGGCGTCGTTCTCCGGGCGTTCAGACTCGTCATGTCCCCGCGGCGATGTCAACCACCATATCGCCGCGACCGCCGTCAGCACCACGACGACCGCGACGGCGAACCGGCCGCGCCCCTCAGTCATGACGAAGTCCCTCGGCGACGGCAATCGAGCGCAGCCGCCACGCCGGGTAGATCCCGGCAACGAACGCGGCACCGACGGCCACGAGCAGCGTGGCGAGCAACAGTCCCGGATCGACGACCGTCTGCATCGACCAGCCGAAGGAGCGCACGTTGATCACCTCGATCAGCACCACGCAGAGAGCCACTCCCATGGGTAGCGCAATGAGCCCCGCGGCCAGTCCCGTCAGCGTGGTCTGCGCCAGTACCTGTGCAGCGAGCGCGCTTCGCGTCACCCCCACCGCGCGCAGCGTGGCGTACTCGCGGGAGCGCTCCAGTTCCAGAGCCATGAGGGCGGTGATGATGCCGGTGACGGCGACGATCACCGCCAGGATGCGCAAGATGCCGGTCACCTGGAACGTACGGTCGAACACCACGAGCGACGCGTCCCTGAGGTCGCGGTTGGAGCGTGCGAACCACGAGCCGTCACCGTTGAGCCCGCTTTCGAATGCCGACAGCGCGGCCGTCGTCCCGCCCGGGGCGTCTTCGTCGACATGCAGGGACGCGGTCAGCCACGGCCGCGGCTCGAAGTACCGCTCGAAAGTCGCCGGTGACATCGCCATCACGCCGCGGTCGCTCGAATAGTCGTAGTAGACCGCCGCGACCTCGAGTTCGGCCGTACCCCTATCGGTGGCGAGCGTGAACATGTCCGCCGGGGAGAGATCGAAGCGGCGGGCGAACGGCTCCGACACCAGGACCTCGCCGCCGCGGGAGAAGCGCCGCCACAGGTCGTCGGTATCACCGCTCTTGATCTGGAACCCGGCGAAGCCCTCCGGGGTGGTGTCGAGCACGAATATCTCCAGCGGGCCGTGCACCGGGTCCTCGGCCGTGAAGCGCCGCCCCAGCGACACCGCCGTCACGCCGGGCAGCGACCCGAGCGCGGCGATGAAGTCGGCATCGAGGCCGGGCCCGGCGCGGTCCACGGCGCTGATGTAGATGTCGGCGCGCAGGTAGCCGTCGAGCCAGTCGGTGACGCTGGTGCGAAAGCTGTCGATCATCAGCGAGACGCCCAGGCTCGCGGCCACCGCGACGGCGAGCGCCGCGACCGCGGTGCCGGTGCGGCCGAGGTGAGCGGTGAGGCCGCGCACCGCCATGATCAGCGCCGGCGCGCGGCTGGCCCGCGCCGGCGCCTCGAGCAGGCGCGCCAGCGCAACCACCGCCGCCGGCGACAGCGCCGCCGCGCCAAGGATCAACAGAAACAGCGCGGCGAACGCGGCCACCAGCGAGTCGCCGCCGAGCAGGTACACGGCGGCGGACACCGCCAGCGCAATCACCGCGAAAGTCAACCAGTGGCGCCGCCTCGCGCCGTGCCAGCGCCCGGCCGGGCCGATCATCAATCCACGCGGCGGCACCCGCCGCGCCTCGAGCGCCGGCAGCGCCGCGGCGAGAAGCGTCGCGCCGAAGCCCACCAGGGCGGACTTGGCCAGGGTGAGCGGTGCCACCGCCATCTGCGCGCCGCCGAGATCGAAGTACAGGGCATCGATGGTGCCCGTCACCATGCCGTACAGGAAGCGGCTGAGAAAGACGCCGAGCGTGACACCCAGCGCCACGCCCGCCGCGGCGATCACCGCCGCCTCCGCCAGCAGGCAGGTCGCGACTCCGTTCGGCGTGACGCCGACGGCACGCAGCAGGGCGAACAGCGGCCGACGACGCACGGCCTGGAATGCAACCGTGTTGTGGATCAGGAACAGGGCGATCACCATGGCCAGCAGCCCAAGCGCCGCGAGGTTGATGCGAAAGGCGCGGGTCATTGCGAAGCGCGCGCGGTTGCGCCCGCCGGTATCGACGAGGTGAACGCCCGCGGGCAGCATCGCGCGCACGGCATCGGCGTCGGCCCCGTCCTCGAGGTTGAGGTCGATGTGGCTGAGCCTGCCGGTCATGCCGAGGAACACCTGGGCGGCGGCGATGTCGGTGACGACAAGGTCGTCCGGAATCGCGGCACCGACGCCCGACAGGGTACCGGCGACGTGGAACGTGACGTGCCGGTCGCCGTAGGACAGGGCGAGCGGCGAGCCCGGCTCGAGTCCGTGGCGCGCCGTGAACGCCTCGCTCACGAATGCCGCGAAGGGGCGCGACCCGTTGCCGCCGCGTCGGAGGCCGAAGTCGCGCAGGCGCCAGTCCGACAGCGGGTCGAGACCCATCACGGTGACCGTGCGTCCGCCATGGCGCCCCTCGCCGCGCACCACGGGTGCCGCATCGCGAATGCCGAGGTCCACCTTGAGCCGGGCGAACAGGCGTTCGTCCACGCCGGCGGAAACACCGCTCACCCGGTGGCTGGCGATGCCGTCGACGGCACGGTTGGCGCGCTCGAACTCGCGCTCGGCCGAGGCACTTGCAAGGTCGACCGCCACCACCACGGCGACGCCGATCGCGACGCCCGCCAGGCTCAGCAGGATCTGCAGCCGGTGACGGCGCCAGTGGCGCAGGACCGCCATGAGAACGAGCACGCGCCGCGCTACTCCGAGAGCCGACCGTGGTGCAGTTCCAGCCGGCGTGCCGCGCGCGCGGCGGCGACAGCGCTGTGAGTCACCATGAGCACTGTCACGCCCTCGGCCACGGCCCCGGCGAGCAGGTCGAGCACGGCCTCGCCCGCGGCCTCGTCGAGGTTCCCGGTCGGTTCGTCGGCGAGGATGACCGCCGGTCCGTGCACCATGGCACGAGCCACGCCGACGCGCTGCTGCTCGCCGCCGGAGAGTACGTCCGGAAAGCTGTCGGCGCGATCGGAAAGGCCCAGCGTCTCGAGGAGCGCGTCGACGCGGCCGTCATCGCGGTGGCCCGCCAGGGCGAGCGGCAGGGCGAGGTTCTCGCGCACCGTCAGCGTGTCGATGAGATTGAAGAACTGGAACACCACGCCGACATGGCGGCGCCGGAACAGGGTGCTGGCAGGCTCCGGCACGCCGGCGAGCTCCACGCCGCCCACCACCACGCTGCCGGCATCGGCCGACTCGATGGCGGCAACGATGTTGAGCAGCGTGGACTTGCCGCTGCCGCTCGGCCCCGAGACGGCCGCGAACTCGCCCGGCGCGAGGTCGAGGTCGACGCCGTCGAGCACCGTGCGCACGCCCGCGGCGTCGCGGTAGGCCTTTGCCACCTGGCGCAGGCGCACCGAACCTTGAACCGCGTGAGTCATCGGCCTGGCGCCGGCTACTCCCGCGCCAGCCGCGCGGCAACGCGGGCGCGGTACACTTCTTCGAGAAGCAGGTTGGTGCGCCGTCCGCCCTCGAGTTCCAGCCGCGACCTGAGGTAGCGCAGGCGGCGGGCGGCGCGACCGCGATCTTCGTCGCCGGCGGCGGCAGCGAGCAGTTCCTCGGCGTCACGGATCTCGCGCCGCAGGGCGACCTCGGGCGGCACGAACCCGGCGTTCCTGAGGATGCGCCAGGCCATGCGCAAGTCCTCGGGCACCATCGAGTCGTCGTCGAGATCGATCGGCTCGCCCTGGCCCGGCAGGTCGTCGAACTCGCCGCGCTCCATGGCCTCGCGGATTCGCTGTTCGGCAATCTGGTCGAGGAGCAGCATGGCTCAGGGCGGGTGCGCTGGTCGAGTCGATTCGGGTACGTGGGGGCGGCCGAGGCTGCGCGTATAATGCCGCGCCGCGATCGACAGTTTAACCCAGTATCTTCAAGCACCCATGCACATCACCGATCGTTTCATCGAGGCCGCCAGGCGGCGCGGCGGCGTCGTCGTGTTCCCCGAGGGGGGCGACGAGCGGATCGTCCGCGCCGCCAGGCGCCTGGCCGACGAGAACATCGCGCGCCCGGTGCTGATCGGCGCCGCGGCGGCCGATGCCGCGCGCTTGGCGGGCGTCGGTCTCGACGGCATCGAGCTGCGCGATCCGGCGGCGGCCCACGAGGGCGAGATCGACGAGTTCGCACGCGCGTACCAGGCCGCACGGCCCGGCAGTCGCGTCGAGGTCGCCCGACGACTGGTGCGAAAGCCGCTGTTCTACGGCGGCATGCTGCTGAAAACCGGCCGCGCCGATGCCCTCGTCGCCGGCGTGTCCCACCCCACGGCCCGCGTCATCGAGGCGGGATTGATGACCGTCGGCACCGCCGGCGACATCGCCACGCCGTCGAGCTTCTTCCTGATGGTGGTGCCGGAGTTCGGCGGCAGGCGCAACATGCCGCTGGTATTCGCCGACTGCGCCGTCAACATCGACCCCTCGGCGGCCGAACTGGCCGACATCGCGCTGGCCTCGGCGAAGTCGGCGGCGCGGTTGCTCGGCGACACGCCGCGGGTCGCCATGCTGTCGTTCTCGACCCGTGGCAGCGCCCGTCACGCACACGTGGACAAGGTTGTCGAGGCGCTCGGGATCGCCCGGGAACGCGCCCCGGAACTCGCCATCGACGGCGAGTTCCAGGCCGACAGCGCCCTGGTCGAACGGGTGGCGGCGGCCAAGGTCCCGACGCCGAGCTCGGTCGCGGGCCGCGCCAACGTGCTGATCTTCCCCGACCTCGACGCCGGCAACATCGCCTACAAGCTCACCCAGTACCTCGCCGGCGCCGCCGCCATCGGCCCGTTCCTGCAGGGCTTCGCGAAGCCGGTGTGCGACCTCTCGCGCGGCGCGACGGTGGACGACATCGTTGCCGCCGCCGCCATCTCGCTCGTCGAGTAGAGCCGCCTCAGCGCTCGTCGATGGGCACGTAGGGGCGCTTCTCGGGGCCGTTGTACAGGGTCAGCGGCCGGATCAGGATGTTGTTGGCGATCTGCTCCAGCACCTGCACGGTCCAGCCAGGCACCCGGCCGACGGCGAAGATCGGCACGAACAGGTCGGAGGCAATGCCGTGCAGGTGATAGACCACGCCGGCGTAGAAGTCGACGTTGACGTTCACCCCGTGGCGCGAGTACGGCTTCATCGCCTCGACGATGGCGTTCAGGATTTCGAACCAGTGCGGCTGCCCCAGCTGTTTCGACAGGCGCTCCACCCCGTCGCGCATGTGACGCGCGCGCGGGTCCTCGGCGCGGTAGACGCGGTGGCCGAAGCCCATCACCGGCTCGCGGTTGGCGCGCTTGGCCTTGACGTAGGCGGCGGCGTTCCCGGGACTGCCGACTTCCTCGGCCATGCGCATCACGTTCTCCGCGGCGCCGCCGTGCGCGGGACCGGACAGGGCCGCCACCGCCGCGGTAATGGCCGCGTGCAGGTTGGCGTCGGTCCCGGCGACGACGCGCGCGGTGAACGAGGAAGCGTTCGAGCCGTGCTCGGCATGAAGCACCATGTCGGTGTCCATCAGCTTCGCCGAGTCCTCGCCCGGCTCCTCGCCAGTGACCATGTACAGGAAGTTGGCGGCGTGACCGAGGGTGGCACTCGGTGCCAGCGGCGCCTCGCCCTGGCGGATGCGGTGATGGGCGGCCACGATCGCCGGCACCTGGGAGGTCAGGCGGATACCCTTGCGCCGGACCGCATCGGGCGAGTTGTCGGCGACTTCCGGGTCGAACGCGCCGAGGGCGGACACCGCGGTGCGCAGCACCTCCATGGGATGGGCACCGGCCACCTGTCGGATGATGTCGAATACCGGATCGGGAAGGGCGCGGGCGGCCTTGAGCTCGGCGTCGAAGGCGGCGAGCGCCTCGCGCGTTGGCAGCTCTCCGTACAACAAGAGATAGGCGGTCTCCTCGAAGTTCGAATACTCGGCAAGATCGTGGATCGAGTAGCCGCGATAGAGCAGCTCCCCGGCCCTGCCGTCGATGAAGGTGGTTGGCGAGCGATCAAAATAGACGCCCTTCAGGCCGCGCTTGATCTCGATCCTGTCACCGCTTTCGGTCATGGTCGGCTCCCGTAAACTCATTGGCGCCGCATCCGCGACCCTCGACACAGGGACTGACGGTGCCCTGGATAGTCCCGGACGCAGCGAAATCAACTAGTTTAAGGTCCCGGGCAATCGAAGACAGTGCCAACCGTGCCGCGGCCATGGGTTCAGCCGGGCGCGCCGCCGCCGCAGGCCGAACATCGCGGGACAACATCTGCCCCAGCCGCACCCGAAACCCGACGCCTCTTCGATCCGGCTGCGGTTCGACCCGGGCACGCAATTTTGTTACGGTCGGGGGCTGCCGGTCCTGCCTTGTGCGCTGTGTCGGCTTCCCGTTACTTTTCTCGCCGCGCCTCGACGCGTGGCGACGCGTCTCACCTTCCCACCGACACCTGACCGAGGTAGCACCCGTGATCGAATCCGGCAAAACCGTTTCCATCGAATACACCCTGACCCTGGACGACGGCAGCGTGGTCGACACCAACGTCGGCGACGAGCCGCTGGTCTACGAGGCCGGGGGCGGGCAGATCCTGCCGGCACTCGACGCCGCGCTGATCGGTCTCGACGAGGGCGACACCAAGTCGGTCGAGCTCCCCGCCAGCGACGGCTACGGTGAAATCGACGAGAAGCTCCGCTTCGAGGTGCCCATCGAGCAGCTTCCCGAGAACGCCCGCGAGGTCGGCACGCCCCTTGTGGCCCGACGCGAGGACGGCCAGGAACTGCGCGTGCGCGTGCACGACGTCGGCGACGCCGCCGCGGTGCTCGACTACAACCACCCCCTCGCCGGGGAGAACCT
>CBFGVH010000050.1:0-24929 GCA_965652415.1 uncultured Gammaproteobacteria bacterium | reverse complement strand
CGCTGCGCTCGCTGCCGGTAACCTGGTAGACCAGCCCGAGCCAGTTGTTGAACACGATCTTGCCAGTGTCGCCCCAGGTGTTCTCGGTCTCGTCGAACGCGTTGTCCTCCGGGAACGCCGCCAGCATCGAGCGGCGGTCGTTCGAATCCAGCAGGCGGCGGCGAAACTCGTCCAGCAGGTGGCGGCCGTGTTCGGACAGGTAGTGGTCGGGAAACGGCGGGTAGACGTCTACCTCGCCCGCTGCGAAGCGCGCCACCTCGCGCTTGTACTCCTTGAGCAGGCTGTTCTGGTCGTACTCCGGATGCCCCTGGAAGAACACGAAGCGCAGGCCGTCGGGACTGACCGCCAGGTGCACGCCGGCTTCGTCGCTGTCGACCAGGACCTCGATGCCGTGCTCCAGCATCTGCTCGGCATAGATCTCGTTGAAGCGCGAGTGCGGCACGTCGAACAGCGTGTTGATGTTGCGCACCAACGGATGCATGCGCCGGCGCCGGTGTGCGAACACGCCCCAACGCTTGAATCCGAGCGGCCGGCGATCGATGTCCCAGAAGTACTTCATCGCGGCGTGGGTGGCGAGGCACGCGCACAGGGTCGAGGTCGCGTGCTCGGCGGCCCAGTCGAACACGCGGCCGAGCGGCTCCCAGAACGGCTCGGCGGTGAGGTCGGGGCCCGGGATGGCGCCGGTGACGATCAGGGCGTCGAGTCCTTCACGCTTGAGATCCTCGAAATCGAAGTAGTAGCGCTCGATGTGCTCGCGCGCCGCGGGGCCGCGGGGAACCTCGGGCGTCGTGAAGGGGTACACGTAGAACTGGGCGATCCGGTTGCAACCGCCGATGAGGCGCATGAACTGGCGCTCGGTCACTTCCAGCGCCGCGTCCGGCATCATGTTGCACAGGCCGATATGCAGCTCGCGGATGTCCTGGTGGCGGGCGCGGTCGATGTCGAGCACTTCCTCGCCCTCGGCGCGCAGCCGGTCGAAACCCGGCAGGCCCGTGTTAGCGACCAGCGGCACGGCGTCGGTTCCTCGCGTCGAGGGCCTGGCAGACGAGTTCGATCACCTGCTCTTCGCCTTCGAGTCGCTGGATGCGCGCGGCGTCGATGGTGACGCCGTAGCGCTCCGCGAGTGCCTCGTAGCGCGGAATGCGCCAGGCGACGAGGCGCGGAAAGATCCAGCGCACGAAATCGTCCGGCTCGATCTGCTCCACCGCCGAGAGCCCGCGCTCGGCGAGATACGCCGAGAGGTTGTCGTCGAGAAAATCGGGCCGGTAGTACAGCGGCTTGGGACAGGCAAGGGCGCGCGCCGTCAGTTCCTCGAGCATGTCGTCGCTGGCCCTGAGGTAGATGATCAGGGTGCGCGAGGCCAGCATGTCGAACAACGCCTCGTCCTCGAGCTCGCACAGGCTGCCGCCGGCATCGTTGATGAAATGCCTGTAGCCGTAGACCCGGTGCGCCTTCTCGATGAAGGCGGGAACGTCGTACATCGCCCTGAGCTCGGCCTCCATGTGCAGCTGCTGACGATGCTTGAACTCCGCCACGTCGATTCCCCCCAGCTCGGGGTTGCCGATCTTGCCGAGGAACGTGGAGATCGGGCTCAGGTTGGACGTGGTGATGTTGTGGCAGATGTAGATCGAGTCCTCGCGCAGAAGCTCGGCGAGGAAGGGCACCTTCATGGCTTCGCGCTTGATGTTGTCGAGAATCGGCTCGTCGAGGTAGCGGGTGCCGATGCGGTAGTCGCCGGAATAATGAAACCACTCGCGGCTCGGCAGCCTGCGGCACAAGGTGGTCTTGCCCACCCCGGACATGCCGAGCAGGGTGATGGCCTTGCGCTCGAGGCGCCTGAAGCCGGCGCCGTCGAGGCGGTTCAACCAGCTTCCGCTCACGCGTCCACCCTCAGGATCCTCTCGAGCGCCGCGCGGATATCGGCCGGAATGGTGACCGGGCGCTGGTCCATGCGATCGACGAAAACATGGGTGAAGCCGCCCCACACCGAGGCCTCGACTTCGCCCACGTGGAACATTCCGACGTCGTAGGTGACGCTGCTGTTGCCGATCCGGGTCACCCGCAGGCCGCTCTCGATGTTCTGGGGATAGCTGAACGAATGCGCGTAGCGGCAATGGGACTCGACCACGATGCCGACCGCGGGGGAGGTCGACGGCACCAACCCGCCCGCCTCGATAAGATAGCCGTTGACCACGCTGTCGATGTAGAAATAGTAGATCGCGTTGTTTACGTGACCGTAGCAGTCGTTGTCGGCCCAGCGCGTCGCAAGTCGCACCCAGTGGACATACAGTTCCCGCCCGGGCGGCTGATCGGCCGGCCTCGCCATCAGGCGGCCGTCCGATCAGCGGTCGCCGGCATGAAGCCTGACCACCGTGCGGCCCGTCACCCGGCCGTCGATGTAGTCGCCGAACACCGAGGGCAGGTCTTCGAATTCGACCACCCGCGAGACGATCTCGTCGAGATGGCGGGGACGCATGTCCGAGCCCAGCAGCTGCCACGCCCGGTCACGCAGTTCGAGCGGCATCTCGATGGAGTTGATGCCGATCAGCGAGACGCCGCGCAGGATGAACGGCATCACCGTGGTCTCGAGCTTGTGGCTGCCCGCCAGTCCCACGGAGGCGATGTTGCCGAACGGCTTCACCGTGCGAGTGAGCCAGGTGAGTATCTCGCCGCCTACGTTATCGACGGCGCCGCCCCAGGTGGCCTTCTCCATCGGCCTCGTGCCGAGGTCGATGGAGTGTCGGTCAAGCACCGTGGCCGCGCCGATGCGCTTCAGGTAGTCCGACTGCTCGCTCTTGCCGCTGACGGCAACAACCTCGTAGCCGCGGGTCGACAGCAGGTCGATGGCGATGCTGCCCACGCCGCCGGTGGCACCGGTCACCACCACCGGACCCATGTCGGGCGTCTGGCCGAGCTGCTCCATGCGCAGCACCGCCAGCGCCGCGGTGAACCCCGCGGTGCCGATGGCCATCACGTCGAACAGGGTCAGCCCGATCGGTACCGGCACGACGCACGAGGCCGGCACGCGCGCGACCTCCGAGTAGCCGCCGTCGCGGGTCTCGGACAGCCCGCATCCCACCACCAGAACCTGCTGGCCGGTCTCGAACGCCGGACTGTCGCTCGACATGACGGTGCCCGACAGGTCGATGCCGCCGTTCAGGGGATACTGGCGCAGGATCCTGCCCTTGCCGGTGGCGGCCAGCGCGTCCTTGTAGTTGACGTCGGAGTAATGCACCCGGATCACGACGTCGCCGGCGGTGAGGTCAGCGATCTTCATGTCCTCGAACCCGGCGCGCACGCCGCCGTCGGCCTGGTGGATTCTGAATGCGCGAAATGTCTCCATCGGTCGATCCCCGTCTGCATCTGGGGCGAGCGTGCAGGCGGCCTGCACGTCCGCGGCGAAAGCCTCCGATTGTAACGGGATCGGACGCTAAATTAGAATGGCGCGGCCCTTCTCACCCGGATCATCGGCGCCATGAGCGAAGAAACCATCTTCAGCAGGATCATCCGCAAGGAGATCCCCTCCGACATGCTCTACCAGGACGACCTGGTGACCGCATTTCGCGACATCAATCCGCAGGCCCCGGTCCACGTGCTGATCGTCCCCAACCGCCTGATTCCCACCATGAACGACGTCGAGTCCGGCGACGAAGCGGTGCTCGGCCGCATGATGACGGTGGCGAGGCGCATCGCCGAACAGGAGGGCATCGCCGAGTCCGGCTACCGCCTGCTGCTGAATTGCGGACCCCACGGCCACCAGGAGGTCATGCACATCCACCTGCACCTGCTCGGCGGCCGCGACCTCGGGCGCATGGTTTCCCCGGCACGCTGACGGCGGTTCGCCGGCGGCAACGCCTCGCGCGGCGTCGCCGTCGACGGGATACGGACCCTACGAGGCCCGGTTCTCCACCAGGTTGTCCACCACGGACGGATCGGCCAGGGTGCTGGTGTCGCCGAGGTTGTCGAGCTCGTTGGCGGCGATCTTGCGCAGGATGCGGCGCATGATCTTGCCCGAGCGCGTCTTCGGCAGCCCCGGCGCCCACTGGATGATGTCCGGAGAGGCGATGGGCCCGATCTCCTTGCGCACGAGGGCCACCAGTTCCTTGCGCAGTTCCTCGCTCGGCTCGACGCCCGCCATCAGGGTCACGTAGGCGTAGATGCCCTGACCCTTGATCTTGTGCGGGTAGCCCACCACGGCCGCCTCGGCGACCGCCTCGTGCAGTACCAGCGCACTCTCGACCTCGGCGGTGCCCATGCGGTGGCCGGAAACGTTGATCACGTCGTCGACGCGGCCGGTGATCCAGTAGTAGCCGTCCTCGTCGCGGCGTGCGCCGTCGCCGGTCGTGTAGTAGCCGGGATACATCTTGAAGTAGGTCTCGATGAACCGGTCGTGGTCGCCGAACACGGTACGCATCTGACCCGGCCACGACGACCTGATCACCAGGTTGCCGCTGGTGGCGCCCTCGAGCTCGTTGCCGTCGGGATCGAGCAGCGCCGGTTCGATGCCGAAAAACGGCCGCGTCGCCGAGCCCGGCTTCAGTGCCATCGCGCCCGGCAGCGGCGTGATCATGATGCCGCCGGTCTCGGTCTGCCACCAGGTGTCGACAATGGGGCAGCGATCCTCGCCGACCACGTGGTAATACCATTCCCACGCCTCGGGATTGATCGGCTCGCCCACCGTGCCGAGGATGCGCAGGCTCGAGCGGCTGGTGCGGGTCACCGGATCGTTGCCCTGGCCCATCAGCGCGCGCAGCGCCGTCGGCGCGGTGTAGAAGATGTTCACCTTGTGCTTGTCGACCACCCGCCAGAAGCGCGAGGCGTCCGGATACGTCGGCACGCCCTCGAACATCAGCGTGGTGGCGCCGTTGGCGAGCGGTCCGTAGACGATGTAGGAGTGTCCGGTGACCCAGCCGACGTCCGCGGTGCACCAGTAGATGTCGCCGTCGTGGTAATCGAACACGTACTTGTGCGTGATGGCAGCGAACAGCGTGTAGCCGCCGGTGGTGTGCAGTACGCCCTTGGGTTTGCCGGTCGAGCCCGAGGTGTAGAGGATGAACAGCGGATCCTCTGCGTCCATCTGCTCGGCGGGACACTCGGCGGACGCCTCGGCCATGGCCTCGTGGTACCACACGTCGCGCTTGTCGTTCATGGGCACGTCGCCGCCGGTGCGGCGCACGACGATGGTGGTGTGCACGTCGGGGCAGCGCTCGAGCGCCTGTTCGACGTTGGCCTTCAGCGGCACGTTGCGGCCGCCGCGCGGCCCTTCGTCCGCGGTGATCACCACGCGGCAGTCCGAGTCCAGGATGCGGTCGCTGAGCGCATCGGGCGAGAAGCCGCCGAACACCACCGAGTGGATCGCACCGATGCGGGCGCAGGCCAGCATCGCCACCGTCGCCTCGGGAATCATGGGCATGTAGATCGACACCCGGTCGCCCTTGTTCACGCCGCGCGACTTCAGGACATTGGCGAAGCGGCAGACCTCTTCATGCAGTTCGCGGTAGGTGATATGGCGGTCGACCGTTGGATCGTCGCCCTCCCAGAGAATCGCGACCTGGTCGCCGCGCGAGTCGAGATGACGATCGACGCAGTTGTAGCAGGCGTTGAGCTTGCCGCCTTCGAACCACTTGATGTCGGCGCCGTGGAAGTCGTACTGGCGCACCTTGTCCCACGGCTTGTACCAAGTGACGAATTGCTCGGCCTGCTCGGCCCAGAACGCCTCGGGGTCTTCGACCGAGCGCCGGTACATTTCCTTGTACTTCGCATCGTCGATGAACGCATGCCGGGCCGTCGCCTCGGCGACGGAATAGACTTTTTCTTCGGACATACTGCCTCCTTAAGGGCGTGGGTTGGCTTTCGATCGCGCGGCGGGGCGACTCGTGCACGGCCCCGCCCGGACTGTTCGAATTCCGGGTCAGACCCCCGATGATAGCCGGTTTGCAGTCTCGAGTACAGGAATTAACTTCATTTTATCAAGTATTTATCCGATCCGAATGGGAAATCGGAAGCAGGCCCGGAACCCGGCGCACGTGCCGCAGCGGGTCAGGGAAACAGGGACCGGTCGCCAAGCTGTTCGAGCCAGTTGCCGTGGGCCTCGAGATCGTCGTCGCCGACGGCCACGGCGACCAGTTCCAGGACACGCCTGCGCGAGCCCGTCGACCCGGGTTCATCGCCGCCCGGCGACGCGGTGCGGCCGAACTCGAGGTTCAGGGCGGTCTGGCCGCCGGTCATGGCGAGGTAGACGTCGGCGAGAATCTCGGCATCGAGCAGCGCACCGTGCAGTGTGCGCTGGGAATTGTCGATGGCGTAGCGCTTGCACAGGGCGTCGAGGCTGTTCTTCTGCCCCGGATGCAGCCGGCGCGCCAGCTGCAGCGAATCGATGACCCGGCACCACTGGCCGACGCGGACATGGTCCGCGCCGACGCGGGCGAATTCGTGGTCGAGAAAACCGACGTCGAAGGCGGCGTTGTGAATGATCAGCTCGGCGCCTTCGAGATAGCGCGCGAGCTGCTCCCAGATCTCGGAAAACTTCGGCTTGTCGGCGAGAAACTCGTTGGTGATGCCGTGGACCTCGATCGCGGCGGCGTCGATTTCCCGCTCCGGGTCGAGGTAGTAATGGAAATTGTTTCGGGTGTAGCGGCGGTCGACTAGCTCGACGCAGCCGATCTCGATGATGCGGTGGCCGAGTTCGGGCTCGAGCCCGGTGGTCTCGGTATCGAGGACGATCTGCCGTTCGCTCACGATGCCTCCTGCAGGCGGTCGATGGCCTCGTTGGCCAGGCGGTCTGCGCGCTCGTTGCCGGCATTGCCGGCGTGCCCCTTGACCCAGTGCCACTCGATGTCGTGGCGCGACGCGGCCTCGTCGAGCGCCTGCCACAGATCCTGGTTGCGCACGGGCTTGCGGTCCGCGGTCCTCCACCCGTTTCGCTTCCAGCGCTCAAGCCACTCGGTGATGCCTCTCTGCACGTAGGTGGAATCGGTGTACAGCCGCACCCGGCATGGCCGCTTCAGGGCCTTGAGCGCCTCGACCGCAGCGGTCAGTTCCATGCGGTTGTTGGTGGTGGCGTCCTCGGCGCCCGACAACTCCCGGCAGTGCCTGCCGGTGCTCAGGACCGCGCCCCAGCCGCCCGGCCCGGGATTGCCCCGGCAGGCGCCGTCGGAATGAATCTCCACCACTGCGCCACGCGTCATTGGCGGCGAACGTCAACCGGCAGGTGGACTCGTCGCGCCGCCCCCTGCGCAAGGCGCGGCTTGAGACGCGCGCTGCGCGCCAGCGGGACGACCGGGATCATGCGCATGGTCTCGAGCTGGGCGTGGATCAGGTACACGGCGCCGAGCATCGGCCACCAGCGGTCGCCCGCCTTCTCGAGGAAGGCCAGCCGGTCGAACAGGGCGGCTCGTTTCACCGGAGGCCGGTACATGATCATCTTGCCGCCGCGCACGCGGTAGCCCATCAGTGCGAGCCAGTCCTGGATCCTGCCAGTCGAGAAGAAACGCCCGCACCACGGCACCTTCTCGCCCGGCAGCCACATCCACTTGCGCAGCCCCCACACGCTGAAGGGCTGAAATCCCGTGACCACGATGTGGCCGTCGGGGACCATCGCCTCGGTCAATTCACGCAGCAGGGCGTGGGGGTTATCGACGAAATCCAGGGTATGCGGCAGCACGGCGAGGTCGATGCTGCGCTGGCCGAACGGCAGCGCGGCGAAGTCCGTCGCCACAAGGCCCGGCAGGGCATCATGCCCGGGGCCGGCCAGGCGCACCTTGCGGCGGCTGTTGACCGCTGAGAGCACGTCGACGCGGGTGGCCCCGACCTGGGCCGCCACGGGGTAGTAGCGCGCCGGCAGCAGCCGCGCGATCTCGCGCGACTCCAGGGCCGCGAGGTGGCGGCCGGGGTCGCCGGCCAGCCAGCGATCGAAATGCTCCACGCGCTCGAAATCGTTCATGGTGGGCAAATGTGCCTCGTGGCGGCGGCAAGGTAAAGCCCCGCGGCCCCCGGTTGACGTAAAATCCGCTGCCTGCGACACAGGATGCCTGGCCCTACAATGCCGATCGCCAACAGAGCGAGACACGCTATCGCCGTCGCCATGTGCCTGGCGGCGGGCGGTTGCTCTGTGCTTGCGCCGCCCGAGCCGCCCTCACGATCGACGGCGACGCCCGCCGCGTCGGCGGTCGCGGTCGAGGGCGCTCCCGGGCCGCGGCTCGCGTTGGCGGGAATGGAAGCCGACGACCTGCTTGCCCGATTGCGGCGTGGATTCCGCCTGCCCGATCTCGACGACGCCGAAGTGCGCGAGCGCGAGAACCGCTACCGGGTGCATTCCGGCGCGCTGGACCAGCTCGCCGACCCGGGCGCCTGGTACCTGCCGTACATCGCGCGCGAGGTCTCCCGACGGGCGATGCCGGCCGAGATCGCCCTGCTGCCGGCGGTGGAGAGCGGTTTCGACGCCACCGCCCGCTCGCCGTCGGGGGCCGCCGGCCTGTGGCAGTTCACCGGCCCCACCGCGAGACATTTCGGCCTCTTCCAGGGCACCTGGCTCGACCAGCGCATGAACCTGGAGGCCTCCACCCGGGCCGCCCTGGACTACCTCGAGCACCTGGCGGAGAGCTTTGACGGCGACTGGCTGCTGGCGCTGGCCGCCTACAACGCCGGCGAGGGCACAGTGAAGAACCTCCTCGACGACAACCGTCGCCGCGGGATCGCCGCCGACTTCGCACACCTGCCGCTGCCTGCCGAGACCCGCCGCTTCGTGCCCCGGCTCATCGCCCTGCGCAACGTCATCCGCAACCCGGCGCGCTACCGCGTCACCCTGCCCCGCATCGAGGACAGGATCCGCTTCGCTCGCGTCGAGGCCGACGCGCAGGTGCACCATCATCACGTGGCGGCGCTGTGCGGCGTCGACGAATCGCTGGTGCGCCAGATCAACGCGGGGCAATTGCGCGGTGCGACGCCGCCCATGGGTCCGCATCGCGTTCGCCTCCCGGGCGCATGCGCAGTGCATATCGACGTCACCCGGCTCGCGGCCCGCCCGCCGGCCCCGGCCTCCCCCGCGGCGAGCGACACGGCCGTATACGAGGTGCGCCGCGGCGACAATCTCTGGAACATCGCGCGCCGCCACGGCGTCTCCCTGGCCGCCCTCACCGACGCCAACCCCGGCGTCGACCCCTCACTCGCGCCCGGCGAGCGCCTGCGCATACCTGCCGCCTCAGGCGCCGGTGACAACGAGATCGTGCACCACGTGCGACGAGGTGACAACCTGTACGATCTCGCCCGCCGTTACGGCGTCACCATCGCCTCGATCACCCGGGCCAACCGGATCCGGCCCGACTCGACGCTGCATCCGGGACAGCCCCTGAAGATTCGAACCGGGCCGTGAAGCGGGCGCCGGCGCGGCTTCGTCAGCGGCCCAGTTCGCGTTTCATGGTGAGCGCGTCCTCGCGCCCGGTGCGGGTGGCATAGTAGGCCGTGCGCACGTTGACCGGCACGAACCCGGCACGCCGATACAGGGAGATGGCCACGGTATTGGAACAGCGCACCTCGAGGAACACGACTTCTACGAGGTATCGCGCCAGGCGCGCGAGCATCGCGTCGAGCAGCTGCCTGCCGAATCCGCGCGCTCGCTCGTCGGGATGCACGGCGAGGTTCAGCAGGTGGCCCTCGCCGGCGCCATGGCTGGCGATGGCGAACCCCGCGACCGCACCGCGCCGTTCCAGCACCAGGCACAGGTAGTCGGGCCGCAGGCACGAACGGAAGATGTCGCTGCCCCACGGCGCCGGGGACGAGCGCGCCTCGATGGCGGCGACTTCGGGCACGTCGGCCACCGTCATGACACGCAGCCGGGCCGGCGGGCGCGACGGCGCGCGCTCAGGCGTCGGCATCATCGAGAGTGCGCCGTGCGAGCTTGAGGTCGTCCCAGGCCTTGCGCTTGTCCAGCGGGCTGCGCAGCAGGTAGGCCGGGTGGTAGCTGACCACCAGCGGGGTCTCGAACTCGCCGTAGCGGTACACGCGCCCGCGCAGCCGGGCGATGGGCGTATGCGTCTCGAGCAGCGCCTGGGCGGCAAACCTCCCCATGGCGACGATGATGCGCGGGCGCACCACGCGGATCTGGCCGCGCAGGTACGGCAGGCAGCGGACCACTTCCTCGCCGAGAGGGTCGCGGTTGTTGGGCGGCCGGCATTTGAGGACGTTGGCGATGTACACGTCGTCGCGCGACAACCCGAGCGCGGCGAGCATGGCGTTGAGCAGCTGCCCGGCGCGGCCTACGAACGGCAGGCCCTGGCGATCCTCTTCGGCGCCGGGCGCCTCGCCCACGAACATCCAGTCGGCATCGGGGTTCCCGGTGCCGAACACGGTGTTGGTTCGGGTCTCGGACAGCGAGCATTTGCGGCACACCGCGACCTCGGCGCCCAGCGATTCGAGCGTCGCGACATCCCCGGCCGACGGAACGGCCACGGCCACATCTTCCTCGACTGGCGGCGCCACTGTCCGCGGGGATCCGCCTTGCGGCAGGTCCTTTCCAGGCAGCACCTGTCCAGGCGGGTCCCGTTCAGGCAGGTTCGATTCGGGCGCGTCGGCTTGCGGTGCCGCGCCGACGGCGCCGCCGCGACGGCGCCACACGGTGACGCCCATCGCCTCGAGGAGCCGTCCCCGGCTGGACCCCACCACGCCCGGCGACTCAGACCGCCGCGCCGGCCTGCGGATGCTGCCGCGCCTCGCCCGCCAGCAGCCCGTTCAAGGCGTCGATGTAGGCCTTGGCCGAGGCGATGATGATGTCGGTGTCGGCGCCGTGGCCGTTGACGATGCGCCCGTCCTTTTCGAGGCGCACGCTGACTTCGCCCTGGGCGTCGCTGCCGCTGGTGATGGCGTTGACCGAGTACAGGGTCAATTCACCGCCGGATTCGACCAGGGACTCGATGGCGCGGAAGGTGGCGTCGACCACGCCGCTGCCGGTGCCGGCGCCGCTCAGCTCGCGGCCGTCGACCACCATGGTCACCGCGGCCTCCGGCGCTTCGCCGGTCTGCGCGGCGGCGCGCATGCTGATCAGCCGGTAGCGCTCGTGGCGCTCGGCGCTGGCGGCGTCGGTGACCAGCGCCTGGAGGTCGTCGTCGAAGATTTCGTGCTTCTTGTCGGCGAGTTCCTTGAAGCGGGCGAAGGTCCGGTTCAGCTCTTCTTCCGAGGCGAACTCGATGCCCAGCGCCTTGAGCCGCTCGCGCACCGCGTTGCGCCCTGAATGCTTGCCGAGCACCATGCGGTTGGCGTTCCAGCCGACATCCTCGGCGCGCATGATCTCGTAGGTCTCGCGGTGCTTGATAACGCCGTCCTGGTGGATGCCCGCTTCGTGGGCGAAGGCGTTGGCGCCGACGATGGCCTTGTTGGGCTGCACCGGGAAGCCGGTGACGTTGGACACCAGGCGGCTGATCGGCACGATCAGGGTGGTGTCGATGCCGGTATCGCAGTCGAACAGGTCCTGGCGCGTTCGAACCGCCATCACGATCTCCTCGAGCGAGGCGTTGCCGGCGCGCTCGCCGAGACCGTTGATGGTGCACTCGACCTGGCGCGCGCCGTTCTGCACCGCCGCCAGCGAGTTGGCCACCGCGAGCCCGAGATCGTTGTGGCAGTGCACGGAGAACACGGCCTTGTCGGCGTTGGGAATCGTTTCGCGCAGGCGAGCGATGGTCTCGCCGAATTGGCGCGGCAGCGTGTAGCCGACGGTGTCGGGGATGTTGATGGTGGTGGCGCCGGCGTCGATGACCTGCTCCAGGATGCGGCACAGGAACTCGAACTCGGAACGGCCGGCGTCCTCGGGGGAGAACTCGACGTCGTCGGTGAACTGTCGCGCCAGCTTCACCGAGGCCACGGCGCGCTCTACCACCTGGTCCGGTTCCATGCGCAATTTCTCGCGCATGTGAATGGGCGATGTGGCGATGAAGGTGTGGATGCGGCTGGCCGCGGCCGGCTTGACGGCGTCGGCGGCCTTGCGAATGTCCTGCTCGTTGGCGCGCGCCAGGGCGCACACGCGGCTGCCGGAGATCTCGACCGCGACCTGGCGCACGGCGTCGAAATCGCCGGGACTCGCGGCCGGGAACCCGGCCTCGATCACGTCGACCCGCATGCGCTCGAGCATGCGGGCGATGCGGATCTTCTCCTCGGCCGTCATCGACGCGCCGGGACTCTGCTCGCCGTCACGCAGCGTGGTATCGAAAATGATCAGGTGCTCTTTCATCGGGCCACTCCTCGCGGGAGCCTGGGGGTCTGCCGGCCGGTGCGTGGCCGGCCCTTGAACGCGTCCGGACCGGCGCAGGGCCGTCCGGGATCGATGCCGGATTGTACCGCAGGCCGAGTTGCGTCTTCGCCCGGGCTTCAGTCCTGGTCGCCGCGCTGGCCGCTTCCCTTCGCCGGCTCGTCCGCCTGTTGAACATCGGGTTCGTCATCCTCTCCCGGGCCTTCGGATCCGGATCCGGATCCGGAGCCCTCACCGCCAGCGGCACTCGCGCGGCGGCGCAGAAACCAGATCACGGGCCCTGACACGAGGTAGGCGAGAAACAGCAGGAACAGCACCCGCGGCGGGTCGAAGGAGATCAGCACGAACGGGACGATCAACAGCACCATGGCCACGAACGGCACCCGGTTCTTCGGGTCGAAGTCCTTGAAGCTCTTGTAGGGAAGGTTGCTGACCATGGCCAGCGCCGAGGCCACCACGATGACGATGCTGACCGGACCCAGGCGTGATCCCTCGAAGTCGAAGTCCGCCATGCTCCACACCCAGCCGGCGACCACGGCGGCGGCGGCGGGCGACGGCAGGCCCTGGAAGTAGCGCTTGTCCTTGACCTCGACCGAGTTGAACCGCGCCAGTCTCAGCGCCGCGCAGGCCACGAACAGGAAGGCGCTCAGCCAGCCGATATTGCCGTAGGCGGTGAGCGACCACTCGAACATGACCAGCGCCGGGGTCAGGCCGAAGGCGATCACGTCGGCAAGGCTGTCGTACTCCTTGCCGAAGTCGCTGGCGGTATTGGTCCAGCGCGCGATGCGGCCGTCGAGGCCGTCGAGCACCATCGACACGAATACCGCCATCGCCGCGACTTCGAAGCGACCCAGCGTCGCCTGGACGATGGCGTAGAAGGCCACGAACAGGCTCGCCGTCGTCACCAGGCTGGGCAGGATGTAGATGCCCTTGCGCGGCTTGTCGTTGTGCGGATCGTTCACGAAGACTCAGCCCTCGGTCGCCGCCCTGGGCGGCTCGTCCAGGTAGCTCGCGGTGTCGATACGGGCGATGATATCACTGCCGCCGCGCACCCACTGCCCCAGGGCCACGCTGGGCTCGGCCTGGGGAGGCAGGTAGACGTCGAGCCGCGAGCCGAAGCGAATGAAACCGTAGCGCTCGCCGCCGGCCACCGGGTCCCCCTTGTCGACGTAGCACAGGATGCGGCGCGCGATCAGCCCCGCGACCTGCACCACCACCACGTCGATGCCACCGGCGGTGCGAATCCACAGGGCATTGCGTTCATTGTGCTCGGACGCCTTGTCGAGGGCGGCATTGAAGAAGCGGCCCGGGTAGTACCAGCGCGCGCGCACGACGCCGCCCACCGGCATGCGGTTGGAATGCACGCAGAACACGTTCATGAATATGCTGATGCGCCGCACGCGGCGCTTCAGGTAGGGGTCGTCCACCTCGCCGATGGCGACGACCTTGCCGTGGGCCGGCGAGAGCACCGCGCCGGGTTCCACGGGAATCTCCCGCGGCGGGTCGCGGAAGAACTGCAGCACCAGCGCGAACGCGAGCCAGAACGGGACAGACCACAACCATCCCGCCGCCGCCGTGACGACGATGGCCCCGCCCAGCGCGATGAGAATGTAGAGCCGGCCTTCCCTGGCGATCAGCGGGTACTTCAGCGTCGACCGCTTCGCCGGGGCCATCGACGGTCAGTTGACGGACTTGTCGACGACCTTCTGCGCCGCGATCCAGGGCATCATCGATCGCAGCCGTTCGCCGACTTCCTCGATGGAGTGCTTCGCGGCGCGCTCGCGAAGCTCGGGGAAGCGCTTGCCGCCGGTGGCGTTCTCGTCCATCCACTCGCGGGCGAAATCACCGGACTGGATCTCCTGCAGGATCTTGCGCATCTCGGCCTTGGTCTGCTCGTTGACGATGCGCGGGCCGCGGGTCAGGTCGCCGAACTCCGCGGTGTTGGAGATCGAGTAGCGCATGTTGGCGATGCCGCCTTCGTACATCAGGTCGACGATGAGCTTCAGTTCGTGCAGGCACTCGAAATACGCCATTTCCGGGGCGTAACCTGCCTCGACCAGGGTCTCGTAGCCGGCCTGCACCAGCGCCGTGGCGCCGCCGCACAGCACCGCCTGCTCGCCGAACAGATCGGTCTCGGTCTCCTCGCGGAAGGTTGTCTCGATGATGCCGGCGCGCCCGCCCCCGTTGGCCGCGGCATAGGACAGCGCGATGTCGCGGGCATTGCCGCTGGCATCCTGGTGAACGGCAATCAGGGTCGGCACGCCGCCGCCGGCGACGTACGTGGAACGCACCAGGTGTCCCGGACCCTTGGGCGCGACCATGAACACGTCCATGTCCTCGCGTGGCTGGATGTAGCCGAAGTGGATGTTGAAGCCGTGGGCGAAGGCCAATGCGGCGCCCTGCTTCATGTTGTCGCGTATCTCCGATTCGTACAGTTTCGCCGCCAGCTCGTCGGGGACGAGGACCATGACCACGTCCGCCTCGCGCACCGCCTCGGCGACGGGCTTGACGGTCAGACCCGCCTTCTCGGCCTTGGCCGCCGAGGACGAACCTTCGCGCAGGCCGACGACCACGTTGACGCCCGATTCCCTGAGGTTGTTGGCATGAGCATGGCCCTGGGAGCCGTAGCCGATGATCGCCACGGTCTTGCCGCGGATGATCCCGAGATCGGCGTCGTCATCGTAGAACACTTTCATTGAAATGATTTCCTCGCAGAATATTTGGGTAACGTGAATTCAGTTTCAGGCGCCGCGCCCTCCGCGCGCCACCAGCGCCCGGGTCCCGCGGGCGATTCCCGACACTCCGGAGCGCACGACCTCGATGATCTCGGTCACCGAGAGCGTCTCGATGAAGGCGTCGATCTTGTCGCCGCTGCCGGTCAGCTCGATGGTGTACGTGTTCTCGGTGACGTCGATGATGCGGCCTCGGAAGATGTCCACCAGGCGCTTGACCTCCTCGCGCTTCTCGTCGCGCGCCACCACCTTCACCAGCATCAGCTCGCGCTCGATGTGTGGTCCCTCGGTGAGATCCATCAGCTTGACCACGTCCACCAGCTTGTTGAGCTGCTTGGTGATCTGCTCGATCACCTCGTCGGAACCGGTGGTCACCAGGGTCAGGCGCGAAAGCGTCTTGTCCTCGGTCGGCGCCACGGTGAGCGACTCGATGTTGTAGCCTCGTGCCGAGAACAACCCGGACACGCGGGACAGTGCGCCGGATTCATTCTCCAGCAGCAGCGAGAGGATCCTTCGCATGTTCAGGCCAGCTCCCGCTCGGCCACGTTTCCGGAGAGGTTGTTGGCGGGGCTCAGCGCCATCTCGTGATGGCCCTTGCCGGCGGCGATCATCGGGTAGACGTTCTCGGTCTGGTCGGTGACGAAGTCGAGAAAATACAGGCTGTTCTTGTCGGCGATCGCCTCGCGCAGCGCGCCCTCGACATCGCCGGGGCGCTCGATGCGCAATCCGCGATGGCCGAAACTTTCCGCCATCATCACGAAATCCGGCAGCGCGTCCATGTAGGAATGCGAGTAGCGCCGGTCGTAGAAGAACTCCTGCCACTGCCGGACCATCCCGAGATAGCGGTTGTTCAGGTTGACGATCTTCACCGGCAGGTCGTACTGCTTGCAGGTTGCCAGCTCCTGGATGCACATCAGGATACTGGCCTCGCCGGTCACGCAGGCGACGGTGGCGTCCGGATGGGCCAGCTTCACGCCCATGGCCGCCGGCAGGCCGAACCCCATGGTGCCGAGCCCGCCCGAGTTGATCCAGCGCAGCGGCCGGGAGAACTTGTAGTACTGGGCGGCCCACATCTGGTGCTGGCCGACATCGGAGGTCACGTAGGCGTCCCCGCCGGTGAGCTCCCACAATTTCTCGACCACGTACTGCGGCTTGATGACCTCGGTGTTGTTGCGGTCGTATTCCAGGCACTTGACCGCGCGCCACTCGCCGATCTGCTTCCACCACGACGCCAGCGCCTCGGCGTCCGGCTTCGTGCCGCTGCTCTTGACCGCCGCCAGCAGGTCGCGCAGGACCGTCGAGGCCTGGCCGACAATGGGCACCTCGGCGGGGATCACCTTGCCGATCGATGCCGGATCGATGTCGATGTGGATGATGCGCGCGTACGGGGCGAACTTCTTGACATCCCCTGTGATGCGGTCATCGAAGCGGGCGCCGACGGCGAGCATGACGTCGCACTCGTGCATCGCCAGGTTCGCCTCGTAGGTGCCGTGCATGCCGAGCATGCCGAGGAACAGCGGGTCCTCGGCCGGGAACCCGCCGAGTCCCATCAGGGTGTTGGTGCAGGGATAGCCGAGATGGCGAACGAGTTCGGTCAGTTCCTTCTCGGCGCGGCCGGTGACGATGCCGCCGCCGGAATAGATGATCGGGCGGCGGGCCCCGAGCAACAGGTCGGCGGCGCGGGCTATCTGCTTGGGATGACCGCGATTGACGGGCGCGTAAGAGCGCATCTCGACGCGGTCGGGATAGTGGTACTCGGTGACGGCGGCGGTGACGTCCTTGGGCACGTCGACCAGCACCGGACCCGGCCGCCCCGTGGTGGCGATGAAGAAGGCTTTTTTCACCGTCGCCGCGAGATCACGGACGTCCTTGACCAGGAAATTGTGCTTGACGCAGGGCCGCGTGATGCCGATGGCGTCGACCTCCTGGAATGCGTCGTCGCCGATGACGGACGTCGGCACCTGGCCCGAGAACACCACCATCGGGATGGAGTCCATGTAGGCGGTGGCGATCCCGGTAACCGTGTTGGTCACCCCGGGACCGGAAGTCACCAGGACCACGCCGGGCTTGCCGGTGGCGCGGGCATAGCCGTCGGCGGCATGCGCGGCGCCCTGCTCGTGACGTACCAGCACGTGCTTTACGACATCCTGCTTGTAAAGGGCGTCGTAAATATGCAACGCTGCGCCGCCGGGATAGCCGAAGATATACTCTATACCCTCGTCCTGCAGGCAACGCACCAGTATGTCAGCACCGGTCAATTCCACGCTTCACCTCTGGTTTTCGGAAAAAAACGGCCCGCTGGAGTGGGCCGAGTCGAACGCGTTAGTATAAACGCCACATCGGGCCGAGGTAAATTCCCCGGGGGGTCAAGGCCCGCCGCCCGCGCTGGGCGCCCGGGGGCCGAAGGCGCCCCGTCGACTCGCACCGAACAGCAAACGTCTCCATGCCCGCCGACAATCCACACCGCCTCTTTCTCGGCACCGGGGAACGGGCGATCTTCATCTCCGACCTGCATCTCGGACCCGCCCACCCCGAGATCGAGAGGCGGTTCGCGCGATTCCTCGACCGCGTCCGCGACGAGTGCGATGCCCTGTTCATTCTCGGGGACCTGTTCGAGTACTGGATCGGCGATGACGCTGCCGGGCGCCTCGGACACGAGCGCGCGATCGACCTTCTGGCCCGATTCCTCGAGCATGCCGGCTGCCGCGGCTACATGATGCACGGCAATCGCGATTTCCTGGTGGGGGAGGACTTCGCTCGCCGGACCGGGATGACCCTGCTTCCGGACCCCTGCCTCGTCGAGTGCGCCGGCACGCCCGTCCTGCTCAGCCACGGCGACGCCCTGTGCACGGACGACACCGAACACCAGGCGTTCCGTCGCATGGTTCGCGACCCGGCATGGCAGACGGAGTTCCTGGCGCTCGACGTCGACCAGCGCCTCGAGCGTGCGCGCGAGGCGCGGGCGTTCAGCGAGTCGGGCAAGTCGCGCAAGGCGGCGTACATCATGGACGTGAACGAGCGCGCCGTCGGCGAGCTGATGCGTCGCTTCGGCGTACGCTTCCTGGTCCACGGACACACACATCGCCCGGCCATCCACCGGGTCGATCTGGACGGCGAAACCGGCTGGCGGATCGTGCTGGGCGACTGGTACGACGGTACCAGCGACCTCGTCATCGCCGGCGGCGCGGTGCACTACGCGCCCGACGGCGAGGCGCGGGAGCTCGGTCTTCGCTAGAGAAGCTCGGCGACCGCGGTGGAATCGAGTTCGCTGCTGCCGGTCCGCGTGATGCCGGCACGCGCGCCGCGCAGGCGCTCGATGTGGGCGAGATACTCGGGGGACACGTCGCCCGTGATGTAGCGGCCGTTGAAGCAGGACGCGTCGAACGCTTCGATGTGCGGGTTGCCCTCGCGCACCGCGTCTTCGAGATCGGACAGTTCCTGGTAGAACACCCGGTCGGCGCCGATCTGCCGCCGGATCTCCTCGGTGTCGCGGCCGCTGCCGACCAGCTCGGCCGTGGTCGGCATGTCGATGCCGTAGACGTTGGGGTAGCGCACGGGCGGCGCCGCGGAGGCGAAGTACACCTTCTTCGCGCCGGCGTCCCGAGCCATCTGGATGATCTGCCTCGATGTGGTGCCGCGCACGATGCTGTCGTCGACCAGGAGCACGTTCTTGCCGCGGAACTCGAGGTCGATCACGTTCAGCTTCTGGCGCACCGACCGCCGCCGCTCGGCCTGCCCGGGCATGATGAACGTGCGGCCGATGTAACGGTTCTTGATGAATCCCTCGCGATACTTCAGGCCGAGTTCCCACGCCATCTGCAGGGCCGACGTGCGGCTGGTGTCGGGCACCGGGATGACCACGTCGATGTCGTTGTCGGGCCAGTCCCGGCGCAGCCTGCGGCCGAGCTTCTCGCCCATGCGCATGCGGGTCTTGTAGACGGCGACGTCGTCCATGATGGAATCCGGGCGCGCCAGGTAGACGTACTCGAACAGGCACGGCGCGAGCTTCGGGTCGTCGGCGCAGATGCGGTGGTGAACCTGGCCGTCGGTGGTGAACAGCACCGCTTCCCCCGGTGCCACGTCGCGCACCAGGCGGTAGCCCAGCACGTCCATGGCGACGCTCTCGGAGGCGATCATGCGCGAGACGCCGCCGTCTTCGTCCCTGCGCTCGCCGAACACCAGCGGGCGGATTCCGTACGGGTCGCGAAACGCCAGGATGCCGTAGCCCACGATCAGCACCACCACCGCGTACGCGCCGCGACAGCGCCTGTTGACCGCGCGCACGGCGTTGAAAATGTCGTCCGCGGTGGCACGCAGCCGCGATTCGCCGATCGACGCGTGCAACTCGTGGGCGAACACGTTGAGCAGGATCTCGGAGTCGGAGTTGGTGTTTATGTGCCTTAAGTCGTCGCGAAACAGCGCCTCGGCCAGCTCCGTCGTGTTGGTCAGGTTGCCGTTGTGCCCGAGCGCCAGGCCGAAGGGCGAATTCACGTAGAACGGCTGGGCCTCGGCGCGCGAATCGCAGCCCGCGGTCGGGTAGCGCACGTGGCCGATGCCCATGGCCCCCTTGAGCTGCAGCATGTGGCGCGTATGGAAGACGTCGCGCACCAGGCCGTTGTCCTTGCGCAGGAACACCCGCGCGCCGTCGCAGGTCAGGATTCCGGCCGCGTCCTGTCCGCGGTGCTGCAGCACCGTCATCGCGTCATACAGTTCCTGGTTCACCGGACCGGGTCCGATGATGCCGACGATTCCGCACATAGGCTAACCCTGCTGCCCGGACGGCGCGACCACCTGCGGGGGCAGCGCCTTGAGGGGTTGAACAAAATCCTGGTTGTCCAGAAAGTCGTAGACCGGCTCGAACCACGGCACGAGCAGCGAATTGACGAACCAGGGCTGGCCGGTGGCCGGCGTCAGGCGGACCACGAACACCAGCACCAGCGCGATGGCGACCCCGCGCACGAGCCCGAACACCCCGCCGAGGGTCCGGTCCGTGCCCGTGATGCCGACGAGATCCAGCAGCTTCACAAGCAGCATCGCCGCCAGCGACAGCACCAGCAGCGAGACGACGAACAGCCCCGCCAGCGCCACCATGTACTGAATCTGCGGGGATTGCAAGTACGGGTCGAGCCAGGCCGCAACCTCGTCGGCGTAGACGAAGGCGAGCCACAGCGAGACGATCCAGGACACCAGCGAAAGCATCTCGCGAATCAGGCCGCGCACGATACCGACCACCGCCGAGAGCCCCAGCAGGGCGAGGATGACGTAATCGATGCCGGTCAGCTCCCCGCTCACCCGCCTACCCGCCGCGTACCGACGTCGAGTCGCATCGGCGGCCCGGCCGGATGCCGGTCAGCGCTGGCGAACGACGAATCCATCGAGATCGAACCTGTCGGCCAACTCCGCCTTGGCGCGCGTGGCGTCCTTGAGGTCGGTATACGGCCCCACCCACACCCGCACCATGGGCTTGCCGTTGACGTCGACGCGGGCGCTCGAGGGTGCGAAGCCGCCGGCCTCCAATCGTTCAACGATGCGTGCGGCGTTGTCGCTCTCGGCGAACGAGGCGACCCGCACGACCCACTCGCCGGCCGGCGCCCGAACGTTCGGCTCTGCACGCGCCGCGACTTGCGGTGCCGGCGTTCGCTCCGGGTCGGGGGCCTCGACGGTGTTCAGGCGCGGCGTCGGTGCGGGCAGCCGGAGATGGGGTGTCAGCACGGGCTGGATCGCAGGCTCGGGCCGGTCGGGCGCGGTCCGTGCCACGACCGGCTCCGCGGCCGGTTGCCCGGTCCGCTCGGCGTCGGCGACCGGACCGCCGTCGAGGGGAGGGGACTCGGGCGCCGGAACCTGGCCGGTGCGCTGTTCGGCGCTGACGATGCGCGATACGAAGGATTCGCCGGACGGTTCCGGCGGCGACTGTTCGACGATCGGGCCTGTGTCGCCGCGATCAAGCAACAGCGAGGCGCCGCCCACCGCGATCCCGATCAGGATCACCGCGCCGGTCAACCGGTGCTTGAGATTGACGCTCTGGTCGTTTGCCGGTGCGGACATGAAAGCTGGACCTTGCGGTCTGTCACCGGCTCGGGGGATAGGGGTCGAGCCGAAGGCCGCGCATTATATCACCCACCGCGTAGAACGATCCGAAGACCACCACCTCGTCACCCGGCGCGGCCGCGTCCCGCGCCCGCCGCGCCGCCTCGACAATGTCCGGGGCGCCGTCGACCGGGGCATCGGACGCCGAATCGACCGCCGCCGTCAGCGTAGCCAGGTCCGCCGCCCTGGGATTGTCCAGCGCGGCGACGTACCAGTGGTCGATGTGCGGCGTTACGTGACGCAGTGACCCGGCGATGTCCTTGTCGGCGAGCATGGAGAACACGCCCAGGCGCCGGCCGGTCACGGGATGACGCGCCAGCCAACCGGCGAGGACGGCGAGTCCATCGGCGTTGTGAGACACGTCGAGTACCATCGGCGGCGTCCCGCTCACCCGCTGCAGCCTGCCGGGCACGTGTACCGAGGCGATGCCCTCGACGATGTCGCGGTCGGCGACAGGCAGCACACCCTCGAGGTGCCGGACCACCGCGACGGCACCGGCTGCGTTGTTCAGCTGGTGCGCGCCCTGCTCCGGCAGCGCGAGGCCGGTCACCGTGCACCCGGCTCCGGACGGGCCGTTCCACACCCAGTCCCAGTTCTGCCCGCGGACCGCCGCGGCGAAGTCGCGGCCGAGACACCACAGGTTGCAGCGACGCGCCTCGGCCACGCGCAGCAGGGTCGCCGGCGGATTGTCGTCGCTGGTCACCGCGCGGCCCCCGTGGCGCAGCACGCCGGCCTTCTCGGCGGCGATCTTTTCGCGCGTCGCGCCCAGCCACTGCTGGTGGTCCAGCCCCACCGACGTGATGAGCGCCACGTCCGCGTCGACCAGGTTCACGGCGTCGAGACGGCCGCCCATGCCCACCTCGAGGATGACCACGTCGAGCGACAATTCCCGCAGCGCATGCAGCGCGGCCAGGGTGCCGAACTCGAAGTAGGTCAGTGGAATCGACGCGCGCGCGGCCTCGACCGCGGCGAAGGCCTCGATCAGGGATTCGTCGCCGAGCGGCACGCCGTCGACACGCACGCGTTCGTTGTAGCGTACCAGGTGCGGCGAAGTGTAGGCGCCGGTGCGGTAGCCCGCGGCGCGGTAGATGCTCTCCAGGAAGGCGACGCTCGAGCCCTTGCCGTTGGTTCCGGCGACCGTGACGTAACGCGTGCGCGCCGGCAGGCCGAGCGCGTGGGCCACCCGTCGCACCCGGTCGAGGGTGAGATCGATGGAGCGGAAATGCACGCCCTCGATGTGCCTGAGCCAATCGGCCAGGTCCTTTCGGGCAGCGCTCGTGCCGGGTGTGGTCAGTCGTCCGACTCCCGGGCGGGAACGATATCCTCGAGCGGCGGCACGATGGTGCCACCGAAGCCGAGCGTGGCAAGCAGCGCGGCAATGGTGTCACGCATCGAGAGTCGGTCGACGATCATGTCGATGGCGCCGTGATCGAGCAGGAACTCGGCGCGCTGGAACCCCTCGGGCAGCTTCTGGCGGACGGTCTGCTCGATGACCCGTGGCCCGGTGAAGCCGACCAGCGCCCCCGGTTCGGCGATGATGATGTCACCCAGCATGGCGAAGCTGGCGGAAACACCGCCCATGGTCGGGTCGGTCAGTACCGACACGTAGGGCAGGCCGTCGTCGTGCAGGCGCGTCAGCGCCGCGGAAGTCTTGGCCATCTGCATGAGCGACAGTAGGGCTTCCTGCATCCGTGCCCCGCCGCTGGCGCTGAAGCAGATGAACGGGCAGTGCTTGTCCCGCGCGGCTTCCACCCCACGCACGAAACGCTCGCCGACCACCGAGCCCATGGACCCTCCCATGTAGCGGAACTCGAATGCGCCGGCCACCACGGGCGCCCGCTTGAGGGTGCCGGCGGCCACGATCAGCGCCTCGCGCTCGCCGCTCGTCTTCTCGGCCTCGGCGATCCGGTCCCGGTAGCGCTTGCTGTCCCTGAACTTCAGGGAGTCGACTGGTTTCAGCGCGGCGCCGATCTCCTCCATGCTGTCCCGGTCCAGGAACGACTCCAGTCGCGTGCGTGCAGTGATACGCATGTGGAAGCCGCACTTCGGGCACACCTGCAGGTTGCGCTCGATCTCGGCGCCGTAGAGCACCGCGCTGCACGACTCGCACTTGGTCCAGACCCCTTCGGGCACGCCGCGCTTGCCGCGCAGGCCCTGGCCGGCATTCACCTTGGGCGGAAAAAGTCGTTCGAACCAGTTCATAACCGTCCGGGTTCAGGGCGCATGGGTCGCATGCGCGGCATCGGCTTCGCGCACGGCTCGCATGAATTCGTGGACGAGGCTGTGGTCCTTGACGCCCGGCGCCGACTCCAGCGAACTGCTGACATCGACCGCGTAAGGCTTCGCCCGGCGGATCGCCTCGCCCACCACCGACGCGTCGAGCCCGCCAGCCAGTATCACCGGCAGCGCCCGGCATTGACGGGCGAGATCCCAGTCGAAGCGCCGGCCCGTGCCGCCCGCGATACCGGGAACCCAGGTGTCGAGCAACAGCGCGCGCGCGCGCGGATAACGCGCCTCGTACCCGGCGATATCCATATTGTCGCGGATCCTGAGCGACTTAATATAGGGCAATCCGAATTGCGCACACAATTCGGGGCCTTCGCCACCGTGAAACTGCAGCAGGTCCGGCGCCAGGGCTTCTATCCAGCGGCCGTGAAGACGCTCCTCGAGATCGACGGTGACCAGCACCAGCGACACGAACGCGGGCACGGCGTCGCGAATTGCCGGCGCGTCCTCGATGCGGGCGGTGCGCGGACTAGGCTCGTAGGCCACCACGCCGACGGCGTCGGCGCCGGCGGCAACGGCGGCCCGTGCATCGGCCGGCCCGGTGACGCCGCAGATTTTCACCCGGGTTCGCATGGTCGTATGGTCGGTGAGAATTCGGCCCAAGAACCGGCGCCGCGGGGACGGGGAGCATTTCAGGCCGGCATGGCAGGCGCGATGTTACCAGAATCTGGGCAGTGGCGCCGCCGGCGGCAGGGCGAACTCGTCGCCGTAATCCACGCCGGTCAGGTAGAGGCCGTCCGCCGGCGCCGTGACGCCGCCGGCCGTGCGCGAACGACCCTTTAGCACCTCGGCGCACCAGGAAGCTGGCCGCTCGCCGCGGCCGATGGCCATCAGCACACCGGCAATGTTGCGCACCATGTGATGCAGGAAGCCGTCCGCCTCGACGTCAAGCCACAGGTAGCAGCCGCTGGCGCCGACATCGACTCGATGAACGGTCTTCACCGGGTTCTTCGCCTGGCAGCCGGCGGCCCGGAACGCGCTGAAGTCGTGGGTGCCCACGAGCGAGCGCGCGGCGTCGGCCATGCGCGCGGAGTCGAGCGGCCGGTACTCGAAGGTGACGCGGCCGCGCAGCAGCGCCGGTCGCACGCTCCGGTTCACGACGACGTAGCGATAACGCCGGCGCGTGGCGCGAAAGCGGGCATGGAAGTCGGGAGCCACCGGGTGCACCCAGTGCAGCACGACCGCTCCCGGCAGGCGCGTGTTGGCGCCGCGCAGCCAGTTCCACGGTGCGCGCGTCGCCCTGGTGTCGAAATGCACGACCTGGCCGGTTGCATGCACCCCGGCATCTGTGCGCCCGGCGCAGACCGCGGCCACCGGGTGATCGGCAACGAACGACAGCGCGTCCTCGACGACGCCCTGCACGGTGCGCGCGCCGTTCTGCCGCTGCCAGCCGCTGAATGCGGCGCCGTCATACTCGACGCACGCCGCGAACCGCGACGACTGGTGACAGCGGCCGGGATTCATGGTCGCTCGCTCATGTATAATCGCGCCCTCGTTAGCTGGATCCGCCGCGCTGTGGCGGCCTCGGGGATGCACTGCCGTTGCGGCCGCATGTAGCGCTGCCGGCGAATCGGTCCCGACCCGGCGCC
>CBFGVH010000049.1:0-25471 GCA_965652415.1 uncultured Gammaproteobacteria bacterium | reverse complement strand
AGGTGGGCCAGACCGGCAAGGTGGTGGCGCCCAACCTGTACATCGCGGTGGGCATTTCGGGGGCCATCCAGCACCTTGCCGGCATGAAGGATTCCAAGGTCATCGTTGCCATCAACAAGGACGAGGAGGCGCCGATCTTCCAGGTGGCCGACTACGGCTGGGTGGCCGACCTGTTCGAGGCGGTGCCGGCGCTGGAAGCGGCCCTCGACAAGGAGTGACCGGGCCCGCGGCGACGCCGACCCCGCCGTACTACGCGGTGATCTTCACCTCGGTGCTCGGCGGGGACACCGAGGGCTACGAGGCGGCAGCCGAACGCATGGTCGCACTGGCTTCGAGACAGGATGGGTTTCTCGGCGTGGAGTCGGCGCGCGCCGGGCTCGGCATCACGGTCTCGTACTGGCGCGACCTCGAGTCGATCCGCGCCTGGCGCGACCACGCCGAGCACGCCGAAGTCAGGCGCATCGGGCGCGAGCGCTGGTACCGTGCCTTCCGCGTGCGTGTGTGCCTCGTTGAACGCGAGTACGGCAGCGGCTGATCGGTCCTTGAGCGCTGATACAATCTGCCCGAGCGCTCACCGGTTCACATTGATGCAGCAACTCGGGAACAACCATGATTGATCTGGCCGTGGCCGGCGCCGCCGGCCGCATGGGCAGGGCCATCGTCGCCGCCTGCCAGCGGGAAAGCGGCATGCGCATCGCCCATGCCATCGAGCGCAGCGGCAGCGACGTGATCGGCGTCGATGCCGGCCAGCTTGCCCAGGTGGGCGCGATCAAGGTGCCGGTATCCGACGATATCGCCGCCGCCGCCTTTGACGTGCTGATCGAGTTCAGCAACCCGGCCGCTACCGTGGACCACGCGCGCTTCTGCGCCGAGAACGGCCGCGCCATGGTGATCGGCACGACGGGGCTCGACAACGACGACCGCGCGGCGATCGAGTCCGTGGCCGGCGCGGTTCCCGTGGTGTTCGCGCCCAACATGAGTATCGGCGTGAACCTCACGCTCAAGCTCCTTGAAATCGCGGCGCGCACCCTCGGCGACTCGGTGGATATCGAGGTCGTCGAGGCCCACCACCGGCACAAGGTCGACGCCCCTTCGGGCACCGCGCTGGCCATGGGTGCCGCCGTCGCCGGGGCGCAGGGCAAGTCTCTCGACGACGTCGGCGTGTTCGCGCGCCACGGCCACACCGGGGCCAGGCCCGCCGGGTCCATCGGCTTCGCCACCGTTCGCGGCGGCGACATCGTCGGCGAGCACACGGTGATGTTCATCGGTGAGGGCGAACGGGTCGAGATAGCCCACAAGGCCACCGATCGCGGCATTTTTGCCACTGGCGCCCTGCGAGCGGCGCGATGGCTCGCCGGCCAGCCGGCGGGGCTGTACGACATGCACGACGTGCTCGGGTTGAGTCAGGGCCCGTCCGCGCTTTTTTGAACGAACGGGATTTCGTGCAATCTTTCCATCGAACAAGGCGTCGATGCCAAATTGAACGGGGCCGGCAATACGGGTAAAATCCGCCACCCGAAATGATTCCCGAGGACGCTCAGTCTTTCGTTTCGCGCAAAAGGGGGAAACCGGCGAGGTTTCTCCCTTTTTTTGAGTCCGGAAATCGATCCGGACCCGCGTCGCCCGCGCGCCGCCGGCAGCCGGGCGGCGGCCCTCAAGTGACATCGATCCGGAGAGCCCATTGACCACGCCCGCCCTGTTGGTACTCGAGGACGGCACGGTGTATCGCGGCCGTTCGATCGGCGCCGACGGCGTCTCGGTCGGCGAGGTGGTGTTCAACACCGCGATGACCGGCTACCAGGAAATCCTGACCGACCCGAGCTACGCCCGCCAGCTGGTGACGCTGACCTATCCGCACATCGGCAACACCGGCACCAACGCCGAGGACGACGAGTCCCGCCGGGTGTTCTGTGCGGGGCTGATCGTGCGCGACCTGCCGGTGGCGGTGAGCAATTTCCGCGCCGACGACGACCTGTCGTCGTACCTCGCCGAGCGCGGTGTGGTCGCCATCAGCGACATCGACACCCGCGCCCTGACCCGGCGGATCCGTGAAAAGGGTGCCATGGCAGGCTGCCTCGTTGCGGGTGCGGCACCGGACGAGGCCGAGGCGCTGGCCGCCGCGCGCGCCTTTCCGGGGCTGGCCGGCATGGATCTCGCCCGCGAGGTCACCGTGGACGATGCGTACGACTGGCAGGAGGGGAGCTGGGCGCTGGGGGAGGGTCACCGCGCCGGGCCCCCGGCACGGTTCTCGGTGGTCGCCTACGACTATGGTCTCAAGCGCAACATCGCCCGGCTGCTGGTCGACCGCGGCTGCCGCGTGCGGGTGGTGCCGGCGACGACGCCGGCGGCCGATGTGCTGGCTATGAGACCCGACGGCGTGTTCCTGTCCAACGGGCCCGGCGATCCCGAGCCCTGCGGCTACGCCGTCGAAGCCATCGGCGAGTTCCTGGCCGCGCGCATGCCCCTGTTCGGCATCTGCCTCGGCCACCAGCTCCTGGGCCTCGCACTCGGCGCGCGCACCGTGAAGATGAAGTTCGGTCACCACGGCGCCAATCACCCGGTGCAGGACGTCGACACGGGGCGGGTCTACATCACCAGCCAGAACCACGGCTTCGCGGTCGACGAGGCGAACCTTCCCGATTCGATCCGGGTCACGCACCGCTCGCTGTTCGACGGCACGCTGCAGGGCATCGCCAGCGTCGACGCGCCCGCGTTCTCCTTCCAGGGACACCCCGAGGCGAGTCCGGGACCGCACGATATTCGCGACATCTTCGACCGCTTCATCGCCCTGATGGCGAAACACCGCGCCGCTTGATCGATCCGACCCCGAATTCCGATACGCCCCGGCAGCCCCGCGACATCCATGCCTAAACGAACCGACATCGAGACCATCCTCATCATCGGCGCCGGCCCGATCGTCATCGGCCAGGCGTGCGAGTTCGACTACTCCGGCGCCCAGGCCTGCAAGGCGCTGCGCGAGGAAGGCTACCGCGTCGTGCTGGTGAACTCCAATCCCGCCACCATCATGACCGACCCGGAGTTCGCCGACGCCACGTACATCGAGCCGATCCACTGGCGCACCGTGGCCAGGGTGATCGAGCGCGAACGGCCCGACGCGGTGCTGCCCACCATGGGCGGGCAGACCGGCCTGAACTGCGCCCTCGATCTCGCCCGCCACGGCGTGCTGGAGAAATACGGCGTGGAGCTGATCGGGGCCTCGCGCGAGGCCATCGACAAGGCCGAGGACCGCGAGAAGTTCAAGGATGCGATGGCGTCGATCGGCCTCGAGACCGTGCGCGGCGCGCTTGCCCATAGCATGGAGGACGCCTACCGGGTGCTCGAGGACGTCGGCTTCCCGGCCATCATCCGCCCCTCGTTCACCCTCGGCGGCTCCGGCGGCGGCATCGCCTACAACCGCGAGGAATACACCGAGATCTGCCAGCGCGGCCTCGACGCCTCGCCCACCCGCGAACTGCTCATCGAGGAATGCGTGCTCGGCTGGAAGGAGTACGAGATGGAGGTGGTGCGCGACCGCGAGGACAACTGCATCATCGTGTGTTCCATCGAGAACTTCGACCCGATGGGCATTCACACGGGCGACTCGATCACGGTCGCGCCCGCGCAGACGCTGACCGACAAGGAATACCAGATCATGCGCGACGCCAGCGTCGCCTGCCTGCGCGAGATCGGCGTCGACACCGGCGGCTCCAACGTGCAGTTCGGTGTCGACCCGGCCACCGGGCGCATGGTGATCGTGGAGATGAACCCGCGCGTGTCGCGCTCCTCGGCGCTGGCCTCCAAGGCCACCGGCTTTCCCATTGCCAAGGTGGCGGCCAAGCTGGCTGTCGGCTACACGCTCGACGAGCTTCGCAACGAGATCACCGGCGGCGCCACCCCGGCGTCGTTCGAACCGACCATCGACTACGTGGTCACCAAGATCCCGCGCTTCGACTTCGTCAAGTTTCCGCGCGCCAACGCGACGCTCACCACGCAGATGAAATCGGTGGGCGAGGCGATGGCCATCGGCCGCACCTTCAAGGAGTCGTTCCAGAAAGCCATCCGCAGCATGGAGATGGGCAACCACGGTCTCGAACCGGTGCACCGGTCGGTCGGCGACGCCTACCAGGATCACAAGATCATCGCCCGCAAGTTGAGCATTCCCGGCGCCGACCGGATCTGGTACCTCGCCGACGCCTTCCGTTTCGGCATGGAACTCGACAAGGTGCGGGAGCTGAGCGGCATCGATCCGTGGTTCCTCGCCCAGCTGCGGGATATCGTGGCCACCGAGTCGGAACTCTCCGGCACGTCCGTCGGCGACCTCGACGCCGACCGCCTGCGGCGCCTCAAGCGCGACGGCTTCTCCGACCACAGCATTGCGCGCCTTACCGGGGCGCGCGAGGCCGAGGTGCGGGCGAGGCGCCACGAACTCGGCGTGCGGCCCGTCTACAAGCGCGTCGATTCCTGCGCCGCCGAGTTCGCCACTCCCACCGGCTACATGTACTCCACCTACGAGACCGAGTGCGAATCCGAACCCGTCTCCACGAAGAAGATCATCGTGCTCGGCGGCGGCCCGAACCGTATCGGCCAGGGCATCGAGTTCGACTACTGCTGCGTGCACGCCTCGATGGCGCTGAAAGAGGACGGCTTCCAGACCATCATGGTCAACTGCAACCCGGAGACCGTGTCCACGGACTACGACACCTCCGACCGGCTGTACTTCGAACCGCTGACGCTCGAGGACGTGCTGGAGATCATCCACGTCGAGAAGCCCCACGGCGTGATCGTCCAGTACGGCGGTCAGACGCCGTTGAAGCTGGCGCGCGATCTCGAGCGCGCCGGCGCGCCGATCATCGGCACCTCGCCGTCGGCCATCCACGATGCCGAGGACCGCGAGCAGTTCCAGGCCCTGCTCAACCGGCTGTCCCTGCGCCAGCCGCCCAACCGCATCGCCACCGACCCGGTCCAGGCCCTGCGCCTCGCCGAGGAGATCGGCTACCCGCTGGTGGTGCGTCCGTCATACGTGCTGGGCGGCCGCGCGATGGAGATCGTCCACGGCCGCGAGGACCTCGAGAACTACATGCAGGCGGCAATCAGCGTGTCCAACGATTCGCCGGTGCTGCTCGACCGTTTCCTCGACGACGCCATCGAGGTCGACGTCGACGCCATCTGCGACGGTGAGAACGTGCTGATCGGCGGCATCATGGAACACATCGAGGCGGCAGGCGTGCATTCGGGCGACTCGGCCTGCTCGCTGCCGCCGTTCAGCCTGTCCGCCGAAGTCCAGGACGAGCTCAGGCGCCAGACCCGGGACATGGCCTTGGCGCTGGGCGTGCGCGGGCTGATGAACGTGCAATATGCCATCAAGGACGGCGACATCTACGTCCTCGAGGTCAATCCGCGCGCGTCACGCACTGTGCCGTTCGTGTCCAAGGCCACCTCGCGGCCGCTCGCCAAGATCGCCGCCCGGGTGATGGCCGGCACCACGCTGACGGAGCAGGACGCCCTGGTGGAAATCACGCCCGCCTACTTCAGCGTCAAGGAAGCGGTGTTCCCGTTCATCAAGTTTCCCGGCGTCGACACGGTGCTCGGTCCCGAAATGAAAAGCACCGGCGAGGTCATGGGCGTCGGCCGCACCTTCGGCGAGGCCTTCCACAAGTCCCAGCAGGCCGCCGGCGCGCCGCTGCCCGATCACGGCAAGGTGCTGGTCAGCGTCAACAAGGCCGACCAGGCGCACATCGCGCCGGTGGTGCGACGCTTCGCCGAGGCCGGCTTCGAGCTGGTGGCCACGCGCGGCACCGGCGCGATCCTGCGCGACGCGGGGCTGGTCGTGGAGCTTGTCAACAAGGTGGCCGAGGGCAGGCCGCACGTGGTGGACGGGATCAAGAACGGGGAGTACAGCGTGGTCATCAACACCACGGCGGGGAAGCAAAGTCTGGCCGATTCCTATACCATCCGCCGTGAGGCGCTGAACCACGGCGTCCCGTACTTCACCACCCTCGCCGGCGCCCGCGCCGCCGCCGAGGCGTTGACTTCATTGGGAGAGATCACCGTGGAACGACTGCAGAACCTGCACCGGGAGCTGCCGTGAGCGATCGCGTCGTACTCACCCGCGAAGGCGCCGAGCGCCTGCGTCACGAGCTGGACCGGCTCAAGCGCATCGAGCGCCCGCGCATCATCCAGGCCATCGCCGAGGCACGCGCCCACGGTGACCTGTCCGAGAACGCCGAGTACCATGCCGCCCGCGAGGAGCAGGGCATGGTCGAGGCTCGAATTCGCCAGCTCGAGGCGAGCCTGTCGGCCGCCGAGGTCATCGATCCGCTGAGCCTGAACGCCGGCAGCAAGGTGGTGTTCGGGGCGCACGTCACCCTGTACGACGTCGACACCGAGGTGGAGTCGAGCTACCAGATCGTGGGCGAACTCGAGGCCGACATGTCGCGCGGCCAGATTTCCATCGGCTCGCCGATCGCCCGCGCCTTGCTCGGCAAGCGCGAGGGCGACGAGGTCAGCGTCCACGTGCCGGCCGGCCTGAAGACTTACGAGATCGTCGAGGTTGCCTACCGCTGAGGCCCGATCAGCCCGATCAGTACACGGCCGGCGCGCCGGCGGGCCGCGACTTGAAGCGCTTGTGCACCCAGAAGTACTGGGCCGGCACGGCCGTGACGGCCTGCTCGATCACGCGATTCATGGCCCGTGCGTCGGCGTGTTCGTTGCCGCTCGGGAAATCCTCGAGCGGCGGGCCGAAGCGGATGCGCCAGCCGCGGCCGGCGCCGAGCTGCTCGGTCACGCACGGAATCACCCGGGCGCCGCTCAGGCGCGCGAAGCGCGACAGCATCGGGAACGTCGACGCCTCGACGCCGAAAAAGGGCACGAACAGTCCCTGGCGCCGCCCGGGATCCTGGTCCGGCAGGTAGTAGAACAACCGCCCGGCGCGAATCCTCCTGACCAGCTGGTGCAGCGAAGACCGGCGCTCGACCAATTCGATCCCGAAGCGCGCGCGGCCCCGCCTGACCACGCGGTCCACGACCGGGTTCTTGATGAACTGGTACATGCTGATGGTCGGGTACAGGCGCGAGAGATAGATGCCGCCGATCTCCAGCGCGACGAAGTGGGGTGCCAGCAGGATGACATTCTCGCCGCGGTCGATCACGGCGTCGAGGTGTTCGCGGCCTTCGATCACGAACAGCCGGTCGAGGCGCGCCGCGGGCGCGAACCAGTTCACACCGGTGGTGGCCACGGAGCGGCCGAGCTGAACGAAGTGGTCGCGCGTCAATTTCCGGCGCCTGTCCGGCGGCAGGTCGGGAAAGCACAGGTCGATGTTGGTGCGCGCCACGTGCCGCCGCGCTCCGGCCAGCGCGAACATCGCAAGGCCCAGCGCCGTGCCGAGGGCATGCAGCACGGGCAGCGGAAGCACGGCCAGTGCGCGAATGGCGCCGATGCCGAACCATGTCGGCCAGTGGCGCGGGTGGATAAGGCGGGGAGCGTCGGCTGTCATGGGTCGGGGGCAGGCGAATGGCGCGCGGCCGGGAGACGGCCGGCCTGGCCGCGCGATTATAGCAGCGCCGCGGGGGCGAACGTTTCGGATACCACGGGAGCAGAACCATGAACGACACGACGGCGGCGATGGACATCGATCAGGTGCGGCGCGAGACGCCCGGCTGCGAACGGGTGATCCACCTTCACAACTCCGGCTCTTCGCTGATGCCGGAGCCGGTCTATCGCGCCATGTTGCGCCATCTCGAACGCGAGTACCTCGGCGGCGGCTACGAGGCGGCGGCCGCGGCGGGCGAGGAGATCGAGGCGTTCTACGGGAATTGCGCCGCCATGCTCGGCTGCGATCCCGGCGAGATCGCCTTCATGGAGAATGCCACCGCGGCGTGGAACGCGGTGTTTTACGGCTTCGCCCGAACGCTCGGGCGCGGCGACGTGATCCTCACCGCCACCGCCGAGTACGCCTCCAATTTCATCGCCTGTCTGCAGGTCGCCCAGTGGACCGGTTGCACGGTGCGCGTGGTGCCCGACGATGCGTACGGACAGGTCGACTGCGAGGCGCTGGAATCGATGATCGACGATCGCGTCAGGCTGATCAGCATCACCCACGTGCCGACCAACGGCGGCCTCGTCAACCCGGCCGCCGAGGTGGGCGCGATCGCTCGTCGGCACGGGGTTCCCTTCCTGCTGGACGCCTGCCAGTCCGCCGGCCAGGTGCAGCTCGACGTCGAGGCCATCGGCTGCGATGCGCTCAGCGCCACCGGGCGCAAGTACCTGCGCGGCCCGCGCGGCACGGGACTGCTTTACGTGCGCCGCGAATCGATGGACCGCCTGCCGCCGGCGACCCTCGACCTGCACGGCGCCAGGTGGACCTCGGCCTCGAGTTATCGCATGGAAGACGGCGCCAGACGCTACGAGAACTTCGAGAACAACGTCGCCGGGCAGATCGGGCTGGGCGTTGCCATCGGATACGCCAACGAGCTCGGTCTCGACAATATAAATCGGCGCATCCGAACCCTCGCCGACGGGCTCAGGGACGACCTCGGGAACATCCCGGGGGTGACGGTAAGGGACAAGGGCCGCGAGCGCTGCGGCATCGTCACATTCACCCACGAGCGCGTCGCGCCGGACGCGATCCGAACACGGCTCGCGGAGCGCGGCATCAACATCGGTTCATCGAACGCGTGGTCGACGCTGCTCGACATGAGCGGACGGGGCCTCGACAGCGTCGCCCGGTGCGCGCTGCACTATTTCAATACCGAGGCCGAACTCGCGACTTTCCTTGAACAGCTCGAGGACGTGGTGCGCGCCTGAGGCAGTCAGCAATCGCCGCAGTCAAAGCGGTGGTCCATGCCCCGCGAAGGTTCCTCGCCGCAGGTGCCAACCCGCTTGGCCGGCACGCCGGCCACGGTGCAGCGGGCCGGGACGTTCTCGAGCACCACGCTGCCGGCGCCGATCTTGGCGCAGTCGCCGATGCGCACGTTGCCCAGGATCTTCGCGCCGGCACCGATCAGCACGCCGTTGCCGACCTTGGGATGGCGATCGCCGGTGTCCTTGCCGGTGCCGCCGAGGGTGACCTCGTGCAGCATCGAGACGTTGTTGCCGACCACGGCGGTTTCGCCGATGACGAGGCTCGTGGCGTGGTCCACGAGGATGCCGGAGCCGATGCGGGCGGCGGGGTGGATGTCGACCCCGAACACCTCGCTGGAACGGTTCTGCAGGTACAACGCGAGTTCCCGGCGCCCCTGGTTCCACAGGTAATGGGCCACCCGGTAGGTCTGCATCGCGTGGAACCCCTTGAAGTAAAGGAGAGGCAGCGAGTAGCGGTCGCATGCCGGGTCCCGTTCGCGGATGGCCTCCAGGTCGTTGCGGATCGCGACGCCGATGGCGGGGCTCGACATCAGCGCCTCGCGCATGATCTCGTTGAGGATGGTCTCGCCGAGCACCGGTGCGCCGAGCTTCTGCGCCAGGTGCAGGGCCAGGGACTCCTCGAGCGTGTCGTGGCGCAAGACCACGGCGTGCATGAAGCTCGCCAGCAGGGGCTCCTGGCTGATCCCGAGTTCGGTTTCCCGGCGGATCTCGGTCCAGATCGGATCGCGCGGTGAATTGACGTGCAGCAGTTTGCTCATTGACCAGAACCTCCGTTGACGGCGCGTGCCCTCATGATGTCGCCGCACTTGCCCGCGGCGGCGCCGGCAGGGACTCGCGAAACAGCATCATACGCTTCTTGTCCGCTCCCCAGCGATAGCCGCCGATCATGCCGGTGCCGCGGATGACCCGGTGGCAGGGGATCAGCCATGCCACACGGTTGGCGCCGACCGCGCTGCCCACCGCACGGCCGGCGCGCGGTGCGTCGATCAGGCGCGAAATGTCGCCGTACGTCGAGGTGGCTCCCGCCGGGATCTCGAGCAGCGCCCGCCACACGCGAAGCTGGAAATTGCTGCCCTTGACCATGACGTGAATCGGCGCATCGCCCGCACTGGTGCCGAAAAGTCTGGGAGCGAGCGCGCCGATTTTCAAGTCGTCGCGACGCAGCATGGCCCTGGACCACTCCTCGCGCATCTCGTCGATGCCGCCGGGCAGGGTTTCGGGGTCATGGAACGACAGCCAGCAGACGCCTGCGCCCGTGGTCGCCACCAGCGCGAGCCCGAACGGCGAGTCGGCCACTCCCCAGTCGATCACGAGTTCGTGGCCGTGCTCGCGGTAGGCAGCCGGGCTCATGGCATGCACGTTGACGAACAGGTCGTGCAGGCGGCTGGTGCTCGACAGCCCGACCGACAGGCTGGTTTCCAGGACCGGCATGCGGCGGCGCAGCAACTCGCCGGCCTCGATCGCGGTCAGGTGCTGCAGCATGCGCTTGGGGCTGATCCCGGCCCAGCGGCTGAACACGCGCTGGAAGTGATGCATGCTGGCGCCCGCGTGGGCGGCGATCTCCGGCAGGTCCGGCTGGTCCCCGCTGTGCTCGGCGATGTAGTGAATGGCCCGTTCGACGATCTGGTAGTCGCTGTTCATTGTCCCGTGTCCCGGTCGGATTGCGATGCGCGCAATGATCCACGCAGCGGCGGCTGCCGCCAATCCGATTCTTGCGCCTGGCTATTGTGTCCTGACGCCTCCTAAGCCGAGTGCGCCTGGAGCGACTTGGCCTGGCTGATGGCGACCGACAGCATGGCGAAGTCGATCTCTCGCGCCGCCTTGAAATCGTTGATCAGCTGGGAGAATCGCTCGCAGGTTGCGGCGTTGGCGTCGAGCCAGTGACCGAGCGCGCGGCGTCCGTGCTTGTTGGACGGCGAGGTCAGCACCAGGCGCGTCAGCAGCTTCTGCTGCTCGTGCAGGTCGTTGCGCAGGCTGAACGCGGCCATTGCCTGCCAGTGGTTGCGCACGGGCAGGTGGCTGACCTGCTCGCGCAGCCAGTGCAGGGACAGGCGGTCGCCGAGGCCGTAGTAGACGGCGGCGGCGTGGTCGACGCGCTCACCCGTTTCGTTGGCCACCTCGACGATGTCGAGCGCCGAGGACAAAGCGACGAGGTAGGCGACGCGCTGGGCCAGTTCCTTGGGCACGCCGGCGGATATCAGCCGCTGCCAGCGTTTTTTCTGCTGCAGCCGGTTGCTGGCGGCCATGCTGCGGGGATAGCTGGCCACGAGTTCGGCGACGCCGGAGGCGAAGTAATCGACAGTCTCGCTGATGTTCATGCCTTCGCCGCGGTGCCCGAGCAGCCATGCCGTGGCCCGTTCGATCAGGCCGGTCAGGTCCGAGAGCATCGATTTCTGCACCGCGTCGGCGACCTGGTTGTCGAGCGCCTCGATCTCGGCTCCGAGTCCGCGCAGGCCGAACACCTCGACCGCGACCGTGTAGGCGCGGGCGATATGCGCGTAACTCGCCCCGGTCAGCTCGCCCAGCCGAAATGCGAACGTCGGTCCGCCGCGATTGACCATCTCGTTGGCGATATGGGTGACGATGATCTCGCGCCTGAGCCGGTGCTCGTCCATGATGCGCGGAAAGCGCTGCTGCAGCACCTCGGGAAAATACTGGAACAGCGCCGAGGACAGGAACGGGTCCTCCGGCACGTCGGACTCGATCAGCCTTGCGTTGAGGGTCAGCTTGCTGTAGGCGAGAAGCACCGACAGTTCGGAGCGAAACAGCCCGAGATTGTCCTGGGCGCGTTCGGTCGCGGCTTCGTCGTCGGGTAGCTGCTCCAGGGCGCGGCTCAGGACCCCGTCTCGTTCCAGCACGCGGATGAAGCGCATGTGCTGCCGGAACAGTTCGGGCGACCTTGATGCCGCCAGGCTGATCGCCTGGGTCTGGCTGTAGTTGTCGTACAGCACCAGTGACGCGACCTGTTCGGTCATGCTGTCGAGCAGCTCGTTGCGCTGCTTGACCGTCAGGTCGCCGGCCTTGACCGCGCGGTCGAGCAGGATCTTGATGTTGACCTCGTGGTCGGAGGTGTCCACGCCCGCCGAGTTGTCGATGGCGTCCGTGTAGCACAGACCGCCTTTCCTGTTGTACTCGATGCGGCCGAGCTGGGTCATGCCGAGGTTGCCGCCTTCGCCGAATACCTTGCAGCGCAGTTCGGCGCCGTCGACGCGCAGCGAGTCGTTGACCCGGTCGCGCACCTGCTCGTGGGTCTCCGACGAAGCCTTCACGTAGGTGCCGATGCCGCCGTTCCAGACGAGGTCGACGGGCGCCTTGAGCATGAGGTGGATGAGCTCGTTGGGCGTGAGCTTCTCGGCGTTGATGCCGAGCGCGGCACGCGCCTCGGCCGACAGGGTGATCGACTTGAGGCTGCGCTTGTACACGCCGCCGCCGCTGGAGATCAGTTCCGGGTTGTAGTCTTCCCACGTCGAGCGCGGCATTTCGAACAGCCGCCGTCGCTCCGCGAACGACGTGGCCGGGTCGGGATCGGGATCGATGAAGATGTGCATGTGGTTGAACGCGCCGACGAGCCGGATCTGCTCGGACAACAGCATGCCGTTTCCGAACACGTCGCCGGCCATGTCGCCGATGCCGATCACGGCGAAGGGCTCGGTCTGGGTGTTGACGCCGAGTTCGCGAAAGTGCCGCTTGACCGATTCCCATGCACCGCGGGCGGTGATGCCCATCGCCTTGTGGTCATAGCCGGCGGAGCCGCCCGAGGCGAAGGCGTCGCCCAGCCAGAAGCCGTACTCGGCGGCGACGCCGTTGGCGATGTCGGAAAACGTCGCGGTGCCCTTGTCCGCCGCGACCACGAGGTAGGGGTCGTCGTCGTCGTGGCGGGTGACCCGCTTCGGATGCACCACCTTGTCGTCGACGATGTTGTCGGTGATGTCGAGCATCCCGCGGATGAACATCCTGTAGCACTCGACCACCTCGGCCATCTGCGTGTCGCGGTCCCCTTCGGGCAGTCGCTTGACCACGAAGCCGCCCTTGGAGCCCACGGGAACGATGACCGCGTTCTTGACCATCTGGGCCTTGACCAGGCCCAGGACCTCGGTGCGGAAGTCCTCGGGCCGGTCCGACCAGCGCAGGCCGCCGCGCGCAACCCGCCCGCCGCGCAGGTGTACCGCCTCGACCCTGGGCGAGTAGACGAAGATCTCGAACATCGGCCGCGGCTCGGGCATGCGCAGCACGTTGGTCGGATCGAACTTGAACGACAGGTAGTTCTTCGGCCCGCCGTCCTCGCCGACCTGGTAGAAATTGGTGCGCAGGGTCGACTCGACCAGGTTCACGTACGCCGAGATGATGCGGTCCTCGTCGAGGTTGACTATGCGCTCGATGCCGGCGGCGAGTTCGCCGCGGATCGCCTGGCAGCCGGCGTCCCGGTCTGCGTCGAGTTCCGGGTCCATGCGCCGGTGAAAATACTCGACGATACGGGCGCTCATGGCAGGGTTGCCGTTGAGCGTATCGATGATGTACTCCTGGCTGTACCGGACCCGGATCTGCCGGAGGTAGCGGGCGAAGGCGCGCAGCAGAACGCATTCGCGCCAGTGCAGGCCGGCGCTCAGCACCAGGCGGTTGAATCCGTCGCTTTCCGCCTCACCGCGCCAGACCCGCGCGAATGCCTCCTCGAAGTGGTCGCGCAGGTTCTCGACGTCGATGTCGCGCGATTTCTGGTCGGCCAGCGTGAACTCGTGGATCCACACGCATTCGCGGTCCCTGACGTCGATCTCGTAGGGTTTTTCGCCGAGCACCTTCAGGCCCATGTTCTCGATCACCGGGATCACGTCCGACAGTGCGACCTCCTTGCCGACCGAGTACAGGCGCAGTCGCACGGTGCCGTCGAGCACGTCGATCGGTCGGTAGAAATAGATGCCGAGCTCGCCCGTGTCGTGAACCTCGTGGATGCGCTGAACATCGTAGGCGGCGCGCCGGGGACTGAAATCGTCGCGATAGCTCGGCGAGAACGCTCGCCTGAAGAGTGCGAAATCACGCGTGCCTGTCTCCTCGCCGAACTGTTCCACCAGCGTGGTGCGCAGCCGGTCCGTCCACGACAGGGCAGCCTCCTCGATCTGGCCGGTAAGCTGGGCGATGTCCGGCTCGGTCCTGTCCTGCGGGTCCGTGTACACGAGGAAGTGAATGCGCGCCAGGACCGACTCGGTGAAAAGAACGTTGAACTCGATGTGGCTGCCCTTGAATGCCTTGAGCAGCAATTCCTGGATGCGGATGCGAAGGTCGCTGTGAAAACGGTCGCGCGGCACGTACACCAGAGCCGAGACGAATCGCCCGAACGGCTCCGCGGCGACGAACAGGCGGATGTGCTGGCGCTCCTGCAGGTGCAGGATGCCGCGCAGGATGGGCTCGAGTTCCTGCTCGGGCACCTGGAACAGGGTGTCGCGTGGATAGGTCTCGATGACGTTCTGCAGGGCCTTTTGCAGATGGCCGCGTTCGGGCAGGGCGCTCGAGGCCATCAGGCGCTCCACCTTGTCGCGCAGGTAGGGTATCTCGCGCGTGTTGCGGTTGTAGGCCGCCGAGGTGAACAGCCCGAGCACGCAGCTGACGCGGGCGTTCCTGCCCTTGCCGCTTCGTACCGCGATAAGGTCGAGATAGGCCGGGCGGTGCACGGTGGAGCGGCTGTTGGTCTTGTTGACTGTGAGCAGTCCCATCCTGGCGAGGAAGCGGGCGTCGTCGCACGGCAACACCCGCGACTTGAGCCTTTCAATGTCGCCGTCGCATTTTTTCAGCAGTCCGAGGACCGTGCCCGCGTCCGGCTCGAGCGTCTTCTGGCCGGCGATCGAGAACTCGACGAAGCCGAGCAGCGTGAAATGATCGTCCGCGATCCATTGCAGCAGTTCGGCGGCCTCGTGGTGCTCGCCTGCCTCCGTGCCCGCGTCCCGGTCGACGCGCTCGGAGAGTTGCTGCACGGCCTCGCGCATGGCGCCCCAGTCGTTCACCGCGAGCCGCACGTCCTCGAGGGCGTCGGCGATCTCGTCTCGCACCTGCGCCAGGCGTTCGACGCCGGCCAGCCGGTCGACATGGAACTGCATGTAGGACTCGGTCACCGTGTCTTCGCCGATTTCCCGGTAGGGCAGGGTGCGGGTGATCTGGCCGCCCGCGTCGCGCACGTTGGCGATGACCGGGTGCAGAGTATGGTGAATGGTCATCTCTCCGCGATTGAGCACCATCGACACGGTGTCGACCAGGAACGGCATGTCGTCGGTCACCACCTCGACGATGGTGTGGGTGCTCTGCCAGCCGTGGTTCTCGTAGTCGGGGTTGTAGACATGGATCTGCGGCTGCCCGGCCTTGCGCACGCGGCCGAGCTGCCAGTGGGACATGGCGGCTCCGTAAAGGTCGCCGATGGGAGTCTCCTCGAATTCTTCCAGGGCCGCCTGCCGGTAGTACTCCTTCAGGAACGGTTCGATCAGCGCGGCCTCGGCTGGGGGCAGCCGCTTGCGCGCTTCCTGGCTCAGCCTGGCGGCGAGTTCGTCGTGAAGGGAAGTGGTCGAACGGTTCATGGCGAATCCTTGTGGCACTGGTGTCGACGGAGGAGGGATTGCGCAGTGGCAATGCGGCAGCGCAAAATATCAATGCTTGTTGGATTTTGTGCAAAAATATAGTGCATAAAATCTGTCGATGCAAGCATCAGGAGTATCCGGTGAAGCCTTCTGCGCGACCCGCGCAGGGCCGCTCACAAGGAGGCAGCCGCATCCCGGCGCGACCCCGAATACCGTTGGCTTCGGTCGTGTCCCGTGGCATTGTCTCGGTTCCCGGGATTCCTGTCCAATCACCAACACGAGGCATGAAATTGAGCGCACCGCTGTGGACACCTGACGCCGGCCGGATCTCCCGTGCCCGGATAACGGCCTTCATCGAAGCGGCCGGGGATCGCACCGGCGAGTCTCTCACGGGTTACGCCGATCTGCACCGCTGGTCGGTCGAGAACAGCGAGTCGTTCTGGGACCTGCTGTGGTCGTTTTCCGGGGTCGTCGGCGAGCGTGGCGAGCGCGTGGTTGCCGACCGCGAGCTCATGCCGGGCGCGCGCTGGTTTCCCGATGCGAAGTTCAACTACGCCGAGAACCTGCTTCGGTACCGGGACGATGCCGTCGCCATAGTCGCCCGCGACGAGACCGGCGCCACGCGAACGATCTCGCGCCGGGAACTGTTCAGGCAGGTGGCGGCGCTTGCCGGCGCACTGCGCGCGGCCGGGCTCGGACCCGGGGACCGCGTCGCCGGCTTCATGCCCAACATCCCCGAGACGGTCGTCGCCATGCTCGCCACCACGGCCGCCGGGGGCACGTGGTCGTCGTGTTCGCCGGACTTCGGCGTCAGCGGCGTGCTCGACCGGTTCGGCCAGATCGCGCCGAAGTTCCTGGTCGGCTGCGCCGCCTACCACTACAACGGCAGGACCCACGACTGCGTCGACAAGCTCGCGGCGATCGCCGATGCCCTGCCGAGCCTGGCGCGCGTGCTGGTGGTGCCGTTCGCCGCGGCAGATCCCGATCTTTCGAAGATCGCCCAGTCAGCGTTGCTCGACGACTTCGCGGCGGGCGGCGGCGACGACATCGAGTTCGAGCGCCTGCCGTTCGATCATCCCCTCTACATCATGTACTCCTCCGGCACGACCGGCGTGCCCAAGTGCATCGTCCACGGTGCCGGAGGCAGCCTGCTGCAGCACGTCAAGGAACACCAGCTGCATTGCGACGTGGGCGAGGGGACGAGACTGTTCTACTTCACCACCTGCGGCTGGATGATGTGGAACTGGCTGGTGTCGGGCCTGGCATCGGGCGCCACGCTGATGCTGTACGACGGATCGCCGTTTCACCCCGACGGCAACGTCCTGTTCGACTTCGCCGAGGACGAGCGGATCGAGGTGTTCGGCACCTCGGCGAAGTTCATCGACGCCTGCGCCAAGGGCGGCATCGCCCCGGCGAGGAGCCACGATCTCGCTACCGTACGCACCATCCTTTCCACCGGCTCGCCGCTTGCGCCCGAGGGCTTCGACTACGTCTACCGCGATATCAAGTTCGACGCCTGCCTGTCGTCGATCTCGGGCGGCACCGATATCATGGCGTGCTTCGTCTGCGGCTGCCCGATCCTGCCGGTGTGGCGTGGCGAGATCCAGGCCTCGGCCCTGGGCATGGACGTGCAGGCCCTCGACGACGACGGCAGGCCGTTGCCGCGCGGCGAGAAGGGCGAGCTGTGCTGCATGAACAGCTTCCCGTCCATGCCGGTCGGCTTCTGGAACGACGACGACGGCTCACGCTACCGCGAGACGTACTTCGAGAAGTTTCCCGGCGTGTGGTGTCACGGCGACTACGTGGCCCATACCGAGCATGACGGCTGGGTCATCTACGGCCGCTCCGATGCCGTGCTCAACCCCGGCGGAGTACGCATCGGCACCGCCGAGATCTACCGCCAGGCGGAGAAGGTCGACGAGGTGCTCGAGTCGCTGGTGATCGGGCAGAACTGGAACAACGACGTGCGCGTGGTGCTGTTCGTGCGACTGAAGGACGGCGTGTCGCTCGACGACGGACTCAGGCAGAAGATCCGCGACAGCATCCGTCGCGGCGCCACGCCGCGCCACGTGCCTGCCAAGATCATCCAGGTGGCCGACATCCCGCGCACCAAGAGCGGCAAGATCGTGGAGCTGGCGGTGAGGCGCATCGTGCACGGCGAGTCGGTCAAGAACCGCGACGCCCTTGCCAATCCCGAGGCGCTGAACCTCTATGCCGGCATCGAGGAGCTGGCGCGGGACTGATTCGCCGTTGGGGAGGTTCGCGTTGAGGCCCGCCGCTCACATGCCGAGCAGCGGGTTGGCCTGGCGCTTGTAGCCCTCGGGCAGCGTGATCGGCCCCCTGGGCTCCGAGCGGACCTCCCGCACCGAGACGCGGGTCGCCGGGTCGACGATCTCCACCGGCAGCCCGTTCATCGTGCCGACGTCGAACGACGGCATGTCCGCCACCATCCCGGGAAACACCTCGGCCATGGTGCCGGCGATGCGACTGCCGAAGGCGACCAGGCGCCTGAGGGTGGCGTACTCCGCGTCGGGCACGGCGATGTCGGCACGGTTCGCCACGCACAGTCGCGCCTGCACCGTGTCCCCGGCCTTGAGCACGCCGCGGTTGCAGGGGATGTCGGCCACGCGGCCCGATTCCCCGGTCGGCTCGAAGCGCGCCACCTCCCGCGGCGCGGCGCTTCCGGCGCCCTGGTCCAGCCCGAGATTGCCGAGCAGCCCTCCGAGTTGCGCCTTCTGTTCCTCGCTCATGCCGGCCATGGTCTGCTCGAGCTGCGCCTGGATCTCGCTCACCATGCCCTTAAGCGATGCGCCCATGCGCTCGACGTCGGCCGCGGTGATCTCCATGTAGGTGCGCTCGGCGTGGTCGATGACCCAGGCGGTATCCGCGGAGGCGTCGAACAGGACGTCCGAGGTCGCACCCGCCTCGCGCACGATCATGCGCAGCCGGTTACCGTTGACCTCGATGGTGTTGCTGATGGGCTCGTTGTTGCTCGTGCCGGCGAGCTCGATGATGCTGGCGGCGCCGGCGGCGGTCGGCAGAGCGAGCAGGGCGGCGACAATGACGGTCCGCGCGAATCCGGGCATGTCTGCACTCCTTGGCAGCAGGTGAAGCGATCGGCGTATTCTAGCGTTCGGTCGAGTTCGGCCGCCATGACATTGTCGTCAGTGTCGCAACACCCGGTCCGCGGGCCGTGGACCGCACCGCGCCGGCGTCGGGGACTATAATCGGCGCTCGCCGGTGCAACCTGCGCGGACATCGGCCGCTCACGTACATTCGACCTCGACATCTCCTGCAGGATCCCTTCATGCTGACCGCCCCCGACATCGATCCCATTGCCATCGCCATCGGCCCGCTGGCGATCCGCTGGTACGGCCTGATGTACCTGGTCGGGTTCCTGGGCGGCGCGCTGCTCGGCGTCATGCGCGCGAAGCGGCCGGGAAGCGGCTGGAACCCGGCCGAGGTCTGGGACCTCTTGTTCTACATCGCCCTCGGCGTGGTGATCGGCGGCCGCCTCGGCTACGCGCTGTTCTACCAGGGCGGCTACTATCTCTCGCGGCCGTGGGAAATCCTCTACGTGTGGACGGGAGGGATGTCCTTTCACGGCGGCTTGATCGGCGTCGGCATCGCGCTTGCCTTGTTCGCGCGTCAGCGCGGCAAGGGGCTGCTCGAGGTCGCGGATTTCGTCGCCCCGCTGGTGCCGCTCGGCCTGTTCGCCGGGCGCATCGGCAACTTCATCAACCACGAGCTGTGGGGCAGGGTGACCGACGTGCCCTGGGCCATGGTGTTTCCCGCGGCGGGGCCGCTGCCCCGGCACCCGTCGCAGCTCTACGAGGCGGCCCTGGAAGGGGTGGTGCTGTTCGTGGTTCTGTGGATCTATGCCGCCAGGCCGCGACCGGCCGGGGCGGTCACCGGGGTGTTCCTGGTCGTCTACGCCCTGGGGCGGTTCGTGGTCGAATTCGCCCGAGAACCCGACGCGCATCTGGGGCCGGTCGCCCTTGGCTGGCTGACCATGGGGCAGCTCCTGAGCCTGCCGATGCTCGCCGTCGGCCTGTGGTTGTTGATCAGGGCGCGGAAATTGACAACAATGGCTCCATGAAACCGCAGCTTCTGTTCATCGTCGTGTTCGCGCTGGTGCCGTGGGCGCCGGGCGGGGCCCAGACGATTACCAAGTGCCAGGACGCCGAGGGCAACTGGCACTACGGCACCTATGCCAGCGAGATATGCGGCGACCGCCCCGTCACCGAGTTGCGCGAGAGCGGGGTGACCCTCGAGGTCCACGAGGCGCCGCCGACCGCCGAGGAACTGCAGGTGATCAAGCGCCGCGAGGAGGCGGAGCGCCAGGCGCAGATCAAGCGCGAGGAGAAACGCAGGATCGATCGCACGCTCATGGAGAAGTACGAGAGCGAGGAGGTCATCATCGGCCTGCGCGAGCAGCGCATCGCCGAGCTGACGCGGCAGATCGAGTTCAACACCGAGCAGATGGCCCGCCTGCGCGAGGAACTGGCCGCGATGCCCGAGCCGGATACCGAGTACGAGGAACAGGAACTGCACGAGCTCAGGCAGCGTCTCGAGCGCTTCGAGCGCGCCGTCGACCGCGGTCGCATGTCGCTCGACAAGACCCGCGAGGACTACGCGAAGCTGCTCGAGCGGTACCGCGAAATCGACCTGCCGGCAGACGGCTGAAGCGGCCCGTCGGATTCATTGCCCGTGGCCGTTCGCGTAGGCATCCTTTCCGACACGCACGGGGTGATCGATTCCGACGTGCTCTCGTGCCTGTCCGACTGCGAGATCCTGCTGCACGCCGGCGATATCGGGCCCGGCGTGCTTGAAACTCTGCGCCGCGAAACATCCGCCGAGGTGTTTGCGGTGGCCGGCAACAACGACGTCGCGGGAAAGTGGCCGGGCGATCGGCACGGCGAACTGGCCGCCCTCGAGGAGTCCTTGACCATCGAACTTCCCGGCGGCGTGGTCGCCATGGAACACGGCCACCGGATCTGGGACACGCGCAATTACCACAAGCGCCTGCGCGCCCGTCACCCGTCGGCGCGGCTGGTGGTCTACGGTCATACCCACGTTCGGGTCATCGACACGGGAGCCGAACCCTGGGTGGTCAATCCCGGCGCGGCGGGCCGCGAGCGCACCAAGGGCGGGGCGTCGTGCCTGGTTCTCGATGCCGGCACGCGCCGCTGGTCGATCGACGAGCACCGCTTTTCGCCCCGCAAGACCCGAAGCGCGATATGATTTCCACGGGCGTGGCGGCAAGGATGGGTCATTGACATATCGAAGGGCGGGTTGACGACCGCGCGTCGAACTATTGTCGCGGGATCCGGTTGACATCCATGTACGAGGCATACTTCGGCTTCACCGAACCGCCGTTCTCCATTGCGCCTAACCCGCGCTACCTGTTCATGAGCGAGGCGCACGACGAGGCGCTGGCACACCTGGTGTACGGGCTGTCAGGCTCGGGCGGCGGATTCGTGCTGCTCACGGGCGAGATCGGCACCGGCAAGACCACGTTGTGCCGCAAGCTGCTGGCAAGCCTGCCGGACGATGTCGAGGCGGCGGTGATCCTCAATACTCGGATCGACGAGCTCGAGCTGATGCAGTCGATCTGCGACGAGTTCGGCATCACGCCCGACGGCGCGCCTACCGTGAAACGCCTGCTGGATGCGCTGAACCGTTATCTCCTCGACGCCCATGCGGCGGGGCGCAACCCGGTGCTGATCATCGACGAGGCGCAGAACCTCTCGCGCGACGTGCTCGAACAGGTGCGACTTCTGACCAACCTTGAAACGACGACCCGGAAATTGCTGCAGATCATTCTCATCGGGCAGCCGGAGCTCGGCCGCCACCTGGCCGATCCCTCGCTGAGGCAGCTCGACCAGCGCATCACCGCCCGTTACCACCTCGCGCCGCTCGGCCGCGGGCGGACCGGCGACTACGTGCGCCACCGCCTGCGCACGAGCGGTTGCGATCGCGAGTTGTTCACCCGCGGCGCGCTGGCTGCAGTGCACCGGCTGTCGGGCGGCGTACCGCGGCTGATCAACGTGATCTGCGACCGGGCGCTGATGGGGACATGGGCCGAAGGCCGTTCGCGGGTGACCCGTGCGACGGTGATGGCGGCAGGCCGCGAGGTGGCCGGTGCCGGTGCTCGCCGCTGGTCTTGGCGGGCGTCGGTGCTGGCGGGGATCGCGTTGCTGGTCTCGGCGCCGGTAGTCGCCTACACGCTCGGCTGGCTGCCCGAGCGAATCGACCGCGAAGTGCGCCAGCTCGCGCCCTCGTGGCTGCCTCGCTTCGACGGCGCCGCCCGGAACCCGGCCATCGGCGGCCTCGGCGCCTGGATCGCCCGTGCCGAGGCGGCGGACGCGTCGCCGCGCCTGGCGCCGTACCTCGATCCGGCGCCGCCCGCGCGCCTGCAATTGGCGCCGCGCGGGCCTCACCCGGTGGCCCTGGGCCGGTTGCCGGAAGTCGATGCCGGCGGCCTCGAGGAAACACTCGCGCGCGCAAGCGCCGAGTCGCTCTCGCGGGTTGCGGCCCTGCGCCAGCTCGGCCGGGCCTGGTCGGTGCCGGATGCAGCGGTGTTCGACTGTGTCGGCGTTGCCGAGTTCGGCCTGTCGTGCTTCCAGGGTGCGGACACGCTTGATGAGCTGCTGGTCCTGGATCGTCCGGCCGTGGTCGAACTGGGGGAGATCGGCGGGCGCTTCGCGGCGCTGCGTTATGTCTTCGGGGACACGCTGGTGATCGATGTCGCCGGTGATCTGTACCGGCTGTCCCGGGCGACATTCAAGGCCGCCTGGAAGGGTGGGGCGGTGGTGTTCTGGCGCCGCCCGCCGATCGCGGCGATGCCGATCAACGAGGACTCGGGTGTCGAGGACATTCTCTGGCTGCGCCGGGCGCTGAACCTGGAAGCCGTCAACCACGGCGGAGCACCCCTGTCGCGCGTCGAGCACGGCGTGTTCGACGCCGAACTGCGCGCGGCCCTGGCGGCCTTCCAGCGGCGCAATTCGCTTGTCGAGCGGGAGCGGGCCGGAGAAGTGGAGTTGATTGTTCTGGGCAACCGGCTGGGTTACGAGTCGCATCCGGTCCTGGGTCATTAAGGATCATGTCGTACATTCTCGAGGCATTGAGAAAATCCGAGCAGGAGCGCCGTCGCGGCTCGCTGCCGAGATTCGAGACGCCGCGTTCGGATACGGCCGGCAGCAGGCGCGTCACCGTGGTGATGGTGACGCTGCTCGTTGTCCTGGTCGGCCTGCTGGCGGTCATGGCCTGGCTCTACCGGGCGCCGATCCGGCAACTGCTTGCGACCGGCACGGTGCCCGCCTCGCAGCCGGCATCGGATGCCGCGACGTCGGTACCGCAGGACCGGTTTGGGGCGGATCCCGCCGCAGTCGTGATCGACTCCACCCGGATCGTCGAACAGGTTGCCGGCGACGAAGGAGCGGCGGGCGAGCGCCTCGCCGCCAGGTCTGCCTTGCAGCCGGTCGGGGCGGATGCCGCGGCGAGGCCGGTGTCGTCCCTTCCGGACGCGATGCGGGAGCGTTTGCCGCCCTACGATATCAGCGTGATTTCGTGGTCGGCCGATCCGGGTCGCCGCTTCGCCATGATCAACGGCGCCATCTATCGCGAGGGCGACCATCTGCCCGAGGGTCCGCGGGTCGTCGCCATCGAATCCGGAAGAGTAGTGTTGACAATGCTTTCCGAGACATTTTTCATCGTACCTCGAACCTGAACAAGCCTTCATGACCGATCCCGAAGTTCGCTATCTCGACGGGCCGCGGGATGCGCGGCTCGCCTTCGAGCACATCCCCGGCTCGGGTCCCACGGTCGTCTTTCTCGGCGGCTATCGCTCCGAGATGTCCGGAACCAAGGGAAACCACCTGGCCGCTCACTGCCGCGAACTCGGGCGCGCCTTCCTGCGACTGGACTACTCGGGGCACGGTCTGTCTGGTGGCGAGTTCGTCGACGGTACCATCGGCGGCTGGCGTGACGACGCCCTCGCCGTGATAGGCCACGCCGTCGAGGGGGACATGGTGCTGGTCGGCTCGAGCATGGGAGGCTGGATCATGCTGCTGGTGGCGCGTGCCCTGGGTGCGAGAGTGAAGGGAATGATCGGGATCGCCGCCGCCCCCGACTTCACCCGCGACCTGATGTGGAACGCGTTCGACGAGTCGATGCGCCAGCGCCTGGAGAGCGACGGCGTCGTGCTCGTCTCGTCGGATTACGACGAAGAGCCGACGCCCGTCACCCGGGCCTTCATCGAGGACGGCAAGCGCCACCTGCAGCTGGACGACAAGATACCTCTCGATTGCCCGGTTCATCTCCTGCACGGGCGAAAGGACCCAGACGTTCCCTGGCGCACCGCGGAGAACATCATGGAACGACTTGAAGGAAACGATGTAACTATCAGTTATTTCAAGGATGGAGATCATCGGCTATCAGAGCCTCGATACCTCGACTTCCTTTCGGGCGCGCTCGAGCGGATGCTGCACGAGGTCTATCGCTGACGGGAATGGGGGTTGCAAAATAAGAAAATGATAATATAATAATAAACAACCCAAACGGAGGTATCCCCATGACCATCGATCGAATCGTTCTCGCCTTCGCCGGATTCATGATCCTGGCAAGCCTGGCGCTGGCCGTGTACCACGACCTTGCCTGGTTGTGGCTGACCGCCTTTGTCGGCGCCAACCTGTTCCAGTCGGCGTTCACCGGATTCTGTCCGCTCGCGTCGATTCTCAAGGCGCTCGGAAAGCGGCCGGGACCGGCATTCAACTGACGTCGCCGGCGGGCAGCGCGGTGCGACATGCACCGCGGCTGCCCGCGCGGTTTCCCGCGCCGCTATAATCGCCGCTTCCATGAACGCGGCCGGGGAAACGGTATCCTATGCAGGAACTTGTCGAACGCATCAGGCGTGAAGGCGTTCACGCCGGCGGCGGCATCGTCAAGCTTGACGGCTTCATCAACCACCAGGTGGACGCCTCGCTCACGGAGCGGATGGGCGACTCGTTCGTCCGCCGCTTTGCCCCGCTCCTGGCCGAGCCGCCCACTCGCATCGTGACCGCCGAGGTCAGTGGAATTCCCGCCGCGCTGGCCACCGCCCGCCGTTACGACGTCCCCATGCTCTACGCGCGCAAGCACCGCTCGAGCGTGATGACCGACGTCTACTACTTCGCCCAGGCAAAGAGCCGCACCAAGGGCGAGGACATCAACCTGATGATCTCGCGCAGCTACCTCGGCGGCAACGACCGCGTGATCATCATCGACGACTTCCTGGCCACGGGCTCGACGATCAGCGCGCTGGCGAGCCTCGTCGAGGCGAGCGGCGCCACGCTGCTCGGCATCGGCTGCGTGATCGAGAAGCCGCTCGAGCACGGCAGGGAGCGGCTGTCGGGTCTCGGCGTCCCCATCGAGACCCTGGCGCGGGTCGAGGTCCGCGACGACGCCATACACGTCTACTGACGGCCGGGGCGGGTCGATGGCGCCGATTGCGCTACAATCGCCGACGTAGACAACCCCATCGCGCGGGCGCTTCCCGCCGAGCGAACGGCCTGGTCATGATTTCCTTCAACAAGGTTCTGCTGGCACTGACGCTTCCCCTGCTCGTCGGCGCCTGCGCGCAACGTGGCGGCACCGGTGACGATGGCGAGAGGCAAGGGCGCATGATCGGCATGCTGCATCACTCGCCGCCTGGCGAATGCCGCCTCGCCGCCGGCTGCGGACCCGAGTTCAACCTGCTCAACGAGCGCCTCGACCGCTTCACGCCGCTGTACGGAAGCTTCGAGCCGGAACACCACCAACTGGTGATCGAGGTCGACGGCCGGTCCACGGACATCAACCGCGAAGACCGCGAATTCCTCGGTACGCTCGCCGCCGACCGGGCGATCCGCTCGCGACGCTACCGGGTCCTCTCGGAGATCCCGTTCCACGATTTCCTCGTGGAGCAGGCGAGCGCCTTCACCACGCGAAAGTACGGCTGCGACCTGTTGTGGGACAAGACGTTCTCGTGGCGGTTCGTCGACGAGCGGGCGCACCTCGTCGTGCGCATGACCAAC
>CBFGVH010000048.1:0-25561 GCA_965652415.1 uncultured Gammaproteobacteria bacterium | reverse complement strand
CGCCGACATCTCCCGCGCGGCGTCGCTGATGGCGGGGCCGTCGCTGCTGACGCGGGCCGGTCTTGAGCGACTGCCGGTGCTCCACGCCTAGCGCGGGACACGGGCCCGATTCAGGCGCGACGCCGGCAGAACGGCGCCGCGACCAGGCTGGCGGCAAACAGCAGCCACACCGCCATGGTTAGGCGGTCGTCGAGGCCCCAGGCCGTGAGCCCTTCCACGATGGCGACCGGCGCCGCGAGCGCGGCGTGCCACCATGCCCGCCCGCCCGTGCAGAGCACGACGCCGAGCGTGACCCAAGCCAGCGTGCCCGGGGCCACGGCGAAGTATGGCGCGGCCCAAGGATCGGCCCCGAACAGGATGGACACGGGCGCGAAGACGAGGGCGAGCACCAGCCAGGCCGTGCCGACGCGTCCCCCGCACCCCCTGGACGAGACCACGGTGCGGCGTCCGGCCGTGAAGGCGTAGACCGCGAACGACAGGCCCTGCACCGCCGCGACGGCGGCAAACGCACCCGCCGCCCAGTTGATCGGCCGGTAGTGCACGGCATGGAACACGAGGCCGACCCAGAGCCAGAGTGCGGCGAGCACCGCGAACACGGCGCCGGCGTGAATGCTGCTGCCGCGCGCCAGTCGTGCGACGAGCACGGTCCCGCCGGCGGCAGCCAACACGATGACGGGCAGCGACACGCGGTTGTACGCGGCGACGATCGAGGCGTAGACCTCGGCCGAGAACAGCATCATGCGCCCGGGATCGGCGATGAGCGCGAGCAGGCTCTCCCTCATCGCCGCTCACAACGACGCCACGTGATCGGCGATGCGCTGCCTCAGTGCCGCGTCGGGCATGGGATCGAGGCCGCCGCGCATATTCTCGCGCAGGTGATCGACGCGGGTGGTGGCCGGAATGGCGCAGGTCACCGCCGGGTGCGAGACGATGAACTTGATGAAGATCTCGGCCCAGCTGCGGCAGTCGAGCTCGCCTGCGAAACCGGGCAGCGGCGCATCAGCGACCCGGTCGAACAGGCTGCCGCGGCGAAACGGCCGGTTGACGATGACGCCGATGCCGCGCTCGGCCGCCAGCGGCAACAGGCGGCGCTCGGCCTCGCGGTCGAGCACGTTGTAGGTGAGCTGGACGAAGTCGACGGGCTCCTCGGTCATGATCCGCTCCATCTCGGCATGGCGCATGCCGTGGGACGTGGTGATGCCGACGTGGCGCACGCGGCCGTCGGCCTTCCATTCGAACAGGGTGTGAAGATGGGTGCGCCAATCGACGAGGTTGTGCACCTGCATCACGTCGAAGACATTCACGCCCCACAGGCGTGCCGACTCTTTCATCTGAGCGATGCCGCGCTCGCGGCCGCGGGTCCATACCTTGGTCGCGCTGACGAGTTCCGGCTGCGGGCCGAGACGTTCGAGGCACCAGCCGATCACTTCCTCTGACGAGCCGTACATGGGCGAGGAGTCGATCATGCCGCCGCCGAGATCGAAAAAGGCGCGCATCACCTCGAGCCGGTCGCGGCGCAGTCCCTCGTCGTTGCCGACGTTGAAGGTGATCCAGGTGCCAAGCCCGACCGGCGGAACCGGCTTGCCGGTGGACGGCACCGGGCGCAGGTGCGTCTCGGCGGGGGCGAGACGCGGCCCGGCCATGGCCGCGCAGGCGGCAAGACAGCAGAATCGTCGTCGTGTCAGAGACATGCCGGCTCCAGGCGCGGGGCACCGCGCCCACTACCGCGCGGCCGGGTCAGCAGCACCCCGATCGGTTAGAATATGAACAATTAACAGGCCGGACGGCGCGCTTTCACCTTACCGTTCCGCAATCCGCGGCCGCCGCGATCGCGCTGCGGCCCCGCAGTCCGCCCTTCATCCGCGATCCACGAAACATGACGCCCGAGACGGCCCCGGGCCCGCCGCGACGACGACGCAGTGTGCGCTTCGCCGGCTGGCTGCTTCTCGCCATGCTGATCCTGTCGGTACTGCGCCAGTTCGCCGGCGACGCCATGATGTGGCTCGCGGGCGCCTGCGCCTTCGGCGCGGCTGCGCTGCTGTGGCCGCGAATCGGCCGCCAGCAGCGGCTGCAGGTCGTGATCATCACCGGGTTCGGAATCCTCTTCGGCGCCATCGGGTTCATCCGCGGCGCGCCGCTGTCCATCGAGCAGGCGCTGGGCCAGAACCAGGTGATCCTGGCGATGCTGGCGGCGGTCAGCTTTCTCAAGCTGGTCAACCGGCCGGTGGTGGAAGGCGAGCGAATCCCGGCCGGGCGCGGGGCCTTCGTCCGCACCCTGTTCGGCCTGCACGTGTTCGGCGCCGCCATCAACATCACGGCGCTGATCATCGTCGCCGACCGCCTCGCCGCGCAGGCGAAGTTCGGCCTCGTGCATGCCCTGATGGTCAGCCGCTCGTTCTGCCTCGCCGTGATGTACTCGCCGTTCATCGGCGGCATGGCGCTCGCCCTGGCGCTGGCGCCCGGGTCGCGCCTGGAAGTGCTGGCGGCGATCGGCATCCCGCTGTCCCTGGTCGGGCTTACGGCGACGTGGCTGCTGCTGGCGCGCAGTTCCCCGGACGAACTCGACCGCTTCAAGGGCTACCCGGTGCACCTGAAGAGCCTGTGGATTCCGGCTCTGCTCGCGGTGTCCGTCGCCGTGTTGCATCGCCTCTATCCCGACCTGTCGGTGCTGGTGCTGATCTCGATTACCGCGCCGACGTTGGTGTCAGTGGTGATGTTCGCCAGCTTCGGCATGGTGCGCGGGGCCCTGCGGCTCGGCGAGCACGTGCGCGGCACACTGCCTGACATGTCGGGCGAGCTGCTGCTGTTCCTGAGCGCCGGGATACTCGCAGCTGGGCTCACCAGCGTGTTTGCGAGCTTCGGCCACTGGACGCCGTTCGACGCCTTCGGCGCCGGCGCCGCCGCCGTCACGCTGGCGGCGATCGTGCTGGTCAGCATCATCGGTGTGCACCCGATCGTGTGCGTGTCGTTCCTGGCGCCGCTGCTGGCGCCCCTTCACCCGGAGCCGAACCTGCTGGCGCTGGTCTTCGTCAGCGGCTGGGCGATCGGCTGCACCGTCAGCCCGTTCTCGGGCACCAACCTGACCATGCAGGGTCGATACGGCGTGAGCGCCTGGTCGATCACGCGGGGCAACCTCGGCTACGCCGCGGTGATGGTGGCCGCGTGCAGCATCGCGTTCGTCGTATTCGCATCATGACCCGCGCAGGGCGCCGCGGTGGTTGTCATGAACAGGCCCCGACGGCATATTAACCCCACGGTTTCGCGTGACCATTTCAGCCGACCGACGCACGCCGCCCGTGACACAACCGAAGACCCGCAGTCCATGACCGAAACGCAAACCGAGAACGCCGTCCCGACCCACAAGCCGCGGCCGCTCGTCGACCTCCTGGTCAGCATCGTCGCGCCGTCGGTCATCCTCATGAAGTTCAGCGGCGACGAGCACCTCGGTGCGGCGGCGGCGCTCGTGGTCGCCCTCGCCTTTCCCATCTCCTGGGGCGCGTTCGAGCTTGTGCGTTACCGCAAGTTCAACTTCATCGCCCTGCTCGGTCTCGTCAGCGTGATCCTGACCGGGGGCATCGGCCTCATGAAGGTCGACCCGGAGTGGCTGGCGATCAAGGAAGCGGCGATACCGGGCATCATTGGCCTGGCCGTGCTCGGCTCGACCTTCACCCGCTATCCGCTGGTGCGCACCTTGCTCTACAACCCCGCGATACTGAACACCGAGCGCATCCAGGAGCGGCTCGTCGCCGGCGGCAACCTGGCGCGATTCGAGCTGCGCCTGCTGCACGCCAACTACCTGCTGGCGGGCACCTTCGGCTTCTCGGCGGTGATGAACTACGTTCTCGCCCGCTGGATCGTCACCAGCGAGGCCGGCAGCGCCGCATTCAACGAGGAACTCGGCCGCCTCACGCTGGTGAGCTACCCGATGATCGCCATACCGTCGATGCTGATGATGATCGGCATCTTCTGGTTTCTCTGGCGCACCATCAAGGGTCTGACCGGCCTCGACCTGGAGGATATCCTGGTACAGAAGTAACCCGCCGCGGAGCCGTCTGCTCCGCGACGGGCGATCGGGAAGGGCTCGTCAGTCGCTGCGGTACTCGTCGTGGCAGCCCTTGCATGCGCCACCGAGATCCTTCAACGCGCCGCCCAGGTCGCCGCCGTTTTCGTACGCCGCCAGCACGCCCGCAGCGGCGTCCTCGAGAGTCTTGACGGCTTCGGCGAAGCCCTCCGCGTCGGTCCAGATCTCCGCCTTGGCGCGGGTCTCGCCGAGTTCGGATTCGGGCGGGAAGATGTCCTTGACGATCGTGCTGGTCGCCGCGAGGCTGCGGATATGCGCCTCGAGGTGGCTATCGTCGCCGGCCTTGTCACCCGTGATGGCGAATATCGCGCCGGTGTGGCCGCCGATCGACTTCATCACGTTCTGCCGGTACTTGATCTGCTCTTCGGGTTCGGCGGCATTGAGCGCCGCGACGGGAATTGCCAAGGAAGCCGCAAGGGCGAGGGTGCGGGCGACACGAGTTTTCATCATGGTATCCATGCTCCTTTTTCGACGTTGACGGAAACAGCTTCGCAGCACCATTAGACAATTCGTCTGCCGAAAAATGCCATCCGATTTACCAAATCTTAACGTTGACAGGTCAGGGGCGCTCCTGTTAGGCGCCGGTTGGCGAGTTATCGTCGACCGGGGACGCCTCGGCGCTCCCGATGATTTCGTCGACGATATAGACGGGCCGGCGCTTGGCCTCGACGAAAAGGCGGGCCAGATACTCGCCGATGGTGCCCAGCGAGAGAAGCTGCACTCCGCCGAGGAAGAGCACCACGGTGATGAGTGAGGCGTAGCCGGGCACATCGATCCCGTAGATCAGCACCTGAAGGACGATCACGGCGGCATAGACGAACGAGAACATTGACACGATCGCACCGATGTACAGCCACAGCCGAAGGGGCGCCGTGGTGAACCCGACGAAGCCGTCGAGAGCGAAGTTCCACAGTTTCCAGTAGTTCCACTTGCTCGTGCCGTGCCTGCGCAGCTGCCGCCGGAAGGGTACGCCGATCGAGCGAAAACCCACCCAGGAGAACAGGCCTTTCATGAACCGGTTGTTCTCCGGCATCGTCTTCAGCGCCTCGACGACCTTGCGGTCGAGCAGCCGGAAGTCGCCCGCGTCCGGCGGAATGCGTTCGCGGGCAAGGCGGTTGAACAGGCGATAGAACCACGTCGCGGTGAAACGCTTGACGACACTGTCGGCCGCCCGGTCGCCGCGCACGCCGTAGACCATGTCGTAGCCCTCGCGCCACTTCTCGACGAAAAGAGGCACGAGTTCGGGGGGATCCTGCAGATCGACATCGATGGGTACCACCACGTCGCCGCGTGCATGATCGATGCCGGCGCTCAAGGCAGCCTCCTTGCCGAAGTTGCGCGACAGGCAGACGACAGTCACGTCGGCGCGTTCGGCGGCGAGGCGCCCGAGACGCTCGCGGGTGTGATCGACGGACCCGTCGTCGACGAACAGGAACTCGTGACGCAGGGATGCGTCTCGCATCGCCCTCGATACCTCGTCGACGAAGGCGTCGACGGCCGCCTCCTCGTTGAACACCGGCACCACGAACGTAACGAGTGGATCGGCGGGCCGTCGCCGGCCCTGGAACCCGACCGGCGGGACGGTCGCTGTTGGCGGCATGTTCAATGTCCGGTTGTCTGTGCTGTGGTCGGCTCCGTCCCGGCGGGCGGCGGCCCGCAGACAACGATACCAGCAACGGGGCCAGCGTCGAATACTAGCAGCAGCGCCCGCCGAGTGCTGACTTGCTTTGCACGTCGGCCTCACTAGAATTTTTTACCGTGCTCGTCAGCATTGTGAGCCAACTATCGGATACCACGACATTATCGGGAGTGCTTTCGATGGATGAGACGACTCGGGAACGCGGCGTGATCGAGGCGAAGAGCCTCAGGGCGTACTTTCACGAACAACTCGGCAGCGTGCTCGACAGGCAGGGCCGCCATTTCAGCGACGACACCTGCGCCTACATGGTCAACCTGCTGCATCATTTCAGCCGTTCCGACCGCTTCTTCGAGTGGTACGAAGAGCGCATCACGCTGCGTCCCCTGGCCATGCTGTACGGCGAGGCGGTGCATGCGCGCAACCTTGCCGAGCGGCGCGCCATGCTGCGGCGGCTCGGGGACATCGCCCTGTTCATTGCCGGCGTGTTCGGCCCCAGCCTCGAGCGCAAGACGGTCGGCGTCGACTACTACATCAACATGGGCGGCGGCGCCTACGACTGGCTCTCCGACAGCCTCGCCGCTACCGGCGACCGCTCCCTGTCGTGGCGAACCTTCCGCGAACTCGCGGAGAACTTCGAGGCCATGGTGGCCGCGCTCGACGACTTCGCCGACAGCTCCGGCATGCGCGGCAAGGTCGACGTGATCGGGATCGAAGGCACGCACGCCGAAGGCGGCGACGCGCCGGCCGGGGATGGATCCCGTCTCATGCTGGACCTCGTCTCCGGCAGCGAGCGGACCTGGCACTGACATGGCACTGGCACAGATGCAGCGGCAATTGCAGTCGCTGTACGACGTTTCGCTGGAGCACAGCGTCGAGGACTATCTCGTCACCGACCGGGCCTTTCTCGACGCCGTCAGTCGCGAGAGTCGCGGACGCGACACGCCGGAGCGCCTGCTGTTCGCCGAGTCCGGTGGCGAGCTCCTGGTCTCCCTGTACCTCGACCGAGAACTGGTCGACGGCCTCGCCACCAGCGATCCCTACACCCGCCTCGACGCGGCCAACCTGAAGGAGTTCTGCACGGCGCTCGAAGGCGTCAGCCACTTCGTCTACCTGCTGTTCAACGCGACCCACGAGCGGCCGGTGAGCCGCCTGGAACTGGAACTGCAGGCCGAGGTCGACAAGTTCTTCGCCGTGTGGATGCTGTCGGCGACGCAGGGCCGCGCGCTCGACGTGGAATCTCTTTCGGACTGGCTGTTCGACCGCTGCCGCTTCGACCCCGCCCTCGGCCACGGCGAGCGCGACCGCTACGAGACCGCCAACCGCCTGGCGCGGGCGTTCTGCAAGCGCCTGCACGAGGTCCTGGAGTCGGACGGCGGCGAGGTCTCGCTGTACCCGGAACTCAGGCGCTTCTATCGCATGCGCCACTTCGAGAAGATCGGCAGCGCCATGCACGGCGCCGCGATGCGCGCCCCGTAACGCCTGGTGTCCTGTCCCGCAAGTAACGTCACATATCGTGCGGCTGTAGCGGCCCCCGGCGGCGTTACGCCTCCTCGCCATATGGCCCGATATGACTCGTCGACGTGCCTTGCCGGGAACCGCTACAGCCACACGATTTTCATGCGACAAACTTACGGGACAGGACACTAGCATGACGCGCCGCGCGACATTCGCCGTCGCCGCCGCCTTGCTCGCGGCCGTCCACTTCCAGCCGCCCGCCATGGCCGGCACCGGTCCCGACGAGGTGCTTGACCACGAGTTCTACTTCACCCGCGGCAACTACGGCGGCAGCGAGATGGACTGGGGGCCGCGCTGGGCGGTGGACTTTCCCGAGGCCGACGAGCACTTCCTGGTCGCGCTGAAGCGCCTGACCGGCATCGACGCCTACGACACCCACAACGCGCTGCTGATCGACGACCCGAAGCTCAAGGACTACCCGTTCCTGTACATCCTCGAGGTCGGCTCGCTGTCGCTGTCCGATACCCAGGCGAAGGCGCTGCGCGAATACCTGCTCGCCGGCGGTTTCATGATGGTGGACGATTTTTGGGGCACGTTCGCGTGGAAGAACTTCGAGCACCAGATGAAGATCGTGTTCCCCGAGTACGACATCGTCGAGGTGCCCCTGGACCACCCCATCTTCCATGCCTTCTACGACATCGACGACATCATCCAGGTGCCCAACGTGTACCAGGCGCGCGGGCCGGTGACCCACGAGTACGACGGCTACGTGCCCCACGTGCGCGGCATATTCGACGACGACGGACGGCTGATGGTGGTCATCAACTGGAACACCGACCTCGGCGATGCCTGGGAGTGGGCCGACAACCCGGACTACCCGCTTCGCTACTCCACCTACGCGTTCGAGGTCGCGATCAACACCGTCATCTACGCCATGAGCCACTGAGCCCTTCATGACCTGACCGCACGACGCTGACGATGTTCGAGTTCCTGTTCAAGTACCGGCCGGCCGAGTTCTCAGGCGGCGTGCTGGAACTGGCGGCTCCCTGGCAGTGGCTCGCCGTCGTCGTCCTCGTCGCCGCACTCGTCGCCTGGTGGAGGCTCGTCCCGCGCGCCGCGATGCCGCTGCGTTCGGCCCTGGCGGCGCTGCGTGCCGCGCTCGTCGTGCTGCTGGCCTTCGCTATGTTCATGCCGGAGCTGGTGGTGCAGGTGCCGAAGGAGGGCGAGCGCCGGGTGGCGGTAATGATCGACGACTCGCTCAGCATGCGCGTCGAGGACGGGCAGGGCCGAAGCGGCGCGGCCATGGCGGCCGAGCTGTTCACGCCGGGCGCGGGCCGCGCGGCGCGGGCCCTCGAATCGCGCTTCGCCGTCGAGTATTTCCGATTCGCCGACGGCGCGGCGCCCCTCGGACCAGGCGAGTCGCCCGCCTTCGGCGCCCCCGGGACCGACATCGCCGGCGCGCTCGACGACGTGCTCGCCTCGTTCGCCGGCACCGAGCCGCCGGCGCTGGTGCTGGTCAGCGACGGCCGCGACGACGGCGTGCGGCCGCTGGCCGATGCCGTGGATCGCCTGCGGCTGGCCGGCGTCGCGGTCCACGCGGTCGGCGTCGGTGCCGGGCCGGTTTCTCCGGACCTGGCCGTAGGTGGCGTGCGCGCGCCGCGCTCGATCCGGCTCGGCGACGTCTTCGAGACAGCGGTCACCGTGCGCCACCGCGGCCTCGGCGGCGAGCGGGTGCGGGTGTTGCTGGAGGACGGCGGGCTGGTCGTGGCCCAGGCCGAGGTCACGCTGCCCGACGATCGCGACAGCGTTCGCGTCGATCTGGATCACCGATTCGAGGATCCCGGCCCCCACGACCTCGCGGTACGCGTGCCGCTGGCCGACGGCGAACTCCTGCTCGACAACAACGAGATCCCGCTCGCCCTCGACGTGGTCGACGACGTCATCGACGTGCTGCACATCGAGGGCGAGCCGCGCTTCGAGGTCAAGTTCATCCGCCGCGCGCTGGCCGACGACTACAACGTACGCCTCGTATCGCTGGTGCACACCTCGGACAGCAAGCTCTACCGCGTGGGCGTCGAGCATGCCGAGGAGCTGAAGGACGGCTTCCCGGCCAACGCCGCCGAGCTGTTCGATTTCGATGTGGTGATCCTCGGCAGCGTCGAGGCGGCCCGTCTCGATGCCGTGCGCCAGGAACTGCTCGCCGAGTTCGTCGGCCGCCGCGGCGGCGGCCTGCTGCTGCTCGGCGGCCGCTACTCCTTCGCCGAGGGCGGCTATGCCGGCACGCGCGTCGCGGCAGTGATGCCGGTGGTGCTCGGCGAGGCCTCGGTGGCGGCCGACGCGGTGCGTGTCGCGCCCACGCTACAGGCGCTTCGCCACCCGCTGTTCCGCGACTTCCCGGAGCAGGACTGGCAGTCGCTGCCGGCGCTGTCGGTGATCAATCCCATCACCCGGCTCAAGCCCGGCGCCTCGCTGCTCCTGAGCGGCGAAGGCGACGGCGGCCGCGCCCTGGTGGCATTCGCCGCCCATCGATACGGGCGCGGGCGGGCGGCGGCGTTCCCGGTGCGCAACAGCTGGCGTTGGCAGATGCATGCCGACGTCAGCGCCGGCGACACCACCCACGAGCTCTTCTGGCGACGGCTGGTGCGCTGGCTGGCGTCGGCGGCCGGCGGCCGCGTCGAGGTCCAGGCCAGCGGGGCCGGTGTGCCGGGCCGCGCCGTGCCCGTCGTCGCGCGGGTGATGGACGAGGACTACCGGCCGCTGGCCGATGCCCACGTGACCCTGACCGTGGCCACGCCCACCGGAGAGCGGATGGAACAGCGCCTGGCACGCGTGCCGGGCGGCGAAGGCCGCTACGAGGGCCGTTTCACGCCGGCGGCGCCCGGACGTTACGACCTGCGGGCGAACGTCGGCGGCGGTGATCTGTCCGCCGCGCTGCCGCTGATGGTGGCCGCGGCAGGCAACGAGCTGGCCGGCGCCGGCGTCAACGAGACGCTGCTCGCACGCCTGGCCGAGGCCACCGGCGGCGCGTTCCACCGTGCCGACGAGGCCCACGCGCTGGCGACGGCGATCGCCATTCCCGGCGGCGGCGCGACGGAGGTCCGCCGGCTGCCGCTATGGGACATGCCGGCGCTTCTCCTGCTCGCGCTGCTGCTGGCCTGCGCCGACTGGGCGCTGAGGCGCCGCGGGGGGTACAGGTGAGACGCTGGCTTGCCATGGTGCTCCTCGCCCCGGTGCTCGCCGCGCAGGCGGGCGAGGCGCCCGGGCGCCATCTCGCGGTCATCTCCGGCATCGGCGGCGAGGAATTCTACGACGAGCAGTTCGAACGCTGGGCCGGCACGCTGGTCGACGCCGCCACCAACGACTTCGCCTTCGAACCCGGCAACGTGCACCGCCTCGGCGGCGAGGCGGCACCGGCCGACCGCGAGGCGATCCGCGATCTCATGGAGAGCATCGCCGCCGCCTCGGCACCCGGCGACGAGGTCATGGTGGTGCTCATCGGCCACGGCACCGCGCGCGGCGAGCGGGTGCTGTTCAACATCCCCGGACCGGACATCACGGCCGCCGAACTCGGCGAGCTGCTCGACGCCATGCCCGAGCGGCGCATCGCGGTGGTGAACACCGCCTCGTCCAGCGGGCCCTTCATCGAGGCGCTGTCGGGACCCGAGCGAGTGATCGTCACCGCCACGTCGAGCGCCAGCGAGAACCTCGCTCCGCGTTTCGGCGGCCACTTCGTGACGGCGTTCACCGAGGAAGCCGACCGTGACAAGGACGGACGCGTGTCGCTCAAGGAGGCGTTCGTCCACGCCAGCACGATGGTGGAGAAGGACTTCGAGCGCGAGCGGCGCATCCGCACCGAGCACGCCCTGCTCGACGACGATGGCGACGGCGCGGGCAGCCGCACGCTGGACGACGACGGTGCCGACGGCGATCTCGCCGCGCGCTGGTACCTGACCCCCGGCGAGTACTTCGACGGCAGCGACGAGGCCCGCCGCCTGGCGGCCGAGAGCCAGCGCCTGGTCGACCAGATCGGCCTGCTCAAGCGTCGCCAGCTGCAGATGGGCGAGCAGGAGTACGAGGGCGAGCTCGAGGACCTGCTCGTGGAACTGGCCCTGAACCGGCGCGCGCTGCGCGAGCGGGCGGTGCAATGAGCGTCCTCGCACGTCTCTCGCTCGCACTGGTACTTGCGCTGGCGCTCGGCCCGGGCGCAGCGGCCGACGAGCATCGCGCCGGGATCGAGACCCTGCGCGAGCGCATCGGCGATGGACCCGGCGCCCCGGCCGACTGGCGCGCTCTCGGCGACGCCCTGGCGGCGACGGGCGAGATCGAGGACGCCCTCGCCGCCTACAGGACGGCGCTCGACGGGGGCGTCGACGAACCCCTCGAAGTGGCCGTGGCCATGGCCGACCTGTCGCGCCTGCGCGACCTCTACGTCGAGGCCGACGCGTTGCTCGAGGGCGTGCTCGATGACTACGACCCGCAATCCGGGGACGCCGCCGCCACGCTCGCCGCCGGCAACGCCGCCGCGCGTCTCGGCGAGCGCGAGCCGGACTACCTTCGCACCGCGCTGGACCTGTACGAGCACGCCATCCGTCTCGACCCGTCCGACCCGGCGCCGAAGATCGCCCTCGGCGAGCTCCTGCTCGACAAGTACAACAACGCCGAGGCGCTGCCGCTGTTCCGCGAGGTCCTCGCCGCCGACCCGGACAACGCCGCCGCCCTGCTCGGACTCGCCCGCAGCGAGTACTTCGATCATTCCAGCGCCGCCGTCGACACCGTGCGGCGGGTGCTGGAACTTGAGCCCGACAACGCCGAGGCGCGCGTGCTGCTCGGCCGCATGCTGCTCGAGGCGGCCGACTTCGACGGCGTCGCCGCCGAGGCCGACGCGGTGCTCGGGGTCAACCCGCGCCATCCCGGGGCCTGGACCCTGCGCGCCGCGCTGGCCATGCTGAGGGCCGACCAGGAAACTTTCGACGCCCGCGTCGCGACCGTCTTCGAGCACGCGCCGGGCTACCGCGAGGCCTGGGTGACCCTGGCCGAGATCGCCGCCGAGAACCGGCTGTACTCGCTGGCCGTGCAGTTCTCCCAGGCCGTCGTGCGCCGCTACCCCGACTATTGGCCGGCCTACGCTCTGCTGGGCCTGAACCAGTACCGCCTCGGGCAGATCATCTGGGGCCGGCGCAACCTGGAGACGGCCTTTCGGGGCGATCCGTACAACGTGTGGATCAAGAACACCCTGGAGCTGATGGACCGCGCCGACACCTTCGCCACGCTGAACGAGGGCCGCTTCACGCTCGCGGCGCCCGGACGCGACGCCCAGGTGCTCGCGCCGATCCTGTTCCCGCTCGCCGAGGCGGCGTACGACGCCCTCGCCGAGCGCTACGGGCACGAGCCGCGCACGCCGGTCCGCATCGAGTTCTACGACCGGCGCGACGACTTCTCGGTGCGCACCGTGGGACTGGTCGGGGTGGACATCGTCGGCGTGTCGTTCGGGCCGGTGGTGTCGCTGGTGTCGCCGGCGGACATGGACGGCCCGCTCAACTGGGGCAGCGTGCTGTGGCACGAGCTGGCGCACACCTTCCACATGTCCATGTCCGGCTGGCGCGTGCCGCGCTGGTTCACCGAGGGCCTGTCCGTGGTCGAGGAGCGACTCGCCCGGCCCGGATGGGGCGCCGACGTCAGCCCCGGCTTCCTGGAGGCTTGGGCCGGGGACCGCCTGCCGCCGGTGAGCCGGCTCGACGAGGCCTTCATTCGACCTACGTACCCGAACCAGGTGGTGCACGCCTACTTCCTCGGCTCGCTGCTCGTCGAGTACATCGAGGAGCGCGCCGGCGTCGGCGCCATCACCGCCATGCTCGGGGACTACGGCGAGGGGCGCGACAGCCAGTCGCTGTTCGCCGAGCACCTCGGCATGGCCGGCGACGAACTCGACCGGGCGTTCGAGGTCTACGTAAACGAGCGCTTCGCCCACGCCATCGACGCCCTCGGGCTCGGAGAATCGAAGCCCGACGAGGACGGCGACTACCGCGCCTTGAGAGCGGCCGGCACGCGCGCGTTCGACTCCGGGGAGATCGACGAAGCCGTCGCGACCCTGCGCAAGGCACGGCGCCTGGTGCCCGAGTTCGCCGGCGAGGGCAGCCCGTATCACGTCCTCGCCCGCATTCACCGGGCCGAGGGCCGCACCGCCGCCGCCATCGCCGAACTGGAGGCCGCGGTGGCCGTCGACGGCGAGCAGGTGGCGCCGCTGAAGGAGCTGTCGGAACTGTACCTCGAGGCCTCGCGCCCGCACGCGGCGGCCGGCGCGCTGGAACGGGCACTGTTCATCGACCCGTTCGACCGCGCCCTGCGCGAGACGCTGGCCGACATCCACGAGGACACCGGCACCTTCGACGCCGCCGTCACCCAGCGCCGCGCCATCCTCGCCCGGGAGCCGGCCGACGTGGTCGGCGCGCGCTACCGGCTGGCACACTCGATGCACGCCGCCGGCGAACACGAGGCGGCGCGCGGCGAAGTGCTGCGCGTCCTCGAGGAGGCGCCGCTCTACGACGACGCCCTGGACCTGCTGCTCGAGGTGCGCGCCGCCCTCGGCCATGACGACCTGGCCGACGCCCGCGACGGCGCGGCCGCCGACCAATCCGCAACGCCCACGCCGAGGTGACGATGAACAAGCCCGGGACCGAATCCCTGCACCAAATCGACGACGGCCTGCTCGCCGACCACCTCGGCGCCGACTTCGCCGCCGTGAAGGCCGAGATCGGCAAGCGCATCATCGGCCAGGAGGACGTTGTCGAGCTGATCCTGCTGACCTTGCTGGCGGGCGGCAACAGCCTGCTGGTGGGCGTTCCCGGGCTGGCCAAGACGCTGCTCATCCACACGGTGGCCGAGGTGCTGGACCTGAAGTTCTCGCGCATCCAGTTCACTCCCGACCTGATGCCCTCGGACATCACCGGTACCGACCTCGTGCAGGAGGACCCCGCGACCGGCCGCCGCCAGCTGGTGTTCAACCCCGGCCCGGTGTTCACCAACATCCTGCTGGCCGACGAGATCAACCGCACGCCGCCGAAGACCCAGTCGGCGCTGCTCGAGGCCATGCAGGAGCGGCGCATCACGGTGCAGGGCACGACCTACGACCTCGAGCCGCCGTTCTTCGTCTTCGCTACCCAGAACCCGATCGAGCTGGAGGGCACCTACCCGCTGCCCGAGGCCCAGCTCGACCGCTTCATGTTCGAGATCGAGCTCGGCTACCTGCCGGCGGACCGCGAACTGGAAGTGGTGCTCGCGACCACCGGCGAAGAGCCCGCGGCACTCGCCCGGGTGGTCTCCGCCGCCGACCTTGTCGCCTACCAGAAGCTGGTCAGGCGGGTGCCCATCGCCGACGCGGTGGCACGGCACGCGGTGGACATCGTGCGCGCCAGCCGCCCGGGCGGCGAAACGGCGACCGAGTCCGCCGGCCGCTGGCTGTCCTACGGAGCCAGCGTGCGCGCCGCCCAGTACCTCGTTCTCGGCGCCAAGGCGCGCGCGGCCATGGCCGGGCGCTTCCACGTCGGCTTCGAGGACGTGCGCGCGGTAGCCCGCCCGGTGCTGCGCCACCGCCTGCTGCTCAACTTCCACGCCGAGGCCGAGCGGGTCACCACCGCGCGGGTGATCGACGACCTGCTGGCCGCGGTGCCGGTGCCGGCGGGGGATTGAGTTGGCCACGCGAGTGACACAGGGTCATGGCGACGCCGGGCGCGTCCCGCCCGTCGACCGCGGTGCGCGCTTCGTCGACCCGAAGGTGCTCGCGGCCATCGGCAACCTCGACCTCGTCGCCCGCATCACTGTCGACGGCTTCATCAGCGGGCTGCACCGCACGCGCCACCTCGGCGTGTCCACCGAGTTCGCCGAGCACCGCGGCTACACCCCGGGCGACGACGTGCGACATGTCGACTGGAAGGTCTTCGCCCGCACCGACCGCTTCTACGTGAAGACCTACGAGGCCGAGACCAACGCCGACCTCGTGTTGGCCCTGGACGTCTCCGGTTCGATGGGCTTCGGCGAAGGCGACGCCGTCGACAAGTTCGACTACGCCCGCTTCGCCGCGGCGAGCCTCGCCCGGCTCGCGGCGCGCCAGGGCGACCGCGTGGGCCTGGCCACCTTCAACGACACCCTGGTCGACTGGATCCCCCCTTCGGGGCGGCACCGCGAGCGGCTGATGACGGCCCTGGAGAACGCCCGCGCCGGCGGCGGCAGCGATCTCGCCGGCGCCCTCGAGCGGCTCGGCGCCACCCTCGCGCGGCGCGGCATCGTGTTGGTGCTGTCGGACTTCTATGCTGCCGCCGGCGACATCGTGACCGCCCTCGACACCTTGCGCGTGCGCGGCCACGACGTCATCGCCATCCACGTCCTGCATCCCATGGAGCGGGAGCTGCCGCCGGCCGGCGGCGAGGGCGGCTTCGACGTGCTCGAGGACCTCGAGAGCGGCGAGCGGGTGCCGGTCGACCCGGCCCGCCAGGGCGCCGAGTTCCGCGACCTCGTCGCCGGTCACGTCGCCGAGCTCGACGCCGGCAGCGGCGCGCGCGGCATCCAGTACGGGCTGTTCGCCACCGACCAGCCGCTGGACTTCGTGCTCAACCGCTTCCTGGCCGCCCGCACGCGGCTCGCGAGGGTGCGCTGATGGGCGTGGCACTGCCGTGGATGCTCATCGGCCTCGGCACCCTCGCCGTGCCGGTGATCCTGCATCTGGTCGAGCGCCGCCACCAGCGCGGCCGGCCCTTCCCGTCGGTGCTGTTCGTCAAGCGCGTTCCGGCCCGGCGCGAGCGCCGCAAGACCTTGCGCGACCGTCCGCTTCTGCTGCTGCGCTGCCTGGCGCTGGCACTGCTCGTCCTGGCCTTCGCCGGGCCCTTCGTTCCGGCGCCGGTGGACGAGAAGGCCGCCGCGGCCGAGGCCGCCGATCGCGTCTTCCTTCTAGACGTCAGCGCCAGCATGAACCGGCCGGCGCTATGGTGGCAGGCGACGGCGATTGTCGAGAATGGCATCGAGGCGCTGGGCGCGGGCGAGCGCGCCGCCATCGTCGCCTTCGACGGCCGCCCGGCGCTGGCGGCCGGCCTGACGGAGGACACCGCCACCCTGCGCGCGGCATTGGCGGGCATCGAGCCCGGCCACGGCGGCACCGATCTCGCCGCCGCCTTCAACGCCGCGGTGCGGGTGCTCGACGCTGGCGGCGCGGCGAGCCGCGAGGTTGTGCTGGTGACGGACCTGCGCGCGAACCAGGCCGGCGGCACGCCGCGCCTGCCCGCGAACATCGGCCTCGAGCTGCGGCCGGTGGCGGCCGACACGGAACCGGCGATCGTCGTCGCCCACGCCGAGTTGCTGCCCGGTGCCGGCGGCGGTCGGCGGGTGCTGGCGGGGCGGCTCACCGCGACCGGCGTCGATGGGCCGCTTCCGGCCGTGGTCGAGGTCCGTGTCGATGGCTACCTGGCCGAGACCCGCGAGGTCGATCTCGCCCCCGGCGCCGAGACCCTGGTCGAGGTGCCGCTGGTGATCGGCGGCGGTGAGACCGCCCGCATCACCGTCGACGCGGCCCCGGCCGGTCCCGGCGTCGGCGGCAAGTTCCATCTCGCCGAGGTGCCGGGGGTGCCGGTGTCGGTGCTGCTGGTCGACAACGGCGGCGCCGCGGGCGGCGGCCTGTATCTCGAGCGCGCGCTGGCGCTCGCCGCCTCGCCGGCCATGGCGCTGACGCGGCGCTTTCACGGCCAGCTTGGCGCGGCGGACCTCGAGGGCGTCGACGTGGTGATCGTCGACGACGTCGACCTCGCCGCCGGCACCGCCGCCGAGGTGCTCGCCGGCCACGCGGCGGCCGGCGGCGGGTTGCTGGTGGCGGTGGGTGAGCGCACGGCGCCCTGGCCCGAGGCGCTCACCGGCGTGCTGCCCGGCCGGCCCGGCGCGGTCACGACGGTGGACGAGCATGCCGGGGGCATCGTCCTCGACCTCGACCACCCACTCGGACGAGCCCTCGGCGACGTGTTCCATCGCGCCTTCCTCGACGTCGACGTGCTGCGCTACCGGACGCTCGCGGTGAGCGACGCGGCGCCGGTGCCGGCCCGCTTCGGCGACGGCGGCGCCGCCCTCGTCGAGGGCGAGGCGGGCCGCGTCATGGTGCTGGCCACCGCCCTCGATCCGGCGTGGTCGTCGCTGGTGCACGATGCGGCCTTCGCCCCGCTCGCCATCGAGACCATGCGCTACCTCGCCGACCGACCGCCGGTGGCGCCGTTCGTGACGGTGCAGCAGCGGGTCGACCTCGCCCGTCACCTGCGCGCCGTGGCTCGCGCCGTCAATGCGCCCGCCGGGGCCGGGCAGGGCGCCGTGGTGGTGGAGACGCCCGCGGGGGACAACCTGACCCTGGGGGCGGGCGAGTCCGTGTTCGCGCCCGGCGCGCCCGGCTTCTACCCGCTGCACCCGCTCGGCGGCGGCGCGCCGGCGGTGCTGGCCGCGAACAGCGATCCGCGCGAGTCGACGGCGCCGGTGCTCGGGGAGTCGGCCTTCATCGACCGCATCGCACGCCCCGCGCCGGCCGCGACGGCAACGGACCGCGCGGCCAACGACGACGCTCCGCCGCGGCGCGAGCTTTGGTGGTGGGCGCTGGCGGCGGCGCTGGCCCTCTTCCTCGCCGAGGCCCTGGCGGGCAGCCGCGGCGCCGCGCGCCCGGCGGTCGCGGGAGGCGGGGCATGAACGCGCCGGCCCGGTCCGCCCCGCCGCGCGAGGCGCGGCAGTTCGACGCCGCCCTCGAGCGTCACGGTCGCCGCCGCCGCTGGCGCCGCTTCGCCGAGGGCGCGGCGCTGGCCGTGATCACCGCCGCTGCCGCACTGCTTGCGGCCGTGCTGGTCATGGACCAGTACCGCTTCGCCGACGAGTCCGTGCGCGCGGCGCGGGTGCTGTTCTACACGGCGCTCGCCGCCGGGCTCGCCGGTTTCCTGCTGCCGCGCCTCGTGGCGCGTACCGACCGCAAGCGCCTCGCCGCGGCCATCGAGGCGCGCGACCCGGAATTCGACGCCATGCTGGTGAGCGCGGTGGAGGCGCGCGAGCGCTACGGCAGCGCCGCCGCCTCGCCGGCGCTGCAGGCGCGCCTGATGGCCGGCGCCGCCGGGCGTCTCGACACCGAGCGCCGGGTGGCCGGGGAGGAGCGCCGGCGGACCTCGCGCGCCGCCGCCGCCGCTATCGCGGCGCCTGTCGTCGCCGTGCTCGTGATCCTGGCCGGACCGCCGGGTCTGCGCCACGGCGCGACCCTGCTGTTCTCGCCCCTCGTGAACCCCGGGATCGACGCCGCCGCGGGCATGCCCTACCGCATCGACATCGCGCCCGGCGACGTGCACATCCCCCAGGGCGCCGACCAGCGCCTCGCCGCGACCGCCGCCGGTTTCGAGCCGCAGACCCTCACGCTCTACGCCCGCGCCGAGGGCGAGGACGCCTGGCGGGCGTTCGACATGGTCGCGGGCGAAGGCGGCGCCTTCGAGGGCGTGCTGGTCAACGTCGAGCGCCCGACCGAGTACTACGCGGCCGGCGAAGGCGTCGAGTCGGCGCGCCACACCATCACCGTCGAGCCGCCGCCGACCGTAAGCCGCATCGACCTCTACTACGAGTTTCCCGCGCGCAGCCGGCGGCCGCCCGAGTTGGTGGAGAACGGCGGCGACATCGTCGCCGTCGAGGGCACCACCGTCGAGGTGCGGGTGACGCCCAGCAGGCCGGTGGACACGGCGCTCGTCAGGCTGAACGACGACACGCAGATGACCATGACCCGGGACGGCGACGTGCTCAGCGCACGCATCGCCGTGGCCGACGACGGCCATTACCACGTCGAGCTGCCGGTGACCGGAGGCGGCATGGTACGGGCCTCGCGCGACTACCGTATCGACGCCCTCGCCGACACCCTGCCCGCGGTCAGGATTCTCGCCCCGTCGGGCGACATCGACGTCACCAGCATCGAGGAGGTCGCCTTCGAGCTGGCCGCCAGCGACGACCTCGCGGTGCGCGAACTGGAGCTGGTGCTGTGGGTCAACGGCCTGGAGGAGGAGATCGTCGACCTCGCGACGCCCGAGGGCGTGGCCGAGGTGCGCACCGGCCATGAACTGCTTCTCGAAGAGCGCGAGCTAGCCCCGGGCGACCTCATCGCCTACCACGTGCGCGCCCGCGACACGCCCGGCGACGCCGCACGCGAGGTGACCAGCGACATCTACTTCATGCAGGTAAGGCCATTCGACCGCCGCTTCTCGCGCGCCCCCGGCGGAGGCGGCGGTGCCGGCGGCGGTGGTGGCGGCGGCGAGGACGGCGGCATGCTGTCGGCCCAGCAGCGCCAGCTCGTGATCGCGCTGTTCAACCTGCGGCAGATGGCCGATGCGGCCGCCGAGGACGTCGTCGACGACCGCATCGCGACCCTCACCGAAGCACAGGCGCGCATCCGCGACCGCGTCGACGCCATCGTTCGCCGCCTCGAGTCGCGCCAGATTCCCGGCATCCAGGCCACCCTCGACCCCATGCTCGACGAGCTGCCCAAGGCCTCGAAGGCCATGCGCGAGGTGGAGGCGGAGCTGGCCGAGGCCGAGCTCGACCCGGCGCTCGAGTCCGCGCGCGAGGCGCTCGTCCACCTGCAGCGCGCCGACGCCGGTTTTCGCGAGATGCAGGTGGCGATGAGCAACCGGGGCAGCGGCGGCTCGTCCAACGACCTCACCAACCTGTTCCGGCTGGAGATGGACCGTTTCCGCTCCAACTACGAGCACGTCGAGCGCGGCCAGTGGGACTCGGGCCGGCGCGAGCTGGACGAGGCACTACGCAAGCTGGCCGAGCTGGCGCGCCGCCAGCAGCTCGAACTCGAGCGCCGCGAGCGCCAGGCCGCCATGGGCGGCGGCCGGAGCGGCGCGAGCCGGGACCTCGTCGAGCGCGCCGAGGAGCTCCTGCGCCAGCTCGAGCGCCTCACCCGCGAACGCCCCGACCCGGCGCTGGAGCGCGCCGCCGAGGCCGCCCGCGACGCCGCGCGCGCCATGGCCGAGGGCGGCGACGCCGACAGCCAGCGCCAGGCCCTGCGCGATCTGCGCGAGGCCGAGCGGGCGCTGCGCGAGCGTGAATCCGGCGGCATCACCCGCGGCATCGACGACGCGCTGGACCGCTCGCGCGAACTGGTCGATCGCCAGGGCGAGGTCGAGCGCGGCATCGAGCAACTGCGCGGCGGCGACGGCGAGGCCCTGGAGGGAGTACTCGAGGACAAGGCGCAGATCAGCCGCGGCGCGGGTGAACTCGACGCCACCCTCGAGCGCCTGGCCGGCGACGCCGACGACGACACCCGGGAGGCCCTGCGCCGTTCGCGCCAGGCGCTGCGCGCCCGGGCGCTGGAGGAACTCGCCGAGCAGAGCGGGCAGCGCCTGGCCGAGGGCGACACTGAGTCCACCCCCCCGCTCGAGAGCGCCATCCGCCGCGCCCTCGAGGGCGCCCGCGACGCCATCGGCGAGGCCCGCGAGATTGCCGGCGGGTCAGGCGCCGGGGACGAGTCCGCCGAGGCCCTGCGCGAACTGGTCCGGTCCCAGGACCGCCTGCAGCAGGGCCTGCGCGAGGGCGCGCGCTCCGGCGCCGGCGAGCAGGGCGGTCAATCCAAAGGCGGCGGCACGGGCGAGCCGGGCCAGCAGGCTGAAGGAGGCGCCCGGGGCGAGCCGGGTCAGCAACCGGGTGGCGGTTCCCCGGGCGAGTCGGGTGGGCAGGCCGAGGATCTCGCCCAGGGCGATCCCACGGGATCCCCCGGCGGCGAATCCGGCAGTCAACCGGCCGCCGGTGGAGCCCCGGGGGAACCGGGCTCCGCGGGCGGCGCCACGGGCGGCGGCGGGTCGGCCTGGGGCGCCACCGCCTGGGGCGGCCGCGCCTGGGGAGGCTACGGCGGTCCGTGGGGCGACTGGCGCAATCCCGGCGACCTGCGCGGCCGCTTCCTCGACGACGCCCGCCGCCTCGAGGAACTGCGCGACGCGATGCCATTCGGACCGCGAGAGCGCGGCGACATCGACAGCCTCGTCGACGCCCTGCGCGACCTCGGCGAATCGGAAGCCCCCGTGCGCGAAATCGTCCGCGACCACGCCGCCATCGTCGCCGCCCTGAAAGACCTCGAACACGCCACCCGCGCCGGCGACGAACAGCGCGACGGCCTTACCGCCCGCGACACCCCTTCCGCCAGCGAGGAATACCGCCCCCTCATCGAGGAATATTTCCGGCGACTGAGCCAGTAGTCCGCGCGACGGATTCGTGAACTGGAATCACCGGCTTGTTCAGTGGCACCCGGCCGTGAACTGGCGCATACTTGTCATGGACGTTGGAAAAGGGCCATTTTCGTTGGCCCCACCTCGGAAGGGCAGTAGCACGCGCTTCATCGACAAACCGGGAGGATAGCTGCTATGGAAAATCTGTTGCCGTTGATTATTCAACTCGTCAGTGGTGCGGTCGGAGGTAATGTCGCCGGATCCCTGATGAAGAACCTGTCGCTTGGCACACTCGGAAACTCCATTGCCGGAATCGTCGGGGGTGGCATCGGCGGCCAACTGCTGGGGATGCTGGGAATCGCTACCGGAGCCGGAGAAATGGATGTCGGCGGCATCATCGGCAGCATTGCCGGCGGCGGCGTTGGCGGCGGCGTACTCATGGCGATCATCGGCGTCATCAAGAAAGCCCTGGCGAAGTAGCGAACCCGCGTCAAAGGATCTGATTCCCGTAATCGGGTAGATTACGGCTTCTCGAGCTATGCCCGAAATCCGCCAGGCTACGACGTCCGACGTCCCGGCACTCGTACCGCTCGTAAAGCAATACTGGACCTTCGAACACCTCGAAGGCTTCGACGCCGGGCGCATCGCCGACGGGCTCACCAGATTGCTCACCATGGCGCACCTCGGCAACGGCTGGATCGCACTGGCCGACGGCGAACCCGCCGGCTACCTCCTCGCCGTCTACGTATTCAGCCTCGAGCACCTCGGTCTCACCGCCGAGATCGACGAGTTCTTTGTCCTGCCCGAACACCGCGGCAAGGGCATCGGCGAATCCCTGCTCGCCGCCGCCGAGAGACAGTTCATCGCCCTGGGCTGCACCAACTCATCCTTGCAAATCGGCCGCGACAATGCCGCCGCCCGCCGCTTCTACCACCGCCACGGCTACACCGACCGCGACGACTTCGAACTCCTCGACAAGACGCTGATCGAGCCGTGACAACAACGTAGGGTGCGCTTCAGCGCACGCGTGGCAAAAATTCGACTCCCCTAATCCATAACAACGCGAAAGACGAACAAACCAATGACCCACCGCGCCACCCTCGCCATCATCACGACCGCCATCCTCGCCTCGGCCTGCAGCACCGCCCCTCCGGCCGCCGTCGCGGAGAAGCCTGCCGCCGAACAACTCGTGAAATCCGCGAACAGCTGGAACGGCGACCCGCTCCCGGCCTATCCGGAGACGGCGCCCGAGATCACCATGCTGCGCATCACAATCCCGCCCGGCAGCCAGCTCCCGATGCACTCGCACCCGGTGATCAACGTCGGCTACCTCGTCTCCGGCAAGCTGGTCGTGCACACCGAGGACGGCGAGACGTTGCATCTGGCCGCCGGCGACCCCATCGTCGAACTCGTCAACAAGCCCCATTACGGCTCGAACCCCGGCTCCGAGCCCGCCGTGATCGTGGTCTTCTACGCCGGCACCGCCGGCACGCCGGTCACGGTGATCGAGGAGTAGCGGGGCGCGGCCGCCGCGAAAGGAGCGCGCCATGAACAAGGTCATGCCCGACCTGTGGGAAACCGAGGTCGAAAGCCCGCACCCGGGACTCACCACGCACGCCTACCTGCTGGTGCGCGGCGAAGGCAACGTGCTGTTCTACAACACCGGCCACCGCCACGAGATCGATCGCATGGCCGAACTCGGCGGCGTCGCCTGGCAGTTTCTCAGCCACCGCGACGAACTCGGCGATACCATCAACGACATCAGCGAGCGCTACGGCGCGCAGCTCGGCGGCCACGTGAACGAGAAGGACGACTTCGCCCGCATCCGCGTCCCCGACATCCTGTTCGAGCGCCGCCAGACGCTGCTCGGCAACGTCGAGGTCATCCCGACCCCCGGCCACACGCCCGGCAGCACCTGCTTCCTGGTGCACTCGGACATCGACCGCAAGTACCTGTTCACCGGCGACACCCTCTACCTTGCCGCCGACGGCACCTTCCGCCCGGGCTTGCTCTCCTTCAGCAACCGCGAGGACCTCGTCGCCAGTCTCGATCTGCTCGCCACGCTCGAACCGGACGTCGCCCTCTCCAGCGCCTTCGGCGGCGAGAGCGGCTTCAAGGAAGTCGCCGGCCAATGGGCCGAACACGTCGCCGCCGCTCTCGAGAAGTTGAAGGAGTAGACAAAACCCGCCGCCAGCCGGCATTACAATCCCCAACCACGCCACCACAAGGAGTGACTCCATGAAATCCGTAAACCCCTACCTCAACTTCCCGGGCAACTCCGAGGAGGCCTTCAACTACTACAAGACCGTGTTCGGCGGCGAGATCATGATGATCGTGCGATTTCGCGACTTCGGCGACAACGGCATGGGCGTGGCCGAGGAGGACCTCGACAAGATCGCCCACATCGCGCTGCCGCTCGGCCCCGACCACGTGCTGATGGCCACCGACTGCGTCGGCTCCATGGGCAAGAACTTCAATGCCGGAAACAACTACTACATCACCCTCGAGGCCGACACGGGCGATGAAGCCGACCGCTTGTTCAACGCCTTGTCCGACGGCGGCAACGTCGAGATGCCCCTGCAGCGCACCGAGTGGGCGGAGAAGTACGGCGTCTGCGCCGACCGCTTCGGCGTGCAGTGGATGGTGAGCTACACCGGCGAGGTGCAGTTCCAGCCGGGTTCATAGCCGAGCCGACGCGTCCATGGCCATTCGCACGAAGCGCCTCTACGATCCGCCGGAGCGAGGCGACGGCCGTCGCGTGCTCGTCGACCGCCTCTGGCCCCGCGGCATGAAGAAGTCCGACGCCTCCTTCGACGAATGGCTGCGCGACGCCGCGCCGTCGACCGAACTGCGCCGCTGGTTCGCCCACGACGCGGCAAAGTGGGACGAGTTCCGCCGCCGCTACGCGAAGGAACTCGAAGCACCGGCCGCCCGGGCGGCGGTGGAGAGGTTGAAGGAATTCGCCGCCCGGGGTGACGTCACACTGCTTTATTCGGCCAGGGACGAGGAACACAACAACGCGGTGGCGCTGCGAGAATATCTCGAGCATTTTTAGTATAGCGCCACGGTAGAAAGCGCAGGCGCGGTGGACTTCCGCGTCCTCGGCCTCTATGCCCGGTGCTGCAACGGCTGTTGCGATATACGCCAATGGCGTATACACTCACGGCATGCTCATCGTCGCTGAGACAAGGATGCTTCAGAGGAAGGCATCGAGGTTGCTTTCCGACGTCGACAGCCGTCCTCGCTGTCGTCATCATCAATGTTGTCGCATCGTGGAGACAGCAAAATGGGCAAAGCCTACACTGAGATTGCTGAAGGTTTGTCGGACGCGATCGCCCACGCGCAAGCCAAAAAAAGTCGGGTCAAGGTGCACGAACCGAGACCGGTCGACGTAAAGGCGATCCGACGCAAGACCGGCATGAGTCAGCAGCAATTCTGCGCCACCTTTGGCATTTCACTGGGAACGCTGCGACACTGGGAGCAGGGTCTGCGTGCGCCTCGAGGACCGGCGCGAGTACTGCTCCGCGTCGTGGAGCGGAACCCGCAGGCGGTCATCAAGGCCGCGCGCGAACGATGATCGAGCGCCCGTGAAACTCGGCAAGGCCACGCCCATTCTCAGGATCTTCGACGAAGCAAAGGCGAAGGAATTCTACGTCGGCTTCCTCGGCTTCACTGTCGACTGGGAACACCGCTTCGAGCCGGACCTGCCGGTATACATGCAGGTATCAAGAGACGCCTGCATATTGCACCTGTCCGAACATCACGGCGACGCCTGCCCCGGCGCGGCCCTGCGAATCGAGGTCGCCGATCTCAAGGCCCGTCACGCCGAACTGGCGGAAAACCGCTACAAGTACGCCCGGCCGGGAATAGAGAGAATGCCCTGGGGCACGAGGGACATGAGCGTGAAGGATCCATTCGGAAATCGCCTGACGTTCTTTGAAGATACTGGCAATATGATTGCCTTGAGATCTACCCGAGGGTGCTTGCAGCCGAACTTCCTTTGCGGGCAGCACTTTTTCTCGACTTTACTGAGTTCGAAACTCCATTAGCCCCGAGTAGAGTCTCTACTGCAGATTTCCTAAACTATAAGGATCTATACAAGGATATCTCCGAGATTTTGTCTCGGGGACTAGGTTCTGTTGACAATTAAGGTTAAACTATGATTCCAACTCATTGAAGGAG